>NZ_JAWPOT010000001.1:0-526248 GCF_033344415.1 Vibrio sp. 1727
ACTCAGAAGTGAAACGAAATAGCGCCGATGGTAGTGTGGGGCTTCCCCATGTGAGAGTAGGACATCGCCAGGCTTTAAATTTAAGAAGCCCGCTCGAAAGAGCGGGCTTTTTTGCATCTATAGAGTTTTAAAATTAGCCCACTTTATACCTAAAAAGTGTTCATCTAAGGTGCGATATACTTGCTCTCTGCAACCTTCCAAAAGGCTTTAACAAGCGGATTCTCCAGCTGAGTTTTGTTGCAGCAAACACCAAGTTTAAAAGGTTTAATTGGTAAGACTTTTAAACGATTTATCTTTTCTCTTACCGGACTGTTGTTGATTACAACATCAGGTGCGATACCTACTCCACACCCCAATGCAACCATACTTACGATGGCTTCATGTCCGGAGGTTTGTGCGTAGATCTTTGGCTTTATTTTCATTTGTTTGAGCCAAGTATTGGCCCTGTCCCTTGCCGTTCCTGCTTCTGGGAGTATGAATGGAATGACCGACCAGTCTGGTTTTTCTTTTTGTAGCTCTTCAGCAAACGCACTAACCCCAACAGGTACGATGACAGAAAGTGGGATTTCACTGATCGTTTCAAATGCGATTTTATTTGGCATCTGTTCTGACTTGGCTGATATGGCAATATCGGCTTCATCTGCTAGTATTTTGTCGATCGCTTGAGCTGGATCGCCGGTTGATAGTTTGAACTCAATGAAAGGGTTCTGAATACGAAAGTCAGAGATTAGCTCCGGAAGATGGCTGTAGCTTGCAGTAACAGAACAAAAGAGACGGATTTCTCCTTTCAATTCATCCTCGGTTCCCTTCAGGTGACTCTGATACTGCTGCCATTCGCCAAGAATCTTTAAGGCAACTGGGACTAGCTTTTTACCTTGGATAGTTAAATCAACGCTACGGTTGTCGCGTAAAAACAATTGTTGGCTGGTTTCCTCCTCTAATTTTTGTATCTGTCGGCTTAAGGCTGAAGGGCTAATATGCATTGCCGCTGCGGTCTTGGCGAAACTTTTACTCTCACAGAGATGAATGAAAAGTTGCAGGCTTTTGATATTCATTAAATTTTCATTTCCATGTTGCATAAATTGCAATAACTAATTGTGAATATATCACTTTAAGCAATCTCATGTCTGTTTTAGTATGAAGTTATTCGGTAAGGCAATTACTGACCTCAATGGAAGAATCTCAAAGGAGCACCCAGATGGCTAATTATTTCAATACCCTAAACTTGCGCGAGCAGTTGGACCAATTAGGTCGTTGTCGTTTTATGGACCGCAGTGAGTTCGCTTCAGAAGCGGATTATCTGAAAGGTAAGAAAGTGGTCATTGTAGGTTGTGGTGCTCAAGGTCTTAACCAAGGTCTGAACATGCGCGACTCTGGTCTAGACGTTGCTTATGCGCTTCGCCAAGCCGCGATTGATGAGCAACGCCAGTCATTCAAAAACGCAAAAGACAACGGTTTTGAGGTAGGTAGCTACGAAACGCTAATTCCACAAGCTGATCTAGTAGTAAACCTTACTCCAGATAAGCAGCACACAAACGTTGTTGAGACGGTAATGCCGTTAATGAAAGAAGGCGCAGCACTAGGTTACTCTCACGGTTTCAACGTTGTTGAAGAAGGCATGCAAATCCGTAAAGACCTAACGGTAGTAATGGTTGCACCTAAATGTCCAGGTACGGAAGTTCGTGAAGAATACAAGCGCGGTTTCGGTGTACCGACTCTTATCGCTGTTCACCCAGAGAACGACCCAAAAGGTGAAGGTTGGGATATCGCGAAAGCTTGGGCTGCAGCAACAGGTGGTCACCGTGCAGGCTGTCTAGAGTCTTCTTTTGTTGCTGAGGTGAAATCTGACCTAATGGGTGAGCAAACTATCCTTTGTGGCATGCTACAGGCTGGCTCTATCGTATGTTACGAGAAGATGATTGCTGATGGTATCGATCCTGGCTACGCTGGTAAGCTTCTTCAATACGGTTGGGAAACCATCACTGAAGCACTGAAGTTTGGTGGTATCACTCACATGATGGATCGCCTAACTAACCCTGCAAAAGTGAAAGCATTTGAGCTTTCTGAAGAGCTAAAAGAACTGATGCGTCCGCTATACAACAAGCACATGGATGACATCATCACCGGTCACTTCTCTAGCACTATGATGGCTGACTGGGCAAACGACGATGCAAATCTACTAGGCTGGCGTGCAGAAACAGGTGAAACTGCTTTCGAAAACTACCCAGAAACTGACGTAGAAATCTCTGAGCAAGAGTACTTCGATAACGGTATCTTGATGGTTGCTATGGTTCGTGCGGGTGTTGAGCTAGCATTCGAAGCGATGACGGCATCTGGCATCATCGATGAGTCTGCTTACTACGAGTCTCTACACGAGCTGCCACTTATCGCAAACACTATCGCACGTAAGCGTTTATACGAGATGAACGTGGTTATCTCAGACACTGCGGAATACGGTAACTACCTGTTCGCTAACGTAGCAACGCCGCTTCTACGTGAGAAGTTTATGCCAGCCGTAAATACTGACGTAATTGGTAAAGGTTTAGGTGAAACGTCTAACCAAGTGGATAACGCGACTCTTATCGCTGTGAATGAAACAATCCGTAACCACCCTGTAGAGTACATCGGTGAAGAGCTACGTGGTTACATGACTGATATGAAGCGTATCGCGGTGGGCGGCTAAATGACTCCATTTCGGTGTCGAAGGTGCTCGTTTACTATCGTAAAGTCCGCGCCTTCTCCTAGAAATGAAACCTTAATACAGCGTAATTTACTTAGTCTCAAGTAACGCAGTAGATAAACTCCAGGCAGACTGGAGTGATAAATACAAAATAAAACACAACATCTAATCAAAAGGCTTGGTCGCCGTTGACCAAGCCTTTTTGTTTTTAGCCGATTTATCTGCGCGCCGATAAGAAAAACGCTCCTTTGTGAGGAGCGCTTTGATACTTATTTTTCAGCAAGCTTTTCTTCAAGTTGCGCCAACTTCTGTTCCATTTCTGTTAGCTTTTGACGTGTACGTAGTAAAACTTGAGTTTGAACATCAAACTCTTCGCGACTTACAACATCTAGCTTGTTTAGCTGGCCTTGGATTACTTGACGAACTTTCTGATCGACATCAGAGCCCAATTCTTTTACAGGTTGAGGCATTGAGTCGTGAATCTGTTTAGCAATTTGCTCTAATTTCTTTGGGTCAAACATAGTGGCTAAAACTCCTTTTGATTTGTCCTCATTTTAAGTAAATGATACGTGAAAGTCGCCACTTAGATGGCAAAAAAGAGAGCGGCAATAAAAAAGGCCACCGAAGTGACCTTTTTGAATGCCTTAATAGCTTATCTGTTATCCGCTAATTCACGATGAGCTGCTTTCGCTTCGTCAACTCGCGCTAACTTCTCCAAGTCTTTGTCTTCAACAAATACTGGCAGAGGTTTGTGTTTTTCAGCTAGGTAGCTGTAAATCACAGGTAGTACGAATAGTGTGAACAGTGTACCGATTGCAAGGCCAGCAACGATGACGATACCGATACTGAAACGTTGCGCGGCACCTGCACCTGTTGCGTACATCAGCGGGATCAGACCTGCGATCATCGCTGCAGTGGTCATTAGGATAGGGCGAAGACGCACTTTCGCAGCTTCCATCACCGCATCAATACGAGACAGTTTATTATGTAACTGCTCTTCTTTGGCGACTTCACAGATCAAGATACCGTGCTTGGTTATTAGGCCGACCAGCGTTATCAAACCAACCTGCGAGTAGATGTTCATCGAGGCCGTACCCCAGGCCAATGCGATCAAGGCACCACATATTGCCAGAGGAACAGATACCATGATGACAATAGGATCGCGGAGTGATTCAAATTGAATCGCCAGAACGAGGAAGATGATCGCAAGTGCAAGACCGAAGGTTGCATACAAGGCACTACCTTCCGTTACAAACTGACGAGATTCGCCCATGTAATCGTGGTTATATCCTGCAGGCAGTTTGGTTTGTGCAATATTTTCAAACCAGTCGATTGCGTCACCCATAGCAACACTAGGTGATGGTACTGCACCCACAGTCGCTGAGTTTAGCTGGTTGAAGTGTGGCAAAGAGCGAGGCTCAGCCACCACATCGATTGTAATCAGACTGCCTAATGGAACCGCTTTACCATCCACAGAGCGTACATAGTAGTTCTTCATCGATTCTGGGTTTAGACGCCATTTACGCTCAACTTGAGGTATCACCTCATACGAGCGACCATTCAGGTCGATTCGGTTTACATAACCATCTGCCATCATGGTGCTGAGAGTGATGCCAATGTCTTGCATAGTCACACCGTAGGCACCCGCTTTGTCTTTATCGATCTTGATCTTCATCGTTGCTGAATCGTAGTTCAAATCCAGGTCGGAATAGACAAACATTGGGCTACTTGCAACATCGGTTAGAATATCGCTAGCGATAGTAAACAAGCTCTCGAAGCTATTTGGTGTTGTAATTACAAACTGAACAGGTAGACCTGAGCCTGCACCTGGAAGCTCTGGCATTTGGAATGCAGTGACAGACATACCAGGCACACTTGATACTAGGCCACCCACACGTTTCGTGATTTCAGATTGGCTTGCCTCTCGTTCACTCCAAGGCTTCAATGTTGCTAGGCCAAACGCTTGGTTTGAGTTTGGTACACCATTAAAGACCTGTGCGTATTCCACCTCCGGTTGATCTGAGAGTATTTGGTTTACGTCATCCATGGTATTTTGGATATAGTCCAAGTTCGCGTTTGATGGGGCAGTACCCATCAGCATGACCACACCTTTATCTTCAGATGGTGCTAGTTCGCTAGGAATAAACTTGAACAAGACCGGTAAGCTTGCAAATACAATGATTGCAAACGCAATAACAACCGGACGATGAGCCATTACCGCTTTCAACATGCCTTCGTAACGAGTGGTCATGCCATCAAGGATATGGTGAACTTTTTGCTCAAACTTGCTTGGCTTCTCGTTCGCCTTCAGCATCTTCGAACACATCATTGGTGATAGTGTCAAAGCGATGATGCCGGATACGAATACTGAACCTGCCAGTGTCAAAGCGAACTCTTTGAACAATGAACCGGTGATACCACCCATCAATGCGATCGGCGCGTACACTGCACCTAGCGTCAATGTCATCGCGATAACTGGAACCGCAATTTCACGCGTACCAATAATTGCAGCTCGGAATGGCGATTCCCCTTCTTTGATGTGACGGTCAACGTTTTCTAGTACAACGATCGCGTCATCCACCACCAGACCGATGGCAAGCACCATCGCCAGTAGCGTCATCAAGTTCCAAGAGAACCCCATTGCCTGCATCACCATTGCCACACCAATCAATGAAAGTGGAATGGTCACGATAGGAATGATTACCGCGCGGAATGAGCCCAGGAACAGTGTGATAACCACAAGTACGATTACTGCTGCTTCAAGAATCGTTTTCACTACTTCGTGAATCGATTCGTTGATGGCGATAGTTGAGTCGTACATTACGTTCATTTTGATGTTACTTGGTAGGTTGCGCTCAAGCTGAGGCAACAGTTCAAGTACGTCTGCTGCAATGTTGATTGGGTTAGCACTTGGCGCTGCGTTGATCGCTGCAACCACAGCTTCTTGACCGTTTGCACTTGCGCGATAAACGTCGTGACTCTTCTCTAGCGTTACTTTAGCGATATCACCTAGGCGGATGACATCCCCTTCACCAGTTTTCACGACCAATGCTTCAAGTTCAGCAACGTTTGATACCTGAGTATCTGCGCTACCGTTATAAAGCACGAACTCACCCGTCGCTTGACCGGTTGCAGATTGGTAGTTGTTGGCGTTAAGAACGCTCATCACATCGGTTGCGGTCAACTTCAAAGCGCCCATTTTGGCAGGATCTAGCCATACGCGCAGTGCGTACTTCATACCACCATACAGGTCAACTTTGGACACACCGTTTACGGTGAACAACTGCGGGTTGATTACACGCTCAAGGTAGTCAGTGATCTGGCTTGAAGATAACTCGTCACTCGTAAAGCCGATGTACAGTACCGCCGTTGTCGAACCTGTCGACATGGTTACGGTTGGGTCTTCGGCTTCTTTTGGTAGCTGTGAACGTACCGAGTTGGTTTTCGCCAGAATGTCAGACAACGCCGCATTTGGGTCAGTATTCAACTTCATGTTGACAGTAATGGTCGATTTACCCAGTACCGATTGCGAAGTCATGTAATCAATATTATCGGCTTGCGCTACCGCTTGCTCCAATGGCTGAGTAATAAAGCCTTGGATCAAGTTGGCACTTGCACCGTAGTAACTGGTGGTCACGGTGACCACCGTATTCGTCATTTCAGGGTATTCACGAACCTGCATTTTGAACACCGCTTGCAAACCAAGCAATGCAATCAAAAAGCTGATCGATACCGCTAAAACTGGACGTTTTATAAAAACATCTGTAAAGCGCATGATGCCTCCAACTTAAAGCATTGGTGTTTCAGCAGGTGGGGTAGTTGCATCGCTTTCGACAATGCTTACTTTCGCATGGTTACTCAAACGGACTTGACCCGATGTCACCACTACATCACCTGGCTTCACGCCTTCTAGAATGTGTGCGATATCTTTAGAGCGTTCGCCAACTTTTACCACATGCTGCTTAACGCGTTTTTCGCCATCTTCTTCTGTTACGATGTAAACATTGTCGCCATACAGCGTAAATGTGATCGCGGTTTGAGGTAGAGTGACCTGATTTTCTAATTTAGGCAGAATGATGTTTGCACGCGCGAACATACCACTACGCAGTTTGCCGTCACTGTTAGGGATATCCGCTTGAACTTGAATCAAACCACTTTGTACGTTTACAGCTGGTTCAATCGCAGAAATAGACCCTTTGAAAGGTTGGTCTGGATAAGCGTCAACAAAGATATCCACTTCTTGATCGATATTGATACGTGAAATATCGGTTTGTGGCACGGTGAAGCGCAAGCGCATCACGCTGGTATCTTCAAGGCGAACAATGTCGGTGCCCGCCTGTAGGTACTGACCGAGGTACACGTTACGAATACCTACCACACCATCAAATGGCGCTTTGATTTCGCGTCGGTCGATGGTCGCTTTCAGGCTTTCAATATCCGCTTTTAAGGAGAAGTAGTTTGCTTCTGCTTCGTCATACGCTTCTTTAGAAATAGAGCCTTTTTTGAATAGCCCTTGGTAGCGTTTGTATTTCGCTTCTGCCGCTGGCAACTTAGCTTGCGAGCTCTTCAAATTTGCTTTTTCGACTTCAGAATCAAGCAACACTAATGGCTGACCCGATTTAACTTGAGTACCGGAATCAAACGCGATTTTATCGATAACACCGCTGGTCTCATTTGCTACCGTCACGCCTTGGTTTGGCTCGATAAAACCAATTGCTTCGATGACTGGTACCCAATCCACCGCTTGCACTTCTGTCACGGTTACTGGGAACTCAGGTTCAGGACGGTTTGCCATGTATTCAGCGATCTTTTGTTGCTTAAATAAATTGAAACCTATCACGCTGCCGAACAAGAGAACGGCGATAAGTAACATAAAGAAAGTCCACTTTTTCATTCTATTAAGAACTCCAAGTTAGTGTTTAATAATTGCATCCCAACTGGCTTCAATAGCGGCCTCTAATGCCGTCTTATCCAGTTGATAAAATCCCAAAGCGTGTTTCCGAGCAAGTGCAACACTTGCCTCAAAACTTAATCCAGAAAGTACTTCGTTATCGAGAAGCTTGAATACTCCCTCGTCTTTACCCTGATTAAAAAGAAGATCTACTTGGGCAAACATTTGTCTCTCAAGTTCCCGAGCTTTGCTACTATTTGAACAGGGTAAAGATTCATATTGGACCCGGTTGCTGATCGCACTTAAGTTCGAGCTCGCTAGATTCCAAATATTGAGCCACATGGTTCGATAACGCTGTTTTAAAGGCATCTCTTCACTAACACCTAGTTGCACCGCAGTAGCAACACGCTTAGCAACGTTAAGGCGTAGTTCCTCTAAAAGATGTTCTTTATCTGAGAAATAACGGTAAATCGTCCCTGCTGCGACACCTGCCTCATTGGCGAGCTTTTGCATGGAAAGCCCTTGAAAGCCAGATTCAGCAATGAGTTGTTCAGCAGCGACTAAGATTTGTTCTCGTTTATCTACAGCAGGGTTATCCTTCATAATGTCACCCTTTAGTGAATGAACGTTCATTCATTATAGCTTAAATACCCGCCATTTATGCAACAGAATATTGCACTTAATTGGTGTGAAAATTACAAGAAATCAGCATAGCTTTCACGAGGCCACCCCTTTATCATAGGCGCCACATTCATCACCCGCAGAGAATTTCTATGAAGCTGAACCCTAGTCAAGATGAAGCCGTGAAATACGTGTCTGGTCCATGCCTAGTGCTAGCTGGTGCTGGCTCGGGCAAAACTCGTGTTATTACCAATAAAATCGCTTATCTGGTTCAGCAATGTGGTTACAAAGCGCGTAACATTGCTGCGGTGACGTTTACCAACAAAGCAGCACGTGAAATGAAGGAGCGTGTAGGTCAAACGTTAGGGAAAGGTGAGTCTAAAGGTTTGATGGTATCAACATTCCACACTTTAGGATTGAACATCATCAAGCGTGAGTACAAGCATTTAGGGTTGAAATCGGGCTTCTCACTGTTTGATGACCAAGACCAGCTAGCGCTGCTCAAAGAACTTACCGAAAAGCAGCTTGATGGTGATAAAGATCTGCTACGTCAGCTTCTGAGTTGTATTTCCAACTGGAAAAACGACATGTTGACGCCAGAGCAAGCCAAAGCGCGTGCGCAAGGTGAACAGCAACAATTGTTTGCGTTCTGTTTTGATATGTACCAAAAGCAAATGAAAGCCTATAACGCGCTCGATTTTGATGACCTAATTTTGATGCCCGTTTTACTCTTACGTAATCATGAAGATGTTCGTCAGCGTTGGCAGAATCGTATCCGTTACCTACTGGTTGACGAGTATCAAGATACCAACACGAGTCAGTATGAGCTGGTCAAATTAATTGTCGGAGAACGTGGGCGATTGACGGTTGTAGGGGATGACGATCAGTCTATTTATTCATGGCGTGGTGCGAAACCTCAGAACCTCGTGTTGCTGGGTGAAGATTATCCAAATTTGCGTTTGATTAAGCTAGAGCAAAACTACCGTTCAACGAGTCGAATCCTGCGTGCGGCCAACATTTTGATAGCTAACAACCCTCACGTCTATGAGAAGTCCTTGTTCTCTGAAATTCCTGACGGTGAAAAACTCAAAGTGTTGTTGGCTAAAAAT
This sequence comes from Vibrio sp. 1727, assembly GCF_033344415.1. Lineage (NCBI taxonomy): Bacteria > Pseudomonadati > Pseudomonadota > Gammaproteobacteria > Vibrionales > Vibrionaceae > Vibrio > Vibrio sp. 1727. The sequence goes on from NZ_JAWPOT010000001.1 coordinate 9,302, forward strand.
GAAGAGCATGAAGCAGAGCGCGTAACGGGTGAACTAATTGCGCATAAGTTCCTAAACCGTACCGAATATAAAGATTATGCGATTCTATACCGTGGTAACCACCAATCACGTTTGATTGAAAAGTCTCTGATGCAAAACCGTGTACCGTATAAAATTTCTGGCGGCACCTCGTTTTTTGCGCGCGCAGAGATTAAAGACATCATGGCGTATTTGCGCGTTTTGGTTAATCCGGATGACGACAATGCATTTTTGCGCATTGTGAATACTCCACGACGTGAAATTGGCCCAGTAACGTTAGAGAAGTTAGGCAGTTATGCCAATATGCGAGGGAAGAGCCTGTTTGAGTCGAGCTTTGAAATGGGGCTCGAACAGCACCTAACGGGACGTGGCCTAGAAAACCTGCGTCGTTTCACCCAATGGCTAGTGGCGATTGCTGATCAAGCTGAGCGTGGTGATACCGTCGAAGCGGTTCGTTCGCTAGTTCGTGATATCCATTATGAAGATTGGCTATACGAAACTTCAGCAAGTCCGAAAGCCGCTGAAATGCGAATGAAGAACGTTTCTGATCTTTATTCATGGATAGTGGCGGACCTAGAGGGTGACAACTACGATCAAGAAGAGAAAACGTTAAAAGAAGTCGTTCAACGTTTGACCTTGCGTGACATGATGGAGCGCGGTGAAGAAGATGAAGACAGTGATGCAGTACAACTGATGACCTTGCACGCATCAAAAGGCCTTGAGTTCCCATATGTATACTTAATTGGGTCCGAAGAAGGTATTTTACCGCACCAAACCAGTATTGATGAAGATAACGTGGAAGAAGAGCGTCGCCTGATGTACGTTGGTATTACTCGCGCGCAACGTGAACTGACTTTCACTATGTGCAAAGAGCGTCGGCAGTTCGGCGAGTTGATCAAACCGACTCAAAGCCGCTTTTTGGATGAGTTGCCATTTGATGACGTTGAATGGGAAGTAAACAAAAAGCCAGTATCAGCAGAAGAGCGTATGGCGAAAGGTCAAGCACACATTGCCAATATTCGAGCAATGTTTAAGAAGTAAAGTAACCCTGTTCTCACTGACTAAAAACAAAAAGGCTTGCCAACTGGCAAGCCTTTTTCGTTGATGTCTTTACTTATAGACCTTCAATCATGTGGTCAATTGCTGCGATGATTTCATCGTCAGAACAGTCCATACAGGTTCCTTTGGCTGGCATCGCATTGAAGCCTTCTAATGCGTGCTTCACTAACGTATCTTTGCCTTGTGCAATACGTGGTGCCCAATCATCGGCATTACCTGTTTTAGGTGCGCCGTTTACACCAGATGCGTGACAAGCAATACAAAAAGTACCATAAACTGTGGCGCCATCACGTGGACCGGTTGGCTCTTCTTTCACTGGCTCAGAACCCGCTAGATAAACATCACCGACAGGTTGGATGCGTTCTGCGATCGCATCGTATTCAGTTTGGCTGATGTCAGAAGCTAAAGCTGCCGTAGAAAACGTTAAGGCAGCGAACAAAACGCTAATCATTTGTCGAGACATATCCATTAAACCCACTTCACATTCCCGAGGTAAGTGACTTACCTATTTATATAGTTAGAGTATTAATGCCGAGCAGAGAAATCATTAAATTCCACTGAATGGCATAGAATGATTAGACAACTTGGTTGCAGCTGTTAAATCAATGTAAATAATGGGTGATTATATCCCGATAACTTGTTGCAATAAACAACAAGTTATCCATGACAGGGCGTGAATCACATCAAAAATCCACTTTAACGGAAGATAACTGTCGAAAAAGAGACCAAACGATAAAAAAAGTAAAAAAAGTACTAGACGGCATAGTGTGATATCCGTATTATTCCACTCCGCCGATAGGGCATGCGCCCGTAGCTCAGTTGGATAGAGCGTTGGCCTCCGGAGCCAAAGGTCGAAGGTTCGAATCCTTTCGGGCGTACCATTGCCTCGGAGGATACATCGGTAAAAATCAGTGGTGGCTATAGCTCAGTTGGTAGAGCCCCGGATTGTGATTCCGGTTGTCGCGAGTTCAAGTCTCGTTAGCCACCCCATTCTTTCTTTTTTAGATTGAATGCGGTAGCATTGCTCCCAATCTTGATTCAATCAAGATAAAACATCGTCGGTGAATAGCGCAGCTTGGTAGCGCATCTGGTTTGGGACCAGAGGGTCGGGGGTTCGAATCCCTCTTCACCGACCACTATTTAGTTTATGGCTCTAATAGAGCGGTAAACAGCAAAAATTGATGGTGGCTATAGCTCAGTTGGTAGAGCCCTGGATTGTGATTCCGGTGGTCGCGAGTTCGAATCTCGTTAGCCACCCCATTAATTAAGGTGACTTCTTAGTTGAAGTGTCCTGTCTGATTTGAGAAAATCAGCAAATACAGTTCGGTGAATAGCGCAGCTTGGTAGCGCATCTGGTTTGGGACCAGAGGGTCGGGGGTTCGAATCCCTCTTCACCGACCACTATTAGAAAGCCTGCTTTTTAGCAGGCTTTCGTCGTTTTAGAGTTTATGATCTCGCTTGGACTGTATTAGTCGGTAATGTATCAATGGATTTGAACCCAAGTGGGGTTCGCCTGAAGTTAGAATTCGGCTCTTCACCGACCGCTATTTAGAGCCTCAGTCGAAAGACTGGGGCTTTTTTGCATATCTCCTGAAAAGAATCGGCATTCCATTTCAATTTTTCCCAAAAGTGTACAGCTCTAGGGGCTTTTGACCACCTATGATCCAAATGCTTTTCGAGCTGACAAAATAAACCCCAGAGCAGTGTCTGGGGTTTTGTAGTTTTCTAATCCGCTGCTTTTATTGGGCGAGTGTTTTAAGGATTTCTTTCAGGTCTACCGTTTCTTGGATTTCAAAACTTGGCGTTATATCCGTTGAGTTGCTTGCGCCTGTCGCATTCACCCACACACTCAAAATGCCCATATTGTTAGCGCCAGCAATGTCAGCAGGTAAAGAGTCGCCCACGTGTAGAGCCTCTTCTGGTTTTACTTCGACCAAGTCGAGCGCTTTTTGGAAAATACTTGTAGCAGGTTTCTCTTCTGGCTCTTCTCCTCCCACAATAATATGGTCCACCCAGTTGCTCATTTGTGTCGCGTTTAATTTAGGGTGTTGAGAAAAAATCGGACCGTTAGTGATCACGACGAGTTTGTAATGTTGACGAAGGTCGCTGAGCATTTCTTTTACACCAGGGAAGAAGGTGAACGCGCCCATACGTGCAGAGTCAAAGTAGTCTTGAGCTTGTTGAGCCTCTTTTGCAGTGATGCTGACGCCTTGCTCCGCCAAGATGTTTTGGATCAGGCCACAACGGAAGGCATTTTCATCGGGTAGCAGAGCCACAAGGTGAGGGAACTCAGCATTCAGCTTTTTGTATACACCCTGCAAGTAGCGCTGCAAAAACGCTTTTGGCTCGGTAACTTGTGGATAGGTCTTATGAATCCAAGTTGTAAACGCTTGTCCTGCAACTTTATCGGCTTGTGACGTTGCACATAAAGTCTCGTCCATATCAAAAAAAATCGCTTTAAGCACAGGGGCTCCTTTTATTTACGGCTTGGCTTTGACACTGTTCATCTATTATCCCACTCTCAATTGTGTCGTAAAGGGTTAAAACCGGCGAGTTTTCTTATGACGTACGAATGAGGATAGCGGTACTTTCCTTTGCTTAGTCAATAAACCGCTTAAGTGGCGCATATTCTGCGTTGGAGCAGGATTTGTGTGGTTTTGCTGTTTTGTTCACGTTTTGACCTATCCTTTCTCTTCCTAAGTTTGGCTTTTTGTATTTGCCGACTATTTTATTAATAGTTTTTTATGTTGAAAAAACACTTTTTGCATATGATATTGTTTGTTAAATGTTAATAAATACACATGAATAATATGGTTAATGATCTTGTTTAGCTCATGTTTACTTTTAGAGCATTTTTCTAGTTTTATTGGTGCATGACGCACAAAAATAGTGTGATATGAAAATGGTTAAATACTTGTTAATGCATTTTTATTCGCTAATTGTGCGTTTATTTAATGTTTTTTCGGCGGAATATACTTTAATTGTTGCTTTTTTGTGTGATTTTTGCCAAATTATTTCCGCATTAAGATTTCAGAGTATTATTCTGAATTTGAACGGATTCATTCAGGTGATGAATGGTGCCTTTGGCATGATTCGATACCACAGACAAGGCAGTAGAGGTCTGAAATGTCACTATTAGAAGTGAAAAACCTTCGTATTGAATACCCATCCCGACACGGCGTTCACGCTGCCGTGAAGTCACTTTCTTTTCATATTGAACGTGGTGAAATCGTGGGTGTTGTTGGCGAATCAGGTGCGGGTAAATCCACCGTTGGTAACGCCGTTATTGATTTGCTTAGCCCTCCAGGTCGCGTTGCTAGCGGCGATGTTTTCTTGGATGGAGAAAAAATTTCTGGCCTATCACCAGAAGCGATGCGTAAGGTTCGCGGCTCGAAAATAGGTTTTATTTTCCAAGATCCGATGACCTCGCTCAATCCACTTTTTACTGTTGAGCAACAGCTGAAAGAGACGATCCACGCCAACATGAAGGTCTCTGATGAAGAGGCGTATCAGCGCGCGCTTTCTCTTATGCAGCAGGTTGGTATTCCTCAACCAGAAAACCGCTTAAAGCAGTACCCGCACCAATTCTCTGGTGGTATGCGTCAGCGTGTTGTCATTGCCATTGCTTTGGCTGGTGAGCCTGATCTCATCATCGCGGACGAACCAACTACGGCGTTAGACGTTTCTATCCAAGACCAAATCCTCAACTTGATCCGCGAGCTGTGTATCAAGAACAATGTCGGCTGTATGTTAGTTACTCACGATATGGGTGTCGTCTCCAACGTCACCGATCGCGTGGCGGTAATGTATCGTGGTGACTTGGTGGAGTTTGGACCAACAGCCAAAGTATTGGGCGATCCTGATCACTCTTACACTCGCAGTCTAATTTCAGCGGTACCACGTTCAGACAGAAAGTTAGATCGTTTCCCGTTAGTAAGCTATATCGAAGAAGCGGCGGAAATGGAGCCACTCGATATCAAGAACCACTGGTTAGGACAAAGCCAAGATGAGCGTGAGTACACTGGCCCGCTTTTGGACGTGAAGAACGTCAATCTTCGCTTTGTGACCAAAGACTCTTTGTTCGAGAGCCGCCGAGAATACGTGCAAGCATCTAATAATGTGAGCTTTGAAGTGCACGAAGGCGAAACCTTTGGTTTGGTGGGCGAGTCTGGTTCAGGTAAATCGACCATTGCACGTGTGATTGCTGGTTTATACCAACCTAACTCTGGTCAGGTGAAATTCGAGGGCATTGACCTGACCGCTTTAACCTCTGAGAAAGAGCGCCGCCCGATGCGTCGTCAAATGCAGATGGTGTTCCAAAACCCATATACTTCAATGAACCCTCGTATGAAGGTATTCGATATTATTGCTGAGCCAATCCGTTTCCATAAATTGACGAAAAACGAGTCGGAAACTCGCCAAATCGTGAATGACCTATTGGATCATGTTGGTTTGGGTCGAATGGCTGGGCTTAAGTACCCTCATGAATTCTCCGGTGGTCAGCGTCAGCGTATTTCTATTGCGCGTGCGTTGGCGACTCGTCCTCGACTTTTGATTTGTGATGAACCGACCTCAGCACTGGACGTATCGGTACAGGCACAAATTCTAAACTTGCTGAAAGATCTGCAAAGTGAGCTGAACTTGACTATGTTGTTTATCAGCCACGATTTACCTGTTATTCGTCAGATGTGTGACCGAGTAGGTGTGATGCAAATGGGTACACTTTTAGAAGTGGCACCAACAGAACAGTTATTCACGGCACCTCAACACGAATACAGCAAAAAATTGATTTCTCTGATGCCGGAGTTTACTGGCTTGCGAGAAGAGATCGAAACGGCATAAACCAAGCAATTCGCTTGGCTAACCTTTAGTCATAACAAAGACGCAAACACAACAACAAGGGATCCGTATCCCCGCATGAAGGAGTTATGCAAATGAAAACCATGAAAAGCAAATTAGCAGTGGCGCTAATGGCTGCGGGCCTAAGCTTTAACGCAATGGCAGCAGATATCAAAGTTGGCTATGCAGCTGACCCAGTATCGCTTGACCCACATGAGCAGCTATCAGGTGGCACACTGCAAATGTCACACATGGTATTTGATCCGTTGGTTCGCTTTACTCAAAAAATGGATTTCGAGCCTCGCCTAGCGGAAAGCTGGGAACGTATTAACGATACGACTGTTCGTTTCAAACTGCGTGAAGGTGTGAAATTCCATTCTGGCAATACTCTAACGGCTGACGACGTCGTGTGGACGTTCCAGCGTTTACAAAGCTCTCCTGACTTTAAAAACATCTTCGACCCGTACGAGAAAATCGTCAAAGTTGACGACAACACGTTCGATCTTGTAACTAAAGGTCCTTACCCACTAGTGCTGCAAACCGCAACGTACATTTTCCCAATGGACAGCAAGTTCTACACTGGCAAAACTGCGGACGGCAAAGATAAGTCTGAGCTAGTGAAGCACGGTAATTCATTCGCATCGACTAACGTTTCTGGCACGGGTCCATTCATTGTGACTTCTCGTGAACAGGGCGTAAAAGTGGAATTTGAACGCTTTAAAGATTACTGGGACAAAGAGTCGAAAGGTAACGTTGATAAGCTAACGCTTGTGCCAATCAAAGAAGACGCAACTCGTGTAGCAGCGCTGCTTTCTGGCGGTGTTGACATGATTCACCCTGTAGCGCCAAACGACCACAAACGCGTTGAAGATGCTGACGGCATCGACCTAGTTACGCTACCTGGTACTCGTATCATCACGTTCCAACTAAACCAAAACAGCAACGAAGCATTGAAAGACGTTCGCGTTCGCCAAGCGATTGTTCACGCAATCAATAACGAAGGTATCGTGAAGAAAATCATGAAAGGCTTCGCAACGGCCGCTGGTCAGCAAAGCCCGGCTGGTTACGTAGGTCACGATGACAAACTGGTTCCTCGCTACGATTTGAAGAAAGCGAAAGAACTGATGAAAGAAGCGGGTTACGAAAACGGCCTGACGCTAACGATGATCGCACCAAACAACCGTTACGTGAATGATGCGAAAGTAGCACAAGCGGCAGCGGCAATGTTGTCTAAGATCGGTATCAAGGTTGATCTGAAGACCATGCCAAAAGCGCAGTACTGGCCTGAGTTCGACAAGTGTGCGGCAGACATGCTGATGATCGGTTGGCACTCAGATACAGAAGACTCAGCGAACTTCAACGAGTTCCTAACTATGACTCGTAACGAAGAAACCGGTCGTGGTCAGTACAACTGTGGTTACTACTCAAACCCAGAAATGGACAAAGTGGTTGAAGCTGCGAACGTAGAGACGGATCCTGCGAAACGTGCAGAAATGCTGAAGGGCGTAGAAGCGACACTATACAACGACGCAGCATTCGTACCGCTACACTGGCAAAGTGAAGCATGGGGCGCGAAGTCTAACGTGAAAGCGGCAGACATCGTTAACCCAATGGTAATGCCTTACTTCGGTGACCTAGTGGTTGAATAATCACGGTTAGTCGACTTTGAGGAGGGATGGATTTCCCTCCTCAACTTAAAGCACTCGACTCAGTTTTGTTTCAGTCGGATTGAGTTGGTTATTTAGACTGAATTTTCTCTCTAATTTAGAGATCTATGGATAGTTAAGGGGCAAGGAATGTTTTCGTTTCTGGTCAAGCGCCTGTTTCAGGCACTGATAGTGATGTTTGTGATCAGTTTGGTGGCGTTTGCCATTCAGGACAACCTGGGTGATCCGCTGCGTGAGCTTGTAGGTCAGTCGGTTTCGGAATCGGAGCGTCAAGCGCTACGCGACGACTTGGGCCTGAACGATCCCTTTATCACAAAGTACACGCGCTTTGTGGGTAATGCACTACAAGGTGATTTGGGTACATCATACTTTTTCAAGCGACCTGCGGTTGAGGTGATCCTCGATAAGCTGGTGGCAACATTAGAGCTCGTGTTTGGCGCGACGCTTATCATCATTGTTTTCTCTATTCCGCTTGGGGTGTACTCTGCGATTCATCCTAAGAGTGTTTTTACCAAATTTGTCATGGCGATGAGCAGTGTCGGCATCTCGATTCCGGTGTTCTTAACCGCAATCATGCTGATGTATGTCTTCTCCATAGAACTTGGTTGGTTGCCTTCCTATGGGCGAGGTGAAACCGCTAACGTACTCGGTTGGGAATCTGGCTTCTTTACCATTGATGGTATCAAGCACCTCATCCTACCTTGTATTGCGCTAGCGTCTATTATGCTGCCGTTGTTCATCCGCTTGGTGCGTTCAGAAATGCTGGAAGTTCTGAGTTCGGAATACATTAAGTTCGCCAAAGCAAAAGGTTTGAACTTACAAAAGATTTATTACCAACATGCACTTAAGAACACCATGCTACCAGTATTGACGGTAGGTGGCGTGCAGATTGGTACCATGGTGGCCTACACCATTCTTACTGAAACCGTGTTCCAATGGCCGGGCACTGGCTTCCTTTTCCTAGAGGCAATCAACCGTGTAGATACACCGCTGATCACTGCCTACGTTATCTTTGTTGGTCTGATCTTCGTGGTAACCAATACCATCGTTGACTTGCTGTACGGCATCATCAACCCAACTGTGAACCTAACTGGAAAAGGAGCTTAATCATGAGCCAATCAAATTTAACACCAGCTCCTGCTCCATCAGCGTGGCAGCGTTTCAAAGAGTCAGATTTTCTGTATTACTTCAAACGCGACAAAGTGGCGATGGCGAGTTTTACCGTCTTTATGATGTTCTTAGTATTGGCATTGGCTGCACCGATTCTTGCGCCAACAGACCCGTACGATCTGACGTCTATCGACATCATGGATTCTGAGTTGCCACCTTCGTGGATGGAAGATGGCGATGAGCGCTTTGTGTTGGGTACTGACGAGCAAGGTCGCGATATTTTATCGACCATTCTTTACGGTTCTCGTTTGTCTTTGACGATCGGCTTTTTAGCCGTCGGTCTTCAGTTGATTCTGGGTATCATCATTGGTTTGTCGGCGGGTTACTTCGGTGGTCGTATCGATAGCTTCTTGATGCGCTTTGCGGATGTTCAACTATCGTTCTCAACCATGATGGTGGCGATCATCGTATCGGCCATTTTCAAAGCCAGCTTTGGCAGCGATTTTTACAGCCAATACGCAGTGGTGATGCTGGTGGTGATCATCGGTGTGGCTGAATGGCCGCAATACGCACGGACTATTCGTGCCTCGGTATTGGCAGAGAAGAAGAAAGAATACGTCGAAGCGGCGCGTGTGATGGGCTTTAAAGCGCCACGCATCATGTTCCGTCACATTCTGCCGAACTGTCTATCGCCAATCTTGGTTATCTCGACGGTACAGGTAGCGAACGCGATCATGTCGGAAGCGGCACTGTCATTCCTAGGTTTGGGTCTTCCTGTTGATCAGCCGTCACTAGGTGCGCTGATCAGCATCGGCTTTAACTACATCTTCTCAGGTGCGTGGTGGATTACTGCCTTCCCAGGCATCGTGTTAGTTACACTGGTTCTGGTTATCAACTTATTGGGTGACTGGCTACGTGATGTATTCAACCCGAAACTGTACAAAGGATAAGAATTTTCCCACCAAGCGTTGTAAATTCACTTAATTCCTTCCTAAACTGAGAGCCGGATGCAAATTCCGGCTCTTTTTTTGCTAGTTATTCTTTGTTCACATTTTTTTGGCGCTTTGCCGCCATAATGACCTTACCCACTAATTTAGAGTGAAGTGTATGGAAATGAAGAAGGCACAACACCCATCTCGTATCTTCCAAGCAAGCCTGGCTTTGGGTTTGTTGCTGGTATGCGCCCAGTTTTCTAATCCAGTTGAGGCGGAGGAGTTCCTTTGCCAAGCCACTCAAGCCAGCGAGAAAGAATTACCGATGCTTGAGAAAACATGCCCAATTGGTAACGGAGTATGGGGAAAGAAAGTGCCGCAAGGAGGCAACTACCTCTACTGGATTCAATGCGGATTACTACCAAAGCCAATGTCACTCGCGAAAGCTAAGCCTCTCTATAGTAAAATCACGACTGACGTATGGATGAAGCCTGAATCCAAAGGCTATCGCTGTTTGATTGGACCTTACAAGGCATTGTCTGATGCGAGGGATGACTTACGAGGAGTCAAAACCTTGTCGAATTACAAAGAGGCGTTCATCCGAGTGGTTGGGAAAGGGACGAAACAACCAGTAACACCACCTACACCTAAATCTACTGTATCGTCGAAATCAGCCGCATCTTCGGTTAAGCCAACACCGACGGTGACCCCGAAACCCGCGCCAGTTCCTGCTGTGCGAGCTGATACCGACGCCTTTAAAGCGCGGGCAGAGAAGCCAGATACCAAGGCAAAAAGTTCGCGTGATAGCTCTTCGTCTACGCCTGTTGCTAAGACCAAAGCGAAGCCAATTGTCACTGGAAATGATGACATTGAAGTTCGGTTGAGAACTTCAGTACAGGGCAAAACGTACGTGGTCCCATATTTACTCGATCACCATAATCAGTTTTACATGGAACATGGTAAGCCGTGGAACCGCCTCAACTACGAAAACTCGCACAAAGTATGTCAGCAACTGGGTATGAACTTAGCTAACCCTGCAGAGTTTAAAGCGCTGAGGGCGTCTGGGGTGATGGAAAAAAATCAATGGCCACTGCAACTGCCGTATTGGGGCAAAGATAAGAAAGGTTTGTTCGCCGATCGTGAGCCCAATCAGCTCACCGGAACCTCATTATTGAACGTGGTGTGCGTGAAATAACGACTCAGATATTGCGGTCAAAATATAGAAGAAAGCCCCGAGTTCGGGGCTTTTTTGCGGTCTCAAATATTATCGCTATTTGAGTGGCGTTTCTTTGTGACAGTTAGAGCAGATATACACTTCTTTGATGCCGACCAATCGTTCCCAAAGTGTTCTGCGTCTTCTGCGCAAATGCACGCTATCACAGCAAGGGTTAACGATGGTTGCTTTAGTCATCATCACCAGGCTCCAAAATCGGTAGTGAACTCGCGATGCTTGTCATGGCTTCTTTGCTGTTAGAGTACAGACCATATTCCGGTGCGGATTCATGACCGTTTTGTTCTTTACTCCAACGAATACCAATATAAAAGTCACCAAAATCGCGGTTGATGTAACGATGACGAGTTTTGTAATCTGACTCTGAGCCTGTTTCTTCTAGAATCAGCAGTTCACGGTCTTCATCATTCTGGATTTCCCAATTACCTGGAGTTTGGAATCCTGTTGGCATGAACGAAGTGTAGTTGTAAGTATCAGTGTCGTATTCGTACGCACCTGACGAGTATTTCAGGACTGTGTCGTCGCCTGTGCCATTACTTTCTACCATCAAGTCATGCTCTACCGTGCCGTGTTTGATGTGTTCTGCAACCGAAAGTGATTCTGCAAATGGGGTATTGCTTGAGTCCATCCAGAACAGCTCATCATCTGATATTTTAACGATCATTTGAGTGCCGTTATGCTCGGTTTTGTGCTGGTACAACATTTCATACTCGTCGCCGTAGCTGTTGTATAGCTTACCGTCTTTCAGCTCAACGTCGTTACAGTCTTTATTGTTGTATTCCGTGTAACCAGTTTGTTGGTCCAGATCGGCAAGAATGGCGTAAGCATCGTGTTCCCATGTGTCTTTTAGGAAGTCACTGATGTTCGCTTTGTACTCTTGATTCATCTCATCGTGGTTTGAACCCCAGCAGAATAGTAGGCCTTCAGAATCTTGCATCAACATGGCGTAGCCAATTTCACCATCTTTCTGTGCAAAGCTACCCATTTTCCATTCTTGACCGTTGAAGTGCTCGTGAGTGAAGCCCAAAGTCGGTACTACTGGTGGTGGCGTGACGCCTTCGATAACCGTTGGCATGCTGAGCGCAATTTGTACCGCGGTATGGCCATCTGTTGCGCTAATCGCAAGTACTGCTCCAGCTTCACCTGCTTTTGTTGGTGTGCCTTTAATGGTGATAATTGCATTACCATCCTCAGATACTGTTAGACCTTCAATGTCTACATAGTCCGCTGAGTAGTCGGTAATTTGACCGTCTTTATCTTGGAACAAACCAGAAATATCGAGTGTTTGTTCAAACACTTCACCTTGTTGTAGGTACCAACCATCAACGATGGACTGCAGACGCGCTTGTTCTGTTTCTACAACCATTGGTGGTAAGTTTGCCGATTCGATTTCGAACTGAAATACGGTGCTTACCGTACCCAAAACCTTACCTGACGAATCAATGTCTTGCGCCGTTAGAACAATCTCAAAATCACCAGCTTTCTCTACGATTGCAGTTGGATGTAGAACAATCAGGTTGCCAGTTTGCACAACTTCAATGCCTGTGCCTGCAAAGTTGTGCGTCAGTTTGGTTGTCACAAGGTTTTGGTCTTTGTCTGCAAATAGACCTTCAATGTCTAGCTCTAAGCCATCAAAGTCCACGCCTTGTACGATTTTTGGTAGTTTTTCTAGCTTATCTTTAGCTGCCTTTTCGACGATTTTGTTTACGGTTAGCTTGTTATTAACTGCCGTTTCAGGAGCTAAGGTGTCGCTGTCTGGGGTCGCGTCAGTGATGATTGGACGTAGATTTGGGTCATTGATGTTTTCGCCAGATGCAACAAGACGTTCCACTTCTTGGTTTGCCGCTTGAGCAAACTCCGTGGCTTTTTTCTCGTAGTTCGTTGGGTTTTGTGCTTTCGAGTCGGTCAGAATCTGAGCGGTTTTATGTAGTTCGGCGTTTTTTGTCGCACCTTCAACAAAATCACTGTACAGATCAATTGGTGCTTCTTCTGAGCCTCCTAGCGCTTGGTTTACTTTCGCTTTCGCGTCTTCTTCACTAATGGCTGGATCTTTTGCCATTTCAATCGCCACAAGATCCGTGATAGGTGAAATCACGTTTGATGATGTTGGTGCACGGAATACGATTTCGTGCGCCATAGCTTGGCCTGGATGATCCATATCTACCGTGTATTTGCCAGCGTACTCTTTCGCATCCAAGGCGATGAGCTGTTTCTGCTTTGAACCGTTTGGTGTGATGGTCTGTAGCGCTAGAGTGCTTTCTGGTTTTGCATCCAATTTCAGTTGACCTTTCTCATCGGTCAGACCAAGGAATGTTTCTTGAGTGTCCCATTGGCCGTTGTTGTTCGTATCTTCAAAAACAACGGCATGCTTGAAGTAGCCGTCAAAACCTGTGATCACAACGCCGTCGTTAGCACTGCTTGAACCACCATCTGAACCGCCACAGCCTGTAAGAGCGATAGCCACTGACGCTGCTAGTAAACTCACCTTATTCATTATTTATTTGTCCTTGTTTCGTTTCCGAATGAGAAAGTCGCTTTTTTATTATTTTTTTCTTTATATCTCACTAGTGAGATATAAGAGAGTGGTGTCTTTTTAATGACTATTGAGCTTAGGTTCAAGACACGAAAATCCGCACAAAACCCGTAAAATTTATTTCTATTTTTTGTCTATGGTGGAAAATTGATAATTTGATCACGGTTCCAGTTTTGTTTTTGGGATGATTGTTTTGTCAAAATAACCATCTGTAAATAAAGGTTTATTGGGTATTAGTAAGGGCTGGGGCGTGATAAATCATGTTGATCTTAAATTCCTCAACGCGATCAGCGAGCTCAGGTTTTGGACGTAAAATGTAGCTATACACCTCGCCATCAAGTAGCTCGTCGTAAGGGGAATAGTTAAGATCAAACGATAACGATTGTTGTCCAGTAGCAGGGGTGCTGATGAACTCGTGGCAATCAATTTGGTAAGTCGGATCGTCTGGGTTAGGGTCTGATATGATGTCGATTTGATAGTCTCCTTGACCAGCAATGACATGGCTGTGATACCAAATGGCGACATCACTACAATACAGGTTAGGACCATAAGTGTGTAAATTGAAATCGGATTCGATGCTTTCACCATGAGGACCAATGACTTGAGTACCATAGTGATAAATATAATTGCCAACTTCAGCAACCAGATCCCCCCCACTTGGGAGAGGTAGCAAATAATCAAAAAAGGAGATTTGATGCAGATATCGTCCTGTCGGTGCATTGATGCGCTTCTCCATGGACTGCTTGTTCTTTTGCATGGTATAGCTTTCGAATTGTTTACCATCAAACACGGTGGTGAAGTAGTTCCGAGTATCTTCATGAACCTGAGATGGGTATTCTTTTTTGATGGTCCAAATTTGGCGTACACCTTGGACATAAACGATCAACGAATCATCACTGATTTTGTACTTGCCCACTTTTTTCAAGTCTCCCTTTTCAGGACACTGGCGTTTGTTGTGTGAGGCGGCATAACTTACTTCGCCCCCCTCAAACTGAAAGGCCTCGCAATACACCACTTCATACGCGTACGCGATACCTGCAAGATTTTGTGTCGTCTCTAGGCGATAAACTACATCGCCAACTAACGGGTGTTCTGTGTCATTTTGATCGGGTGTGATAACGGGTAACTCAAAGCGCGTTGTGACCCATGCATGATCGCTATTACCGTGATAATCATCGCGCGCTGCTACCGCCAAATATGTGGTGGTTTTTATTTCCTCAGGCGCTCCTTGCACCATCATTTGTCCTTGGTTGAGGACTCTTAACCCATTGGCGTTTTCAAGCCAAATCTGAGTGGTGAGGAGATCGCCATCTGGGTCTTCAAAAAGCTGGTTAAGGTTGAGCGAATAACTCACCGGAGAGTTTTGTTTCAGCTCCCAAGCATAAATAATGGTTTGTAGCTGCTGTTCCACAGTGAGGTTGATGATGGGTTTATTATTCTCTGATGGGTCCTCTTGTGGTCGGCTGTTCTTATCACCCAATGCTGACTCGTAAAACGTGTTGTCTTCTGTGGTATGAAATGGATTCGTAACAGGGCCTGGTTGTCCTAAAAGGGCGGAGTTAAATGCGTCATCTCCCGTTTTTTTAGGAGTGCGATCCAACGCAGAACCTGTCAACGCTTGCTTTACTTCAACTAAAGATGTGCGCTCATATTGACGATGTGCTTGCTGGGTTGACTTGTCGGCGTTGTCTGACGAGTCTTTTACAGATGCCAAATTGTGTTTGTTTGAAATGAAGTAAATACCGAACAAACCGACGCATACTGCGCCGATTATCCAAAGCTTTTTGTTCATGATTACGTGTGCGCCATTCGTGATTGTAGCCAACTGCGAGAGAATTTGAGGTCTTTCTCTATCAGGCTTGCGCTGCACTCGAGTAGCTCACTGATTTCTTGGTTTTTCATGCCCATTAAATACTTGAGTTTGAGTGCGCTCGATTGGCGTGGATAGCGGCTACTGAAACTATCCAGAGCTTTATCCATGATAATCAATTGCTCGAAACGATCTTCTTCATCTCTCATCAATGTAATGTGTTGACGCTTTTGTGCTTGGTGCGAGCGTGCGTTGTCGATCAAGATTTGACGCATCACTTTGGCGGCCATCAAAAAGAAATCGCGCTTTGTTTCAATTTCACTCATGTCGCAGTTGGACATTTTCAGGTAAGCATCATGAATTAATGCCGTGGTGCTGTTGACGCTGTCTGCCAGTACTTTGTTGTCGGTGCCGTACTTTTCTGCATTTCGTTCACGCTCGTGTTGGGCGATCTTACGCAACTGTAAATAAGCAAACTGATAGAGCTCGCTCTCAGCTCGTTTATCACCAGATTGCCATTGTTGAATGATTTGTGTCAGTGCTACTGCTGTTGCCATGGTTATACATCCTCGCTCACTTTGACAAATTCAGAAATGGTGTGGGTTTCAATGCGATCGGAACCGTCTTGGTTGCGCAGAACATTTTGTTGATAGCGATATAAAATGCCTTGCTCCCAAGTTGCACCAGCTGGCAAGTATTCCCAGGTGGTGTAATTGATTTCGGATGGGGTTGTTGACCAACGTACCATGACGTTCATTTGCGCGAGTTCGGCTTTGGGGGCGCTATTGTTGACCCACCACATGTCGGCAAATTCGCGGGTAACATCTTGGGTGTACAGGCTTGTATCGGTTGGGCAGGTGTCCGTATTTTGCGGCAGTCGCATGACTTGTTGATGGCGCATCAATAGGCACGATTGTGTCATGGACTGTTGGTGGTATTCGGTTTGCTGCCACACGCCGAGGTAGTCAATGTCGTGTTCGCTAGTATTGGGATACGTAAACCAGAGCATTTCTGTGCGGTTATTGTGTTGGATGTTTTTTTTACGCCCGAGGCCTTGTACTTTTTCCATCAATAACTCGGTGCTCGGATCAAAATTGAGGGCAACGGAGCGGTACTTCCAGTCGCCTTCATCATCGAAGTCTTCGAGAGAGAAGCCATTCAAGTCGTTGCGGGTGCACCCTGTGATTGAACAACCAACGATATTAAACCAATCCGCAAACTTGCTTATCGGTTCGACGACATCTTCCGTGATAGGGCGCTTCATCGAGAGGAAGCAGCCTTGAAAATGGTCGCCAATGCTTGGGTGTTCAATCAATGAGTCTTTGGTGATGGTGAATCGAGTTTCACCAATAGGAGGACGATATTTGGGATGATGCTGATAGCGTAGATCGTAAGCACAAGCGCGGCCTTGCCAATCCTTCTTTTTGATGACGATGTTTTTGAACGTCATGTCGCGAGGTTCAAAAATGATCTCATCAGAGGAAAAATTTTTTTCAATGTACTGCTGGCTTTCGTTTAGGTGCTCAATCGCCTCATTGACAGATACCCAATCGAGATTGAGGTAGCGTTTAGCGTCATCCAGGTAATTGAGATCAAGGCCTTTGAGCTGGCTTTGAAAGTGAGGATCAGACAGCACACGGTTTGCTAGGACAATTTCCTCACGATTCTCAGGCGTGCTGTCGAGAGAAAGCAGCAGACGCGTCATATTGATGCTGCGGCTAGGTTTGGTTGTCGCCATCGTCGGCGTCAGCACTTCTTGGCTTGATAAGGTCGTCAGCAGATAACCTTTATCATCGTTACCAAGGAAGAAGCTAATTACATCACCGGGTTGGTAATGAAATGCTCCTTGCTGAGTGACGCCAGTGATATTGGAACTGGTTTTGTAATACAGGCCAGTCACTGGGGCGTCGATAAAGTAGCCTTGCTTCAAGGTTGAAGCTGGTGGGTGTGAAGTGGCAGCTGAAACGTCTGCTGCCAACGTGGACGTAGCCGTCAATGCAGACAGCCAAAATACCACTGAACGTATAT
The DNA here is from genome assembly GCF_033344415.1 of Vibrio sp. 1727. NCBI lineage: Bacteria > Pseudomonadati > Pseudomonadota > Gammaproteobacteria > Vibrionales > Vibrionaceae > Vibrio > Vibrio sp. 1727. Next base: position 26,529 of record NZ_JAWPOT010000001.1, read on the forward strand.
ACATCTTGTTTTAAGCCTTATTGGTTGGTGCTGTCCTTAGACGCACAATTTGGCTGACAACTCATTGGTGTAGTTAGGTGCTTCTCTGGCACCGGTGTCATCATCGCCAACAACATTTTTTGTTTTATATGTTTGGGGATATCTGGGTTAGAGAGTATCCGCCTTCGTGTTAACTCCATCATGGAGTTCACTGAGAGATGTTCGACATTTTTCCCCTTCGCGTGGAAGATGAGGCGAGTCATTTCGTACATCATATCTTCTGCAATCTTCTTCTCTTGTTGCAGCTGGATATTCTTTTGCATCATGGCGCTGCCAAATAACACACCAGAGAGCACAATGATGCCTGACAATACCGAAGCAAGGGGACGTCGCTGTACCAAGCGAAAGGCGCTATACAATGGCCAGTTTTTTTTCTGCTCGATTGGACGGCGTTCGATAATTCGTTCGATATCAATGCGCAATGCTCTAGCATCGGTATATCGCATTTGAGTGGCAGGACGCGTTGCGCGTCTTATCACCCAGTAAACATCAGACCAAATTGTTGGTGATGGAAACATCAAAGCGAGAATTTTGCCTAAGGAGTACACGTCGCTTTGCTCTGTTAGAACCTGTCCTGCTTGCTGCTCTGGGCTGGCAAAATTTTGGCTAAACGCAATCAGCGCTGAGGGTGAATCTTCTCGGTTGGAGTGCGCTTTTTGAGTCAAGTTGAAGTCAAGCAGCTTGGGACGCTTGCTACGATCAATCAGTATATTTTCTGGTTTTAGATCGGCATGCAAAACCTGGTGCTGGTGGGCGTGCTCCATCGCCTGGCAGATCTGCTTAAACAACAGCAGCTTCTCCGTTTTTTCTAGCTTATTTTCAGATAGATACTCATCCAAAGTTTGACCAAACACCCGCTCCATCACGATGTAAACCGAATCTTGATGGAGACCGCCGTCAAACACTTTCGCGATGTAAGGATGGTTTAGACGCGCGAGAAGTTGAGCTTCATCGAAGAGTGCGCGTTGCCCTAACACATTGCTCAAATTGCTTTGAATAAACTTGATAGCCAGATCTTGCTCGAACGTTTCATCTGCACGTAGAGCGGCGTATACGACACCCATGCCACCACGCCCCAACTCATGAGTTAGGCGGTACTTACTGATGATTTCTCCGCTTAGATCGACGTCTTGGTTCGTAGCCTGATGAGCACCAAAATAAAGTAACTGCGTTAGTTGTTCTTCCGGTGTCTCGTTGGCTAAAAGAGGAACGAGTTGTCGATACAGCTCAGGTTGACTTCGTTGCAATGCTTGGAGGTATTGCTGCTTTTGGGAGTCGTCCAGATCAAGCAGGTGGTAGTAAATCTGGGTTTCGCTAGAGCCTAACTGCACTGTGACTAATGTCTTATTCTTTTAGGTACGGCATTTTATAAGAACTTTGATATAAATGTCATTTATTTATTCGGTTTTGATTCACAATCCATGAAACGCAATTTGATGGCTAATGGAGTAATAACGTCATGATTTTGCGAATTATTTTCACTGAACTTGTCGGCAGAGAGTCTATTCGTCATAATGTTACTTGTAACATTACTGATAAATCACATATTTATGGCTCAACAGAATAAGAAAACTCGTACGACATTGCAGGATGTCGCAGACCAGGTTGGCGTCACGAAGATGACCGTTTCACGCTATATGCGTAACCCTGAATCGGTGGCAGAAAAGACTCGGGCCAAGATTGCGACTGCGATTGAAGAGATGGGTTACATCGAAAACCGTGCACCGGCGATGTTGTCAAAGTCCTCCAGTAAAGCCATTGGTATTTTACTGCCGTCTTTGTCCAACCAAATTTTTGCTTCCTTTGTTCAGGGCATAGAGATGGTGACCAAAGCCAATGGCTATGAGACGCTTTTAGCGCATTTTAGCTACGATGAGCTTGAAGAAGAGCGCAAGATCGCGTCATTACTCTCTTATCAAGTCGATGGGCTTATTCTAACTGAAAGCCATCACACGCCGCGTACATTACAGATGATCAAAAATGCGGGCATTCCGGTGGTCGAAACCATGGAACTGCCATCGGAGCCGATTGATATGGCGGTTGGACTCGATCATGAAGATGCGTCGTACACCGTGGTTAAGCAGATGCTAGATACGGGGAAGCGTACAATCGTCTATTTTGGCGCGCGTCTGGATACGCGAACCAAATTGCGGATGCAAGGTTACGATCGCGCGATGACAGAAGCAGGGCTAGAACCTAAACATGTATTAACTGGTGATCATTCGAGTTTTTCTTTAGCGCATGATTTGCTCGAACGTGCACTGGAAACGCACCCAACGCTCGATGGGGTGTTCTGTACCAACGATGACATCGCAATTGGCACCATGCTGAGTGCGCAGCAACGTGGCATTCAAGTTCCACAGCAATTGGCAGTGGCGGGCTATAACGCGCTGGATATCGGTCAAACCATCAGTCCGAAACTGACCAGCGTTGATACGCCGCGTTTCCAAATTGGTGTAAAGAGCGCAGAGCTATTAATTGCGCGCCTGAAAGGCGAAACGCAAGAAGAAAAAGTCTTCGATATGGGTTATCAGATCACGTCGGGAGAGAGTGTTTAACTAATTGTTAACTGCTCTTTGTATTCGCTCATCAATGGTATTGGTAGGTTAGGGTATGGCACATCAGCTGGATGCATTGGATCTCAACTTAATGCGTTTATTAAAAGCCGTGGTGGAAAACCGCAGCATCAAGCTGGCCGCAATGCAGCTTGGCATTTCTCAACCGAGCGCCAGCCGCGGCGTGATGAAGTTGAAGCAAGTGTTTGATGACCCGCTTTTTGTGCGTAAAGCACATGGGGTAGAGCCATCACCCATGGCGATTCGTCTCGCCGCCGAGTTCGACAATATGGTTGCACCACTGGAAAAAGTGGTGCAAGAATTTGAAGTGTTCGACCCACTGCAATACCAAGGGCAGATTGCGATTGTAACTGACCCTTATTTGATGGATGAACAAGGGCAGCGACTGCTCACTGGTTGTCATCGAGCCTTTCCCAAAGCGCACTTTGCCTTTTCCAGCTGGAATACTTACTCGCACGATGAAATGTTAGAAGGCGAGCACGATTACTGCATTCTTGACCAAGAGACCGAGCTGTCGAAAGACATTTACATGCGCCCGTTATTCGTTGAAAAACGAGTGATTTTGGCGCGCAAAAACCACCCAACGTTGTCGAAAGTCAGCAATGATTGGGACACGGTGTCCAAACTACCACTCGTCTCTTTGCCTGCGCCTGCGTCATATAAACCGCTTTGTACCGTGGAGTCCGAGTATCGACGCATGGGTTATGAGCCAGTAGTGTTACTGAAGTCCTATAATTTGCGTTTGGCTTGCCAAATGTTGCAAGAAACCGACGCGATTATGTATGCCAGTCAAAGCTCGGCATTGTTGATGCCAGAACTCGCCTCTTACGCAATGCCACCCGTTAATCGTGAGTTCAGTCAGTTTGTGGTCTCTGGCGGTTTCCTTCAAACCAACCGCAACCATCCTTTGCACAGACACCTACATAAAGTGGTGCGACAAACCCTCAATACGCCGCTGATTTTTACGCAATGACGTCACCTGATGGCATCGGCTGAATGAGAGAGTAGATGCTTTAACCTTATCAATATTATGTGATTACATAGACAACTTACTTCTTAAGATATTCAAAAATGAATATCTCAATTACCTGTCTCTTTTTCCTACCCAGCGCTAACCTTATCTCAAATAGTCAGGAGAAGTGGCTCATTTTTATCTTTTTAACTTTTTGAATGTCGATACAGGTACGCGACATTCACCATTCTCCGTTATGCATTTTTTTTATTTCTGATGGAGGATTAATCATGCTAGTTGCACGTCTATTTTTATTGCTCGCCATCGTTGCCGAAGTGGCTGGTACAAGCACTATGTCTCTTATCGGACAAGGGCACGGGTGGTGGGGCTACATCGTAATGTATGTGCTGATCGCAATCTCTTACTACTTTCTCGCGTTTGCCGCGAAGAAAATATCTATCGGTGTGGCATACGCTGTTTGGGAAGGGTTGGGTATCTCGTTGATCACCGTGGTGTCGATCATCGCCTTTGATGCACACTTAAACCATCAAGAGTTGTTTGGTTTGATGTTAGCCGTTGTTGGCATTGTGTGTGTGACCTTAGGGGAATCACATGGTCAACCTAACGCCAAGAAAAATGCCGATAAACCGGCAAAAGAACGTTCATTTTCTACTAGTACAAGGTGCGAATCATGAGTCAATTTTTTACGATGTCATTTGGATTTGTCGTGATGGCTGCCTTGGTCGATATCATGGCCAATATGGCGCTGACACGCTCAAAAGGTTTTAAATATAAAGGCTGGGGCATTGCGGCGATTGTGTTGGTACTGACAGCATTCACGCTGTTGGCACAAGCGGTGAAAGAGATCGACTTAGCCATTGCTTATGCCTCTTGGGGTGCGATCGGTATCTTGGGTACCGCAGTGGGTGGAGCCTTGCTGTTTAAGCAGAAACTCAAGCCAATCGGCTGGTTTGGTATCTTTGTGGTGATTGCTGCGGTCGTAGTGATGAAGACCGCTTGATGTAATTTACTGAATGCTAGATATCGTCATTCTGAGTAGCAAGAGACGAGTGTGATTCAGAATCTACCAACACAAAAGTGTTTCGGCAGAGGTGTTTTCTCTGGATTCACAGCACCTTGATATTAGATTCCTGATCTCGCCTAGGCTCGTCGGAATGACGGATTCATTCGTTTTTTAGAAAGAACTGAGGCCAATCCCAAAGCTTGCCATTTTGAAAAGCGAGGGATGAGCGTGATTCAGAATCTACCAACAAAAAGTGCTGTGGCAGAAGTGTTTTTTCTGGCTTCACAGCACGTTGATAGTGGATTCCTGATCTCGCCTAGGCTCGTCGGAATGACGGATTCATTCGTTTTTTAGAAAGAACTGAGGCTAATCCCAAAGCTCGTCATTCTGAACAGCGAGGGACGAGCGTGATTCAGAATCTACCAACAAAAAGTGCAGTGGCAGAGGAGATTTTCTCTGGCTTCACAGCACGTTGATAGTGGATTCCTGAGCTCGCCTAGGCTCGTCGGAATGACGGACTCATTCATTTTTAAAAAGAACCGAGGCCAACTCCAAAGCTTGCCATTCTGAATAGCGAGGGACGAGTGTGATTCAGAATCTACCAACACAAAAGTGTTTCGGCAAAGGGGGTTTTCTCTGGCTTCACAGCACGTTGATATTAAATTCCTGATCTTGCTTGGGCTCTTCGGAGCGACGGATTCATTCGTTTTTAGAAAGAACTGAGGCCAATTCCAACGCTCGTCATTCTGAACAGCGAGGGACGGGCGTGATTTAGAATCTACCAACAAAAAGTGCTGTGGCAGAGGTGTTTTCTCTGGCTTCACAGCTCGTTGATATTAGATTCCCGATCTCGCTTAGGCTCGTCGGAATGACGGATTCATTCGTTTTTAGAAAGAGCGGTGGCCAATCCCAAAGCTCGTCATTCTGAACTGCGAGGGACGAGCGTGATTCAGAATCTACTAACAAAAAAGTGCTGTGGCAGAGGAGTTTTCTCTGACGTCATAGCATGTCGATATTAGATTCCTGATCTCGCCTAGGCTCGTCGGAATGACGGATTCATTCGTTTTTAGAAATAGCGGTGGCCAATCTCAAAGCTCGTCATTCTGAATAGTGAGGGACGAGCGTGATTCAGAATCTACCAACAAAAAGTGCTGTAACAGAGGGGGATTTTCTCTTGCTTCACAGCACGTTGATAGTAGATTCCTAATCTTGCTTAGGCTCGTCGGAATGACGGACTCATTCATTTTTAAAAAGAACCGAGGCCAATCCCAACGCTCGTCATTCTGAACAGCGAGGGACGAGCGTGATTCAGAATCTACCAACAAAAAGTGCTGTGGCAGAGGAGTTTTCTCTGGCTTCACAGCACGTTGATATTAAATTCCTGATCTTGCTTGGGCTCGTCGGAACGACGAGGTCTTTCTTCTCGCCTTAAACAATAAAGCTTGCGCCTTCTTCTGCACTCGATACGTTTTGGCGGATCACGCTAAACAGACCTCGTCCCCAAGTTTGTTGGGTCGATTCGGTATCGAAATGAATCAACTCGCGACCAGTGGTGTCGCTTAAGTTGTTCAGTTCACCCGTTTGGCAATCCAGACGAATCAAATCACCGTTGCGCACCAAACCAATCGCGCCACCACGAATGGCTTCTGGAGAAACGTGAATCGCAGACGGAATTTTACCGGATGCACCAGATAAACGACCGTCCGTCACTAGCGCGACTTTAAAGCCCGCTTTTTGCACGTTCCCTAAAATTGGCATCAGCTTGTGCAGTTCAGGCATGCCGTTTGCCGCTGGGCCGTTGTGTGTGACCACAACGATGCAGTCTTTGTTCAGGTCGCCACGTTTGTACGCGGCCTCCACTTCGTGTTGGCATTGGAATACGATCGCTGGTGCCACAATCACGCGTTGCTCTTCTTTCACCGCAGACACTTTCACCACGGCTTTGCCTAAGTTGCCAGTCAGTACGCGAGTGCCGCCAGTATTTTGGAATGTGGCGTCTGGTTTGGCGATCACGTCACCGTCTTGGCTGCCTTGGCACGGTGTCCAAGTCAGTTGGCCATCGACAAGACTCGGTAGCGTCATTTGGTCTTCAAATTCACCAAACACGGGTTTCACATCGCGATGCAAAAGCTCGGATTCGTTCAAGCGGTGCAATAACGCTGGCACGCCCCCCGCGTCTTGGAACGCGTTCATATCGGCTGGGCCGTTCGGGTAAACGCGAGCTAACAAAGGAACCACATCCGACAGATCGCTGATGTCTTGCCACGTGAGCAAGATGCCAGCAGCACGTGCCACGGCGATCATATGAATGGTGTGATTGGTGCTGCCGCCAGATGCAAGTAGAGCGATGATGCCGTTGACCAAGCTCTTTTCTGTGACCACCTCGGCCAACGGACGGAAGTGTGCAGAACCCGCCGTCATTGAGGCGATTTTCAGAGCCGCGTGATCGGTTAACGCTTTACGCAGTTGGGTATGGGGATGGATGAATGCCGAACCTGGCAGCATCAAGCCCATGGCTTCGAACACCAACTGGTTGGTATTGGCGGTGCCGTAAAACGTACACGTACCCGCAGAGTGGTAAGCGCGACACTCCATATCCAGCAGAGCGTCTTTGCCGACTTCTCCCGCTGCGTATTTTTGGCGCACGTCGACTTTCTCTTCGTTGCTGATGCCCGTAGCCATCAGACCCGCTGGTACAAACGCAGTCGGTAGATGCGCGTAAGACAGCGCGCCCATCAGTTGCCCCGGGGCGATTTTGTCACAGATACCAAGCAGTAATGTGGCATCAAAGACATTGTGACTCAAAGACAACGCCGTTGATTGCGCAATTAAGTCACGCGAAAACAGCGACATATCCATGCCTGCTTGACCTTGAGTCACCCCATCGCACATCGCTGGCACACAACCTGCGACTTGCGCTGTATGGCCGTAGTCCGCCAGCACTTGTTTGATTTGCACTGGGTAATCTTGGTACGGCTGGTGGGCGCTCAACATGTCGTTGTAGGCGCTGATCAGCGCGACATTGGCATGAGTAAAATCGAGAATATTTTTCTTTTCAGAAGAGCAAGAAGCGGCGACTGCATGGGCTAAGTTACCACAAGATAAACCAACACGGCCTTTGCCAGCTTCGGCTTGCACTTCGGTGCGAGCAAGAAAGGCAGCGCGCGCTTCACGGCTGCGCTCGGTCAAGCGTTGTGTGACCTCAAGAACAACAGAGTGAGTCATTACGCCACCTCGATCGCTTGCATTTTGATTAGCTCAGCGGCAGAGCGTTCCACCACGTCGCTGATGTCTCCGTCGATACTGACGATCAGAGTTTGAGGCTCGTTGTCTGGGCGCTCTAGTGTCTCGAATTGGCTCTTCACCATGTTTTCTTTCATGAAGTGGCCTTTGCGCATACGCATGCGATTAAGGATCAACTCCCTATCGCCATCAAGGAACAGGAAGGTCACGTTGTTGTTGCCTTCGCGGATCTGATCGCGGTAAATCTTTTTCAGTGCTGAACAGACAATAATGCCGTGTTCGTTTTTGCTTTCTAGGCTGTACGCCGCATCACGAATGCGTTCTAGCCATGGCTTGCGATCATCATCGTTCAGAGGCTGGCCCGAAGCCATTTTCTGAATGTTCGCTCGTGGATGAAGATCATCACCATCAATGAATTTACGCCCTAGCTTTTTCGCTAGATGCTCACCAATTGTGCTTTTACCACTAGCACAAACGCCCATAACGATGACACTACTACCAGCCATAACTTATCCTCATAACCAAATTTGCGCGTGATCTCAATTTTTGAATTCACTTTAAAATATGGGTTTATCTTATTCATGTTATCGGTAACATGTTACCGGTAACTGAAATAAATGTGAACCATAACACAAACAATAATTCTTAAAGGTGAACCTATGGAGCAATTAACCCAAGCCCCAGATCCTACGTTCCTACTGACGATTGCAGGCCTTGCCATTGCAGCGTTACTCGTTCTGATCATTAAACTGAAAGTCCATGCTTTTGCTTCCCTTACTATGGTGAGTTTAGGTACGGCAATCGCCACTGGCGTTCCTTCAGAGAAAGTCGTATCGACCATGATGGGCGGCTTCGGCGGCACGCTGGCTTCCGTGGCATTGCTGGTTGGTCTCGGTGCGATGATCGGTAAAATTCTTGAAGTGACTGGCGGTGCGAAAGTGCTGGCAGACACTTTGATTGGTCGCTTTGGTAAAGAGCGCGCACCATTTGCTTTGGGCGTCGCTTCATTACTGTTTGGCTTCCCAATCTTCTTCGATGCTGGCCTTGTAGTGATGATGCCAATCATCCTAAGTGTGGCGGCTCGTTTTGGTGGCTCACCAATTAAATACGCGTTGCCTGCAGCTGGTGCTTTTGCGGTTATGCACGCGTTTGTTCCACCACACCCAGGTCCGGTTGCAGCGGCAGAATTCCTTGGTGCAAACATCGGTCTGTTATTGGTGGTGGGTATTCTGGTGGCTATTCCAACTTGGTACCTTGGCGCTTACCTATTTGGTTTGTACGCGGGCAAAAAATTCGATATCCCACTATCTAAAGCCTTCTTTAATGGCGAAGCGATGGTGGATGAGCGCAACGCACCAAAATTTGGCACGGTTATGACCATCCTTGTGCTGCCAGTCCTGCTAATCTGTTTGGATACGGTACTGAACACACTGGCGGTTGCGGGTGTGATTGATGGCAAAACGGCACTGGTTGAGTTCCTACGTATGCTAGGTAAAACTCCAGTCGCGTTGCTGATTACTTTGATTGTCTGTCTGGCTGTGTTTGCCAAAGACTACGGCATGGCAAAACTAGAAAAATTGTGTGGTGAGTCATTGGCTCCAATCTGTGGCGTTATCCTAGTAACGGGTGCTGGTGGCATGTTTGGCGGCGTACTGCGTTCAAGTGGTATCGGTGATGCACTGGCTGACGTTCTTACAGACACAGGTATGCCTGTGATTGTGGCGGCGTTTGTGATTTCAACCTGTCTGCGTGTTGCTCAAGGCTCGGCAACGGTAGCGCTAACCACTACGGCAGCTCTTATCGCGCCAGTTGTGGCTGCATCAACAGGTTTGAGTGAACTCGACCTTTGCTTTATCGTAATCGCGATTGCGGGTGGTGCAACGGTACTGTCTCACTTCAATGACTCTGGTTTCTGGTTGGTATCTCGTTTGCTTGAGATGGATGAGAAAACCACATTAAAAACTTGGACGGTAATGGAAACGTTACTTGGCGGTATCGCGTTTATTATCGTCGCAACATTAAGCTTTATTCTTTAGAGGTTCCCCATGACAACACTTGAACAACGATTAAGAGATATCAAAATCGTCCCAGTTATCGCAATCAACGACGTAGCACACGCTCTGCCACTGGCAAAAGTGTTGGTAGAAAACGGTTTACCATGTGCGGAAGTGACATTCCGCACCGAAGCGGCGGCGGAGTCGATTCGCATCATGCGTGAAGCGTACCCAGAATTGTTGATTGGCGCGGGCACCGTTCTGACCACAGAACAAGTGGATATCGCGATCGAAGCGGGCGTGGACTTTATCGTTAGCCCAGGCTTCAACCCAACCACAGTGAAATACTGTCAGCAACGTGGCGTGACTATCGTACCGGGTGTAAACAACCCAAGCTTGGTTGAGCAAGCGATGGAAATGGGTTTGCGTACGTTGAAGTTCTTCCCTGCTGAGCCATCAGGCGGCGTAAACATGCTGAAAGCACTGACGGCGGTTTACCCAGTGGAATTCATGCCAACAGGTGGCGTAAGCCCATCCAACGTGGAAGATTACCTAGCGCTGAAATCGGTTGTAGCTTGTGGCGGTACTTGGATGGTGCCAACCGCAATGATGGACAACGGCGATTGGGAAGGCATTGCTGAATTGGTTCGTGCAGTTAAGTAAAACGCACAAACGGCTCCGAAATACCCCCGAACGTTAGAAAACGTGACACAAAAAAGGGTCATCAAGTTACTTGATGACCCTTTTGCTTTTGGGAATGAAACAGCTTTAGAAGTGATGCTTCATAAAGCGCTTAATAAAGCGAATGAAATCGGCTTCGGCTAGCTTCGCGCACTTCAATGTTTGGGCGTGAGACAGTTCTACATCTCCCAAGCCTTCTGCCATGTTGGTGATCGCACACACTGCCAATACGGGTAAGCCGCAATGCGCCGCAGAAATCACTTCTGGCACGACCGACATGCCCACCACATCACCACCGATGATTTGCATCATGCGGATTTCGGCTGCGGTCTCAAAGTTGGGGCCTGTGTAAGAGACAAACACACCTTCATTGAGGTGAATGCCATTGGCTTTGCCGACTTCAAACGCTTCTGCGCGTAGGTCTTTGTCGTACGCATTGGCGAGGCTGAAGAACCTCGGGCCGTACTCTTCATCATTCGGACCGATCATTGGCGATTCAGGCATGGTATTAATGTGATCATGAAATACCACCAGAGAACCGACATCAATGCGTTCAGGGCGAAGTGAGCCTGCTGCGTTGGTGACGAGTAAAAACTCACAGCCCAGCTTTTTAAAGGTGCGCACGGGCGTGGTCATGACCTTCATTGAGCCGTGTTCGTAGTAGTGACCGCGACCTTTCATGCACACTACGTCTACGCCGCCCATGGTGCCAAGTACCAACTCACCAGAGTGGCCTTGCACGGTGCTAACCGGAAAGCCTTCGAGCTCTTCGTATGGAATGACCACTTTGTCTTGTAGCTCGTCTGCCAATACGCCTAAGCCAGAGCCTAAAATAAACGCCGCTTTAGGTTGGAAGTTTGGTTTGCGTTCGCGAATGGTTTGTAGCGCGCCGATTACTGGATCGTGATTCATGTTAGTCACCTTCTGGTTGTGTGTTGATTCCATTGTGTGACTTTCTGCGCTGGTTATCTTTGCTTTATTCGCTACTATCATCCTTAAAAAGAGGATGATGAAATTCGCTAGGACTCAATGCATGAAGTCAGAACCATTTGAGCGCGTGACGCTGAAGATGCTGCGTTACTTTTACGAGGTCGCACAAACCAAGCATTTCACTAAGGCGGCCGAGAACCTCAATATCACCAATTCGCCGTTGAGCAATCGCATCAAAGAGTTGGAAGAGGTGCTTAACGTCAAACTGTTTGAGCGCGATTCAAGAAATGTCATGCTGACGGAGGCCGGGCGATTGTTGGAGTCCAAATGCCAACTGATTTTTCAGACCTTGGATGTCTCGCTCAATCAAGTGCAGCAAGTGGGGTTGAACCAGAGAAATATCCTGCGAGTTGGTGTGGTAAGTAGCGCATTTTGGGGCGGATTTGATCGTTTGTTACAGCGCTTCCATGCTGAGCATAGCACTTATCACGCCGACATTTTTGACCTTAACCCAGAGACGCAAAAGAAGCATCTGAGTGAGAAGAAAATCGACGTGGGCATTGTACGTTTTGCCGATGCACTCAACATTTATCCGTATCAGTCGGTGTCTTTGGGCAAAGATGTGTTTGTGGTGGCGGTGTCGGAGCAACATGAGTTAGCCAGCAAATCTTTGCTGCGGCTCCAAGATTTAAAGACGTGTGAGTTTGCGTTTATGAGTTTGGCGAATTCAGCCTCGGCAAACTTCATCATCAATGCCTGTCTGCAAGAAGGCTTTTCACCCCATATTGGCAAACAAGTGGTGGAGCCAAGCACCTTGATGGCGTATGTAGCAAACAGCAATACCGTGACGTTGGTGCCGTCGACGTTTTCTCAGCATCATTGGCATGGGATTCGTTTTATCAAGCTGAAAGAATCACTGCGTGCAGACTTATGCCTGATTCATGACGGTAAGCAGGAGAGTGCTATCAAAGCCGAGTTTATTCGCACGTTATTGGAGAATGCGAGTTAAGCATGGGCTAACAAAAAAAGGTCACCCTAAGGTGACCTTTTCAAATGATTCGCTGAAATCAGCAATGCGATTTCAGCGCAATTAACGCATCGTTACGAACTCTTCTGAGCCCGTCGGGTGGATAGCCACAACAGAGTCGAAGTCTGCTTTGGTTGCGCCCATCTTCATTGCTACGCCGAAGCCTTGGATCATTTCATCTACCGTGAAACCGATGCCGTGCAGACCAACAACCGTTTCTTCTTCGCCCGCACATACAAGCTTCATCTTACATGGTTGACGGTGCTTAGTAACAGCGGTGTACATCGCCGTAAAGCCAGACGTGTAAACTTTGATGTTGTCTTTGCCGTACTTCTCTTCTGCTTCTTGCGTTGTAAGACCGATAGTGCCGATTGGTGGGTGGCTAAATACCACAGTTGGTACCAAATCGTAGTCCATCTTCGCGTTTGGTTTGTTGTTGAACAAACGCTCAGAAAGTTGACGACCCGCTTTAACTGCTACTGGCGTTAGCTCGATACCGCCTTCCATGATGTCACCCACGCAGTAGATGCCTTTCACGTTGGTTTCTTGGTATTCGTCCACCTTAATGTAGCCTTTTTCGTTCGTTGCCACGCCGGTTGACGCTAGGTTGATTGCGTCTGTCGCTGGGTGACGACCGATTGCCCAAATCAGTTGGTCAACGTTTTGGCTTTCACCGTTTTCTAGGTGCAGAGTTAGGCTGCCATCGGCTTCTTTTACCACTTCTTTTGGTACAGAGTGGGTGTGCAGTTTTGGACCTTCTGCGTCCATTACTTCAACCAACGTATCGATGATCATTGGATCGAAGCTACGTAGTGGTGACTCTTTACGTACGAACAGGTGCGTTTCTGTACCTAGCGCGTGCAGTACGCCAGCAATTTCAACTGCGATGTAGCCAGCACCCACAACCGCAACGCGTTTTGGTTGCTCTGCTAGGTCGAAGAAGCCGTTTGAATCGATGCCGTATTCAGCGCCTGGAATGTTTGGAATAGTAGGACGACCACCAACCGCGATCAGGATGTGATCTGCTGTGTAGTGTTCACCGTTTACTTCGACAGTTTTTTCGTCAACAAACTTAGCAAAGCCTTTAATCACGTTTACTTTGTTGTTGCCAAGAACGCGATCGTAAGATTGGTGAATACGACCGATGTATGCCTGACGGCTCTCAACCAGTTTGCTCCAGTCGAAACCTTTCACGTCGACATCAAAACCGTAATCTTCTGCGTACAGGTTCATTGCTTCTGCGATTTGCGCGCCATGCCACATCACTTTTTTCGGTACACAACCTACGTTTACACAGGTACCGCCAAGGTCTTGAGCTTCGATTAGCGCAACTTTCGCGCCGTACATCGCCGCACGGTTTGCAGATGCGATGCCGCCACTGCCGCCACCGATACAGATATAGTCAAAATGAGTCGCCATTACTTTCTCCAAGAGCTTATAAATTTTATCTGGTACATAGATAGATTGGGATGACCTTGCCCGAACTCAATGCCACCGTTATCCCACTATCATAAATCGAATTCGACTAATTCCTAAATGGGAAAAAGCGACAATACTTATGACAAATAGCGATGAGAGGCACAAAAAGAAGAATAAGCACGATTGGAGGGAGAAGGTGAGAGCATAAAAAAGCGCAACGAGAATATCGTTGCGCTTGAAGATATCAGTACTGAAGTGCTTACTCTGGCACAATCCAGTCCACTTTCCAGTGGCCAGTTGCTGGTGCGATCGCGTCTTGCAGGAATGGCAGAATCTCTTTCATCTGGCTTTCCAGTTTCCATGGCGGGTTAATCACAATCATGCCGGATGCCGTCATGCCGCGCTCGTTGGTATCTGGTGCAACACCTAACTCGATTTGCAGAATTTTACGAATGCCCAGTGCTTCCAAGCCTTCGATCATATCTTCGATGTCGTGACGGTTTACCACTGGGTACCAAATCGCGTAGATACCGGTTGCCCAACGTTTATGGCTCTGATGAATCGCTCGCACCACATCGCGGTACTCTTTCGCGAGTTCGTATGGTGGGTCAATCAGCACCAAACCACGACGTTCTTGTGGCGGTAAGCTTGCTTTGAGGCGTTGGAATCCGTCTTCTTTGAAGATGCTCACTTGGCGATCACGATGGAATTCTTGCTCTAACAATGGGTGATCGGCCGGGTGCAACTCGGTCAGCACCATGCGATCTTGTGGGCGGATTTGCGCGCGCGCCACACGTGGTGAGCCTGGGTAGTAACGCAGCTTCTCGCCATTGTTGAGCACTTTAATGGCATCGATGTAGCTTTTGATGTCTTCGGGAATGCTTGGGTTATCCCAAATACGTGCGATGCCTTGTTTGTATTCGCCCGTTTTTTCAGACCATTCGTGAGTCAGATCGTAACGGCCCACACCCGAGTGGGTATCGTGATAAACGAATGGCTTATCTTTTTGTTTCAGCGCATCAAGAATGAGGCTTTGAACGATGTGTTTGACCACGTCGGCATGGTTGCCAGCGTGGAAGCTGTGGCGGTAACTTAACAAATTAAACTCTCGAAACACTCTTTGGTTGAGTGTGGTCTGTGATTTTCACTCTATGGCGGTATTATACTCAAGTAACTTAAAGATGTAGAACTTCCAATCAAATCTGTTCCTCTGATAAGGGGACGCTATTGAAATTTCTTTAAGTCACCCACACTTACTATTGGTAATCGAATTGAACTAGGTGAGTTTCTCGCACTCAAAAGGGTGTGAAATTTCATTTAGGTATAACAAGACTCAAGGACAGAGTAGCGCTGGTTGACTATATGATGGTCATCGCGGCATAGAGAAAGGGAACGGAGCTCCCCCAATCCATGTTGCTGGCTCGTCTGTACATTGAGTTGGCCTATCTACACAAAATAGACAGGCAATCACAGAGTCAAAACACAAAAGGAATTATTCATGTCTAATCCTCTTCTGACGTTTACGGACCTACCTCCGTTTTCTCAAATTAAACCAGAACACATCAAGCCTGCCGTTGAGCAAGCGATTGCTGACTGCCGAGCAAAAATCGATGAAGTTCTACAAGACAACGCTCATCCAACTTGGGACAGTGTGATTGCGCCAATTGAAGAAGCGGATGATCGCTTAAGCCGCATCTGGTCGCCAGTGGGTCACATGAACTCGGTAGTGAACAGCGAAGAGCTACGTGAAGCTTACGAAAGTTGCCTACCAATTTTGTCAGAGTACGGCACTTGGGTTGGTCAGCACAAAGGGTTGTACGAAGCGTACAAAACCATCAAAGCGAGCGAAGAATTTGCAACGTTAACTCGTGCCCAGCAGAAAACCATCACTGATGCACTGCGTGATTTCGAGTTATCAGGCATTGGTTTGCCATCCGATGAGCAGCACCGTTACGGCGAGATCAGCAAACGTATGTCTGAGCTGAGCTCTAAATTCTCTAACAATGTGCTGGATGCCACCATGGGTTGGACCAAGCACATCACAGACGAGAAAGACCTAGCAGGTATGCCAGAATCGGCGCTGGCAGCAGCGAAAGCTGCCGCAGAAGTAAAAGAGTTAGATGGTTACCTCATTACGCTAGATATCCCATCTTACCTACCTGTCATGACGTACTGCGATAACCAAGAGTTGCGTAAAGAAGTGTACGAAGCGTACGTGACGCGCGCTTCTGATCGAGGTCCAAACGCAGGCAAATGGGATAACTCAGAAATCATTACTGAGCAGCTAAAACTGCGCCATGAAATTTCACGTATGCTAGGTTTCAATACTTACAGTGAAAAGTCGTTAGCAACAAAGATGGCTGAAACGCCGGATCAAGTGCTGGGCTTCCTGAATGACCTAGCGACACGAGCGAAACCGCAAGGTGAACGTGAAGTCGAAGAGTTACGTCAGTTTGCGAAAAGTGAGTTTGGTGTTGAAGAGCTGAACGTTTGGGATATCGCTTACTACAGCGAGAAACAAAAGCAGCACCTGTTCCAAATTTCGGATGAAGAACTGCGCCCATACTTCCCAGAGTCAAAAGTCGTGAGCGGTCTGTTTGAAGTGCTAAACCGCGTGTTTGGCATGACCGTTACTGAGCGCGAAGGCGTAGACACTTGGCATGAGTCCGTGCGCTTTTTCGATATCTTTGATGCTGAAGGCACACTCCGTGGCAGTTTCTACCTAGATCTCTACGCTCGTGAACACAAACGTGGCGGCGCGTGGATGGATGATTGTCGTGGTCGTCGCGTTACGCTATCTGGCGAGCTGCAAACGCCGGTTGCGTATCTAACGTGTAACTTCAACCGTCCAGTGGGCGACAAACCAGCACTGTTCACGCACGATGAAGTCGTGACGCTATTCCATGAGTTTGGTCATGGAATCCACCACATGTTGACGCAAGTTGATACAGGTGCTGTTTCAGGTATTAATGGCGTGCCTTGGGATGCGGTTGAGCTACCAAGTCAGTTCCTAGAAAACTGGTGTTGGGAAGAGGATGCGCTGGCGTTCATTTCTGGTCACTATGAGACAGGTGAGCCGTTACCTAAAGCGATGCTAGACAAAATGCTCGCAGCGAAAAACTTCCAATCTGCGATGGGTATTTTGCGTCAGCTAGAATTCGGCTTGTTCGACTTCACGCTTCACACCGAATATGACCCTGAAGTGGGTGCGCGTGTACTGGAAACTCTGGCGAAAGTGAAAGAGAAAGTCGCGGTAGTTCCTGCGGTTGAGTGGGCGCGTTTCTCACACAGCTTCGGCCATATTTTTGCTGGTGGCTACAGTGCGGGTTACTACAGCTACCTGTGGGCTGAAGTGCTGTCGTCAGACGCGTATTCTCGCTTTGAAGAAGAAGGCATCTTCAACAAAGAGACGGGTCTAAGCTTCCTGAACAACATCCTAGAAATGGGGGGCAGTGAAGAGCCAATGGAGCTGTTTAAGCGCTTCCGTGGCCGCGAGCCACAAATCGATGCACTGTTGCGCCATTCGGGTATTGCGGCGTAAATTGAGCAAAAAACATCAAGGCCAACCGTTCGGTTGGCCTTTTTTGTACAGTTTTTATAAAAAATTTTACGGATTTACGTTTCGGTTGATCGGGTTCTGCAACGATATCAATGTCTCCGTGGACTGAACCTCATCAATGGCTTGCAGCTTGTCGATCAGTACAAATTGCAGCTCTTCAATCGATTTGCACATCAATTTGACGAATATGTTATACGCGCCCGTGGTGTAGTAAGCTTCAACGACTTCGTCGAGCGCGTTGAGTTTTTCTAACGCGGAGTGGTAATCACGAGCTGCATTGAGGTTAATACCAATAAAGCAGCACACATCGTAGCCAAGCTTTTTAGTATTGATGATCACCTCCGTTCCTTCGATGATGTCCGCCGACTTCATCTTCTCGATACGCACATGGATAGTGGCAGGGCTGACATCGAACTGCTTTGCCATTTCTGCGTAGGGCGTTCTGGCGTCAGCCATCAGTGTTTTTAATATTGCGCGGTCAAGGTCGTCGAGTTTCGGCAGGCTCGCATTCATACTATGATTTCCGTTAGGGATAGAGTTTTACCTCCCTTTTATACTCATAGCGGATAGGATTCACAAGGTTTGGCAGGAGTAACTGCGGGTTAACTCCGAGCTATGGAGAGAATGTGCAGCGTTTTCTGGTTATTGCCGCGCTATGTTGGAGCGCGTTTGCTACGGCCTCAGATCCGAAGGTGTTGGTCGTGCACTCCTATCATCAGGGTTTTTTCTGGACGGACTCCATACAGCGAGGCATCGAGCAACAGCTGGGCGATCGAGCGCTGGACATGCGTGTGCTCTATCTAGACTCGAAACGTAACCAGAGTGAGCAGTTTTTTGCACAACTAAAATCCTTGTATCTTACGAAATTACGCAAAGAGCGATTCGATGCCATTTTAGTGAGCGATAACAATGCGCTTGAACTCATGCAGCGTTTAGCCCCAATCATCAAAGACACCCCAGTTATATTTAACGGCATTAATAACTACCATCCTTCTTTACATCGTTCTCTGAATGCAACCGGAGTCATGGAAGATGTCGATTTGGAAGCGAATCTCGCTCTTATTGAGCGCTTACATCCGAACTACACACAAGTTCTCATCGTCAGTGACCACTCGGTGACCGGTGAGGTGTTGCGTTATCAAATCGACAATTTTGTCCTCAAGTTCCCGCAATATCGAGACAAAATCGTACAACTTGTCCCAGACAGCATCATCGATCTAAAACAACAAGTCGCAAAACTGAGTTCCGATAAAGTCGTCTTGTTCTGGACCTATTACCGAGATAAACAAGGTATGGTTGGCAGCGAGCGTGACTGGGTTGGTGTCAACAAAGTCTCAAACGCGCCGCTGTTTATGGTGCATGACATTGGTTTGGGTCATGGCGCAGTTGGAGGGGTTATTCAAAGTGGTTATCGGCATGGTATTGAGAGCGCAGAGATGCTTGAGTTCGTTTTGGATAACCCTGATCAGCCTCTGCCTGCGGTGAAAAAAAGTGATTCTGAAATAAAGCTCGATTACCAAGCGGTAGCGCGTTGGGGATTGGGGGCTGAACAAGAGGTTTCTGCGGTATTTTTTAATAAGCCAATGAAGCTTTCTGAACGTTTTGCCAAGGAAATTCGCCTGTTTGGTAGCCTGTTTGTGGTGATGTCGGTGGTCATTTTGCTGATGGGTTATTATTTACAACGGATGCGTCGAAGTGAGAGCGCTGCGCGAGAAAGCCAGGCTATTCTAGAATCGATTTTCGATCAGAGCATGCAGTATATGGGCATTTTGGATGCCAACGGTGTGCTTAAATCGGGCAACGATCACCTTCAATCCTTACTTTATCACCAAGGACTGCGTTTAGACCGACCACTTTGGTTTCACCCCAACTGGAGTGAAAAAGCACAAGCGTTGCTTGAGGAGTATTTCCACGCGCCTCACCATCAAGTGTCGACGTTTGAAGCTGAAATTTGGAGTAAAGAACACGGCGCATTGGTGTTAGAAGTTTCGCTCAAGCCTTTTTCTCAGCAAGTAGGGAATCATAAGCAATACTTGTTTGAAGCGCGCGATATTACCAGTCGTAAATTGATGGAGGACAAGCTTTACCAACGTGAGTCAACCCTACGCAACTATTACGAGCAGCAGCCCGTGATGATGGTGACGCTTGATAGTAATAACCGAATTCAAGAAGTGAATCGATTTGCTCAACTACTTCTTGGCTACAAACCGATGGACATGCTCGGACATCGCCTGAGGGAGTTCTATTTTGATGACAAAGTGCTGTTCCCTCGCCAAGTGTTATTGCAACCCAACCAGCAAGTGCATGGTGTTTGGCGACGTGAAGTCGAGTATCGTCATGCAAATGGTCATCGTGTTTGGGTGCGCGAGAATATTCGTCCGCTGAGTGAATCTGAGCAACTACTGATTGTGGGCGAAGATATTACCGAAACCAAACTGCTTTCCGAGAAATTGGAATACCAAGCTCGCTATGACTTACTGACGGGGACTTACAACAGAAACCATTTTGAACTAGAGCTTAAGACCGCACTGTGCGAAGTGGACAGCCATCGTCGAGTCCACGCCATGTTGTACCTCGACTTAGATCAACTAAAAGTCCTCAATGATACGGTTGGGCATGATGCAGGTGATGCGGCGATTCAATTCTGCGCCAGTATGCTGGAAGGCGTTCTGCCGTACAATTCCATCTTGGCTCGAATGGGAGGCGATGAGTTTGCGGTGTTACTCAAAGACTGTGACGAATATGGCGCCATCAATATTGCCAAACTGATCATCTCGACACTAAGCGAACACCTCTTTATTTGGGAAGACACACGCCTGTTCATCAGTTGCTCAATTGGTATCCGTATCATCGATCATACCGCTGATACGCCACAAATGGTGCATGCTCAAGCAGACTCTGCTTGTCACGCCGCTAAAGAGCAAGGCCGTAACCGCTATAATCTATTCAGCTTAGATAACGAAGAGTTGCAGCGTCGTCAGATGGAAATGCAGAGCGTCAATTTGGTGCATGAGGCATTGTCGAATCAACGTTTAGAACTGTTTGCTCAACCGATAAAAAGCTTACAAAAGCACGAGACTCAAATGTATTTTGAGATTTTGGTGCGTATTCGCAATGGGTACGGTGATTATGTTTCTCCTGCGCTGTTTATCCCTGCTTCCGAGCGTTACAACATTGCCCATTGGATTGATAAGCAGGTTATTACTCAAACACTAGAGTGGTTTGAACAGCGTCCTGAGGTGGTTGAACAGCTTGGTCGCTGTTCGATAAACCTTTCAGGTCAATCTATGGGGAATCAAGAGTTTATTGACTTCTTATTGGAGCGATTGGAAAGTTCGACTCTGCCGTGTGAAAAAATCTGCTTAGAAATCACCGAGACAGCGGCGATGAGCAATCTGGATCAAGCCATTGAGCTGTTTACCAAGCTAAAGGCTTTGGGTTGTATGATTGCATTGGATGATTTCGGATCTGGATTGTCTTCATTTGGTTACTTAAAGAAACTTCCTGTCGATATCGTGAAAATTGATGGTCTTTTCGTGCAAGATATCAACGTAAATGAAATGGACCGCGTGATGGTTCGTTCAATCAATGACTTGGCGAAGCAACTAGGTAAAGTGACGGTGGCGGAGTTTGTCGAAAATGACCAGGTCATGCAGCATTTGATAGACCTCGGTGTGGACTACGGCCAAGGCTACGGTATTGGCCATCCTAAGCCGCTTTCTGAGCTAGTGGAGCAACTGACGGCTGTATAACCTCTGCGTAGCAAGCTCAACCTAGCATTAATAGGTAACTTAGGTATACACTCAGCGCCAGTTACCTCGATTTTTATTGGAGCCTCCTTTTGCAACTGCAATTGATCTGTGAAAACCCGTCTCAACAATCTCATCTTGATGAACTCGCTGCGCGTTGGCAGCTTTCACACACTGACGATAGCGATTTTGCTTTGGTGCTAACCACCGAGCGTTTGGAGCTACGTAAAGTGGATGAGCCAAAGCTGGGTGCAATCTTTGTGGATTTGATTGGTGGTGCGGTCGGTCATCGTCGCAAGTTCGGTGGTGGTAAAGGCCAGGCAATTGCGAAAGCTGCGGGGTTGAACAAAGGGGCAACGCCAACCGTGTTAGACGGCACGGCAGGTCTTGGTCGTGATGCGTTTGTGCTCGCCTCGCTAGGTTGTAAAGTGCAGATGGTCGAGCGTCATCCAGTCGTAGCGGCTTTGTTAGATGATGGCTTGGATCGAGCGAAACAAGACCCAGAAATCGGCACCTGGGTATCTGAGCGCATGTCGCTAATCCATGCTTCTAGCCATGATGCGCTGGAACAATTGGCGCAAGATAAAGACTTTGTCCAGCCAGATGTGGTGTATCTTGACCCGATGTATCCGCACCCAGAAAATAAAAAGAAGTCGGCGCTCGTAAAAAAAGAAATGCGCGTTTTCCAATCGTTGGTTGGCGCCGATTTGGACGCCGATGGTCTGCTAGAACCAGCCATGGCGTTAGCCACAAAGCGTGTAGTAGTTAAACGCCCAGACTATGCTAACTGGCTGAACGAGAAAAAACCGACCATGGCGATTGAAACGAAAAAAAATCGCTTCGATGTCTACGTTAAAGCATCGATGGCATAACTTCCTGACGGCTCAACTTTTCTTGTCACAGTACGGTGTGTCGTGCTGTGACTCAGCCTCTCTTTCCTAGTCTCTATTGATAGTTTTCTCTTGCTAATTCCCTTCCCTGACTGTATATCTAACTAAGAATTATTATTATTTCACTTGTTGTGATGCGGTCGATAACTGGGAAGCTGGAGTAGTAGAATGGCTAAACGTTTATGTAAAATGAGTCGCAAACAGATCGCGGCAGAACTTGGTGATATCCATCGTTTAGTTGTCGCACCAAAATTCGTTTGTCGTTCTTGCGCACGCTCTTCATCGGCCAAAGATACCCTTTGTAAGCCAGCCGCAATTCCTCCACAAAAATGCCAAGACAAGCCATTGAGTGAGCAACAAGCATGTGGCTTATTGGTTGAAGCTCTGCCAGCACAAGCGATTCCAGTGATCACTAAACAAAGCAACGAAAAAGCCGCGATTGTGAGGCGTGTTGTTGAGCGTGTGAAAGAGAAAAAACAAGCCGAAAAATCTCCGGAGCCAGTAAGAGCCGACGCACCAGTATGGTTTGATTTAGCGGATAAAAAATCGCTCAAGAAAGCGAAAAAAACACTGAAAAAGCACTATAAGCAGCAAAAGAAGTTGCTAAAAGTGGCGAAAAAACAACAAAAGTTACTTAAGCGTCAGCGCAAGCTTGAAGCGCGCAATGCGAAACTAGAAGTGTTGCTGCCAACGCCACCTAATGCTTTGATAAACGCAATCTCACAAGCCAAAGTGCATTAATCAAACAAAAAACGCTCTCCAGTCGGAGAGCGTTTTTTATTGCTGGAATATTTGTTAGTAGCGATGGCGTTACTTATTGGCGTAGCTCATTTCGACGCGCTTTTTCACCCAGGTTTCGTTAATCCATAGGGATAGCATGATGATCGCACCGCCAATGGCGAGTCGCATGACATCAACATCGCGGTTCCAAATCACAATGTTTACAATCAAGCCCGCCGGAACCAATGCATTGTTCATTACTGCCAGTGCACCTGCGTTCACCATAGTCGCGCCTTTGTTCCAAGCAAAGTAACCAAAACCAGAAGCAATCAACCCAAGGTATGTCAGAATGCCCCATTGCGTTGTAGTGGTTGGTAGTTTGTCGAGGTTACCCATGAGCGCGAAAGCCACGGTTGCTACACAAAGTGCACCTAAGTAGAAGTAGCCAAACACGGTGTGTTGTGGCAAATCGACGGGTTCACTCTCCATGATATATTTGTAGCCCACCTGACCGATGGCAAAGCAGAGGTTTGCTCCTTGTACGACCAAAAAGCCCAGTAGGAAATCTTCATTAATGCCTGCAAATTTAATCCAGGCGGCACCAAATACGGCTATTGCAGCGGTAACTAAGTACCAAGGTGAAAAGCGACCTTTCAAGAAGTCATAGATTAGCGTGACGTAAATGGGTGTGAATACGGTGAACAGCAATACTTCTGGCACGGAAAGGAGCAAAAAAGATTGGTAGTAGAAGCAATACATCAAGCCGAGCTGGAAGCCACCGACGGTCATCAGTTTCGCGATTAGGGATTTGCTAACGCCACGGAATTTCAAAAAGGGAATGAAAACCAAACTCGCCAGTGCCACGCGCATGAACACCGAGAACCAAGAATCAACCTGACCGGCGAGGTAAACGCCGATCAGGCTAAATGAGAATGCCCAAAGTAGGGTAACTGCGGATAGATAAGCCATGGATGAGAATCTTTATCAACAACAAATGTGCCCGCAGTCTAACCAAGTTTTATCGTTGCGCCAATCAGTCTTTTAGCGGTACGACCAGCATATCGACTGGTGAGCAGTTAATCAGCTGTCGAGTCGAAGATAGAATCTTGCTCCAGAAATCTTGGTGATGACCACAAACCACCAAATCAATGCTGTAGTCTTGAATGGTATCGCACAGCTCATTACTCAAATCGCCACTACCGACTAAAGTATGGGCAATTGGGTATTGCGCATATTCTGCGAAGTTTGCCAATTGTGTGCGCGATGCTTCCATTGCTTGATGTTGCGCTTCTGCCATATTGATATCGATAAGCCCGGTGTAGAGTTCTGCGTAGTTCACGTCGATGTGAATAAAAGAGACTTTCGCATCCAGAGGTTTAGCCAGTGATACGGCTTTCTTAATCAACACTTTACTGTCGTCTGAAAGGTCGACTGCCACAAGTATGTGTTTGTAACTCATATTGCTATCTCCTTGTAAGGTCATAGTTTTAGATTAGCACCAACCCCAAAAAAAATTTGCTGAAGTGATCTCATATCGGTGCCGTAGGTACAAAGTCTTGTCTCAGTAATCATGTTATAGTGGCGTTATACCCAAGTGACTTTGATATGCTGAAATAAGCGTAGTGTTACTGACTAGAGTTGAAGTGAAACTTCGCCGTGTCTGCCAGACCAAGCTATTCTCGCAGCGTCATTTATTTCGAGGTTACTTGGGTATATTGCATGCACAATAATAGGAGTTAACATGCTGTCTCAAACTATGGTCGAACAATTGAATGAGCAAATTAACCTAGAATTTTTCTCATCCAATCTATACTTACAAATGAGTGCTTGGTGTGAAGACAAAGGTTTTGAAGGTGCGGCTGAATTTTTACGCGCTCACGCCGTAGAAGAAATGGAGCACATGCAACGCCTATTCACTTACGTGAGTGAAACTGGCTCAATGCCAATCTTAGGCGCTATTGATGCGCCAAAGCATGACTTTGCGAGCCTAGGTGACGTTTTCCGCGAGACATTTGAACATGAGCAAATGATCACGGAAAAAATCAACAAACTGGCGCACGTTGCATTTACTAGCCAAGACTACTCAACGTTTAACTTCCTACAGTGGTACGTGTCAGAACAGCACGAAGAAGAGAAGTTGTTTAAAGGGATTTTAGATAAGATCGAACTGGTAGGTGAAGACGGTAAAGCGTTGTTCTTCATTGACAAAGATCTAGCACAAATGGCGAAAGAAGGTTCATCTTCAATCATGGATGCTCCAGCTGCGTAAACGCGTTTTGGGACGTTGTAAGTAGCGGGTAAAGACGAAGTGTTGATCGTCTTTTTCTCTTGAGCATTGTTGAAGATGTAGGGAGGAAAAGATGATCAGTGGAGACACAATCTTATTTGCGCTAATGGTGGTAACTGGAGTTAATATGGTCCGGTATCTCACCGCTCTTCGTTCTCTAATTTATATCATGCGTGAAGCGCATCCGCTGTTATATCAGCAAGTTGATGGTAATGGTTTTTTTACTACTCATGGAAATGTCACCAAGCAGGTGAGGTTGTATCACTACATTAAAAGTAAAGAATATCATCATCACCACGATGAAATTTTTACTGGTAAGTGTGAAAGAGTGCGTGAATTGTTTGTTCTATCGACCGCGTTGCTCGGCGTGACGCTACTTGCGGCCTTCATTCTCTAAGAGTCAATAATCCAGAAGTTGTTCTGTCTGAGATTTTGCGGACATACAGAGCGCTTAGAGTTTAAGCGCTTTTCCCTTTCGGTATTTGTCGGTAGAATGTCGCGCCTAGAAAGCAAGGATGTGCAATGTGCACATCCTTTTTTATTTTGATTCGATACCAATCAGTCTAAGAGCTACCGATGAGTAAGAAATTTGATGTTGTTGTAATTGGCGCAGGCGCAGCAGGTTTAATGTGTGCTGCAGAAGCAGGCAAGCGAGGCCGCCGTGTTTTGGTGCTCGATCATGCTAAAAAGCCAGGACGTAAAATCCTTATCTCGGGCGGTGGTCGTTGTAACTTCACTAACTACGACGTTTCAGCTAATCACTATTTGTGTCAAAACCCGCACTTTGTTAAGTCGGCGCTCTCCCAATACACTAACTGGGATTTCATCTCGATGGTGTGTAAACATGGCATTGAGTTCGAAGAGCGTGATCACGGTCAGTTGTTTTGTGTCGATGCATTTACGGCCAAAGATATCGTGAAGATGTTGTTAGCTGAGTGTGACATGCCGAACATCGAGCAGCGTTACCAATGCGATGTTCATTCGATTGAAAAAATTGATGAAGGCTTTCGTTTGCATGCTGGTACTGAGATTGTCGAATGTGAGTCTTTAGTTATCGCAACAGGTGGCTTGTCGATGCCAAAACTGGGAGCGACACCATTTGGTTATAAAGTCGCGGAACAATTTGGTCTTCGAGTTATTCCAACCACGGCAGGGCTTGTACCATTTACTCTGCATAAAGAAGACAAAGAAGACTTTGCTGAGTTATCTGGTATCGCGGTACCTGCGGAAATTACGGCTGAAGATGGCACCATGTTCAAAGAAGCCCTGCTCTTCACACATCGTGGGTTATCTGGTCCAGCAGTGTTACAGATTTCTTCATTCTGGCGGGCCGGACAAAAGGTGTTGATCAATCTTGTGCCAAACGATGATGTTGCTGAGTTATTAGAACGCAGTCGTGAGAAGCATCCAAATCAGTCACTCAAGAATACGCTTGCCAAAGTGCTGCCTAAGCGTCTGGTTGAAGTCTTAATTGAACGTAAAGAGCTAGTCGATAAACCGCTAAAACAGTTCAATCAAAAGGAGCTTGCGGCGATTGTGGAGCGTCTAGAGCATTGGGATATCGCCCCGAATGGCACTGAAGGCTACCGAACTGCGGAAGTGACACTCGGCGGTGTCGATACTGATCACTTATCCTCGAAAACCATGGAATGCAAAGACATTAAAGGGCTTTATTTTATTGGTGAAGTGATGGATGTGACTGGTTGGCTAGGGGGCTACAATTTTCAGTGGTGCTGGTCGAGCGGCTTTGTTGCGGGGCAGTGGGTTTAATCAAACACCAAACGCAGCCTAACTGCATAAAAGATAAGATACAAAAAGAGCACTGAATAAAATTCAGTGCTCTTTTTGTACTCCCATAGCGAGTTACTCGTCTTGATACTTTTCGAGTTTGTTATAGAGCGTTTTCACGCTAATGCCTAACTCCTGCGCTGATTCCGTTTTATTGCCTTGATTCTCTTCAAGGGTATTGAGAATGGCGGCTTTTTCTAGCTCTTCTAGCGAAACGCCCGCCGGAACAAGGTCTTCGATGCTGGTGCCTGTTTCCAATGGTGGTGTGTCGAAGATAAGATGTTCATCTCGGATGGTGTCATCAGCCAAAATGAATGCACGCTCGATCGTGTGTTTGAGCTCACGGACATTACCTGGCCAGTCGTGTGCAGCGATTTTTTGGATCGCAGAGTCAAGAATCGTTTTGGTTTTTGCCTCATTGGCGTTGCGGTGCGCAATAAAGTGCTTGGCCAGACCTACGATATCACCGCCTCGTTCTCGCAGTGGCGGTATCGTTAATGGGAAATGCGATAAGCGGAAAAACAGATCTTCACGCAGGAACTGCTCCTCAATGGCGATTTTAGGATCACGGTTTGTAGCAGCAATGATGCGAGTATTAGCGATATGAACCGTATTACTGCCAACTGGGCGATACTCTCCGGTTTCTAGCACCCGCAATAGCTTCACTTGATGCTCGATAGGCATCTCGGTGATTTCATCTAAAAATAGGGTGCCGCCCTCTGCCTGCTTAAATACACCTTGGTGAGTTTTATTTGCTCCGGTAAAAGCGCCTTTCTCATGGCCAAACAGTTCACTATCAACCAATTCAGGGCTAATGGCACCACAGTTAATCGCTATAAAGGGCTGTTGTTTACGCTCACTCGCTAAGTGGATGGTCTGCGCCACCAGTTCTTTGCCTGATCCACTTTCACCGACAATAAGGACGTTGGCTTCTGTTTTAGCAACGCGCCTGATCATACGATAGAGCTGATGCATCGGAGAGGAAGAGCCGACCAAAAGACCAAATTGGTCAAGATCGCTGGTGGACACTTTACGCCCTTGATCTTGTTTGTGTTGATAGTACTGGCTGACTTCGCTCAGGGTGTCCGTCAGAATGGCAATATCAACGGGCTTTCTGTAGTGAAAAATAGCACCCAAGTTCATCAGCTTATCCAAGTTCTCGTTTGGAGCGCCTGAGCTAATGATGATCAAGTCCATATCGTAGATGTCTTCGATATTAGAAAGACGTTGATAATCTGCACTAGTAAAGTGGGCGACTTCAACAATCGCAACTTCCGGTTTGAGTTGTAGGAAATCTTCAATCCATTGGTCTGCGGCATCGATGTCATGCAGACGAAATTTGTTCAGTTCCTGGCAAGAAGCGATGGCATTTTTAAGTGATGGATCTTGTATTCTTAGAAACAGGCTTGGCATCGACATAGAAATGTCCTCTTTACTATGACAGAAACAATGTACGTGGATTATTCTCACTTCACAAGACAAAATATTGTCAGCATAGATTTAAGGATTTGTTCGGTATTTTTATGTTATTAGCCCCTTTTTGATATATATCGGTGAGAGCCATCAGTAGATATTTCCTTTTGTTCAGATTTTTATTTTTAAAATAATAATTTTGCTATTAATTGATTCTGGAGAAATAGCCTTTCTGTTTTATCAGGTTATTTAGGCACAAGTGACGGAGGCTTTATCACCGATTAAAAATTACATTTTTTACGTGTAAATAATTCATGCTTATACTTTATTGCTCATCTCATTTTTACCTCTTTCCTTTATTAGTCACTTAAAAACAATGAGTTATAAAGTTGGCACGTGGTTTGCTCCTAGGGAAGTGCAACGTCAATAAAGGAGAATTACCATGAATAACATCGCAGCTAAAATTGTACTTACGTCAGTTCTTGCTACTTCATCTACAGCAGTCTTAGCGAGTGATAAATGGGAAAAAGAATCCATGGACGCTTGGCTAGATGGTAAAGCTGAAACCACACTACTGCTAAACAGCAATCTCAACTCTTTTGATATCAATACCGATGTTGAGAATCAGGTCGTTACCCTTTCTGGTTCGGTAAACAATGATCTTGAAAAATCACTTGCCGAAGAGCTTGTTACTGGTCTTGATGGTGTGAAAAAAGTAAACAACGAATTGTCAGTAGTGAATGAAGGCAAGAAAGAAACTGATTCAGAAGCTTTAGCTACACTGACCGATTCTAAAATCACGACTATAGTTAAAACGCGCCTACTAATGGATACCAATGTGAGTGGTACGGATATTGATGTAACGACAGAACGCAAAACGGTAACGTTGGCAGGTCAAGTTAATTCAGATGCGGAGCATGATCTTGCAATTTCAATTGCAAATAACACCAATGACGTAAATAAGGTGATTGATAAGCTAGAAGTGGTTCAATAATAGCGAGCCGAGTGATTTAACCCACTTTTATTAGGAGGTAACACTATGGTTCGTTGGATGTTTATTTTTCTGGCACTGGCACTAATTTCTGCACTATTAGGCTTTACTGGTATTGCAGGAGCTGCTGCCTCTATCGCGCAAGTGATATTTTACCTATTCCTATTGTCATTAATTGTATCAATAGTGATTGTTCTGCTGGGAAGAAAAAACGTAAATAGATAGGAGATTCCATGCGACTTACGTCATTTATTTACCGTATCGCCGCAGTATTCGGTTTGGTGTTTGCGTTGGCAGCTTGTAGTGAAGAAGGGCCAATGGAACAGGCCGGCAAAAAGATAGATGAAGCCGCCGAAGAAACCCAAAATGCGATTGAAGATGAATGTGAAAACATTAAAGAAAACCTAAACGCTGAAGACCAAGACTGTTAGCCGAATCAGGTTAGGTTTTTTACGCATAGCTATGTAAGAGAGGGGCGGTCAATAACCGCCCTTCCTTTTGTCCCAATTGTTTACAATCAGATAAGGAGTCAAAGATGAAAAACATATTTGATGTACTGAAAGAGAGTCATGAAAAGCAACGCCTTTTACTCGATGCTCTGATGGAAACGTCTGGAGATTCCCCCGCTCGTGAAGAGTTTTATCACAACCTTAAAGAGGAACTCGAACAGCACGCAGCGGCAGAAGAGCGGTTTTTCTACGCGCCTTTAATAGATAGCGATAAGACCATTGATCTCACTCGCCATGGCATCGCAGAGCATCATGAAATTGATAAAGTGATTGCACAGCTTGATGCAACCGATATGAGCTCGCCAGCGTGGCTCAACCTAATGAAAACCTTACGTCACAAAGTGTTGCACCATCTTGAGGAAGAAGAGCAGCGTTTCTTCCAGTTAGCCGGCAAGGTAATGACCGATAAGCAGAAAATGAAACTAGCGGATGGTTATGTTGAAGAGGTGGCAAGCTAGGTAGAGTGTTGGACCTTTTCGTGCCATTTCGGCACGGGAAGGCACTCAATCAAGGCGTTTACTCAAGTTCATGTATCCAAGCTCAATCCCCCGCGTATTCTAACTTCCACTAAAAAGTGCACTCGCTGAAGGCAAGGAGAGCGAATGTTTATCATCAAATATTATATTCTTGGCGCTCTGATCAGTTTATTGGCCGCTATCTATACGCCTCAAATTATCGTTAGTCTGCTGTTCTTGTGGATATCTCTTTCTTTAGCGTTGGTCAGCGTAGCCTACGTATTCGACATTCCCTCTATTTTTAGAAAAAACCAAGATGGCAAGATTGTCAGGTGGATTCGCTGGGCATTCATCCCATTTTTATTGGGGGCTAGAGCGTATAACGCCTGGGAAAGACGGCGTGATACTGTACCTCCAATCCAAAAAGTCAGCGACAATTTATACCTATCTCGCCGTTTGTTTCAGAGTGACTTAGATTTTCTCGAATCCAATGAGATCTCTTGTATTGTCGATGTCACCGCAGAATTTGCAGGCCTTGAAAGCGCGATGACCGACAAGCAGTTTCATTACCTTTCGATTCCGGTACTCGACCACAAAGCCCCAACGCTAGAGCGCCTGCGCCATGCGATTAACTGGATTGATACTCAAATCTCGTGCTCGCGGGCAGTGGTTGTGCATTGTGCGTTAGGGCGTGGTCGTTCAGTGTTTGTTGTGGCGGCGTATTTATTAAGCAAAGACCCGTCACTGACGGTTGAATCCGTGATGAAAAAAATCAATGACGTACGCAGTACCGCGAGATTGAATAAATTACAGATTAGAACGTTACGAGCGATCAGTGAAAAAGGCGTGCTAGGGCTGGATCAATCCACTTGGATGGTGGTTAACCCTGTTGCAGGTGGCGGAAAATGGGAGGAAAACGAACAGCACTTGATTCGTGAACTAACCAAAAAATATCGCTTGAGTATTCATCAAACCACCACAAACCTCAGCGCCGAGCAGCTAACACAACAGGCAAAAGAAAATGGAGCTAAGCAAATCATCGTAGCTGGTGGCGATGGCACAGTAACAGAGGTGGCGAGCCAATTGGTGGATACCGACCTAAAACTCGGTATTGTTCCGCTCGGAACTGCCAATGCGTTATGTCATGTGCTCTATGGCGTTGGCGCAAAATTCTCACCGGTCGAAAAAGCGTGTGAAGCGTTGCTTGGCGGACACTGCCAACGTATTGATACTGCGGAATGTAATCAGCGGCTTATTTTATTGGTCTTAGGCATTGGGCTAGAACAGAAAATGATCGAGCACGCTCAGCGAGAAGAGAAAAATGTTTTTGGACAACTAGCTTACCTCACCGGCTTTTTTAATGCTGTAGTGGCGGAAGAAACGCAAGCTTTAACCGTTTCGTTAGACGATCCAACTGAAGATGGAAACCACGACAATAATACACAAACGCTTGAAGTCCATAGTTTTGTCGTTGCGAATATCGCTCCATTTAGTACGTTGCTTGCCCAAGGTGGTGATGCGCCGCAGCCTGATGATGGCAAGCTGCATATCACATATTTAGATAACACCGAGTCTTTAGGCGGACGTCTTATCGCATTGTCGGATCTGACATTAACGAGCGTAGGCGCACAGGAAGAATCGACACATTTTCAATACGCGACGGCTCAGAGCGTCACTATTTCTGCGAATAAACCGATTGAGTATGTGATTGATGGTGAACTGTATTCTGATGAGCAACTGGCAATCAAGCTGCGTCCAAAGTCATTGAACGTATTTGTTCCAAGCCAGAGACGTAAATCAGCTTCGCTTTAACACAGATAATCCGCGGATAACGCGCCATTTGCTTCGTATTCTACATGGCGCTTTTTCTGTGTTGTTTGATGATTTGGTGTGCGTCGTAAAAAGGCTATCAAGGTCGCTGCGTAGTAGATGCAGCGGCTTTTTTCTATCTGCACCTTTTACTAGGTTGATTGGGGATGAGGGTTAAACAAAGTGAAAGAAAGAAGGGCGAGTATAATTACTCACCCTGAGGTAAGTGCTTTTCAATTTCATCGTTTTCAACTTGTAAAGCAGCTAACCAATAAGAAACAAGTGCGGTTAAGTTGGTGTCGTCAATGGCTCTAAGCAGGGCTTTTAAATCATCTAACAGTAATTTATTCATAAAATGCATTTCTTTGTAATTGCCTAACTCGGCAACACCGTATTCGGTGGCATTTTCTGCAATGAATTGTTCACCATCTTGATCGAAGAACAGCTTCGCCATCTTTTTGATCATCACTTTTTCTATTTTCACGAATCGATATGCCGCTCTTGCGAGTGTCATATGTGATTGCGGGTTAACGAGAGGCAAACACGTTTGGCGATGGTGTGTCATTTTTACGAGTAGCTCCCTTACTCGATTGTTATCCAATGTCATAGTGACCTCTTTATTTATGACTATTGTCGTGGGACATTTCTCGTGATGGTTATGTTAATGCGCCTGTGGGCTTGTCAGAAATGGCCAAAGCAAGTTGGCCATTTCTTTGATCAATACCGAGCTTTATTGCAAAGGCGACCACCAAGTTTTAGCTAATAAGGCTGATGCTGCTGAGTTTTTCTTTGCAGCTTTTTATATCGCTACGAACTTTCAGCAGAACCGAGTTATCCGCCTGCTCTGGGTGGGAAGTAATCAAATTCTCAATCTCTTTGAGTACCTTGCTTTCGACACCTTCAAGCTGTTCTAAATACATAGACTCTTTGTCAGAGGACACTTCCTTCATCACGTCGCTGTAGACCTCACGCGCCTTGATGGTGTAGGAAACCGGAGTGTCGTCGGCAGATTCTTCATTGTTACTTGCTAGAGAGTAGGGAGTGAGCTCAATGACTGCACGCTCACGTACTCTGAGCAGTTCTACCAACACATTATTCAAAGAAGTGTTGTCGATGTTCTCGATGGCCTTGTTGTAAATTTCATTTCCGCTTTCGATAAGCTCAATGATTGAGGCGATGTTTTCATTTTTCATATGCCACTCCTTATTTACTGGTGATAGGGGTGTTTGAGCGTATGGAATACAAACACGATGTTCATCTTCAATTGCAGGTTGTATGCCAATGAGTTTTAAGTCTTATTAATCAGTGACTTAATGTCTTGTTTTGCAATAAATTGCTAACAGTCGGTAAGGCGCTAAGAAAAAATTACAAGAATGGCGGGGAAAGCCTGGAAAGAATTACACGTACAGATACGGCTTTTTATCGAAATAAAAATAAAATCAATAAAAAACAACAGCTTAAAATTCTGGCATGGATATGGCTTTGTAGGGAGTAAGTGAGGTCAAACATTGTTTCACTTGATTCACTATTCAACTCATTAATGGAGGCTAGTTATGGCTACTACAAAAGAAAGCACAGTAAAACCTCAAGAGCAGTTAGAAGAAGCATATCACTTAGCGGAACAAGCCACGACGGAAGCCGTTGGCGCGATGAAAGATCAAGCCAAAGAGAAGCTGGATGTCGGTGCACAGCAAGTTCAGCAGGCGACTAAGTCGGCAGAAAATGTAATCAAGGAGCGCCCATTGCTGAGCATAGGCTGTGCCTTCCTTGCTGGTTGGGCGGTTTCGAAGCTGATCAAATAATAGTGGTCACCAAGGATTAAGCCACACAACAGAAAGGCGAGGCTTCACATGAATAACTCAGGGCGAGTTACCAATCAGCAATCAGGCTCGGCGGCTTCAGACAGCGGCCGAGCCCCTGATGGGGCAGAAGAACAGGATATCCAACAAACCATTAATGGTTTGAGCAGCATTCTTGCGCAATTGGACCAACTGACGAAATCGCTAAAAGCATGGTCAGGTTCAACGTTGGATTTGTTCCTCTTGGAGATGAAAGTTAACGTGTCCGCAGTGCGTCAGATTTTGCTGTGTACCGTTGTTTTTACCCTATTGTCGGTATTGTTCGTATTCAGTTTGTGCCTTGCCTCTGGGGTGGTGGCTTATCAGTTAACTGCCAACGTATATGTTGCCGTGGGTGTATTTATCACATCATTAGGCTTGGCATTATTTGCTTTAGCCTGGTGGCAGAAGCGTTTAGTTGGATTTCTTGGATTCAAAAATACGACAGAACAATTACAGGAGGGGTGGGATGCGCTCGCTACAAAAGCTCAATCGAGCCATGCGGATCAAGCGGATGGAAGGTAAAGCATCTCTAGAGCAATGTTGTTTGTCGATGGAAATGTTCACGTTTACCACCAAGAAGTTTGTGAGAGAAAACCCTTGGACGACATTAGGCATTAGTGCTGTCGTTGCCGTTACCGCAGCAAAAGCAGGTCGATTGTCTCGACTGACTTCTTCTATTTCGTCAATGGGGCTATTGGTTAGCAGCGTGTCTGATATTACCGATTCGCTCACAAAGCCGGTCGCGGCAGCTTCTCTGGATGAGTCAGATGCGGAGCAAAATGGAAATGCAGCAACACAAGTAAGCAACGCTGCGACGACAGAGGGCGAACCACTCTAATAGCGGATTTCACCGCAAAATTTTCTTACCGATTCTGAGCTTATTATGACAGCGAAATTGAACATTCCTGCCAACACTGCGATTGGTGCAACGCTTCTCGTCCTGTTACTCGTCCCAGGGCTGTATTTTGCCAAGCCAATATTGTTACCTATTGTGCTTAGCACCTTTATTTCTCTGCTGTGCAGCCCTTTCATTAATTATCTTGAAGACAAAGGTTTACCACGTGCTATTACCGTCGTGTTGACGCTGTCATTCCTCGTTGGCGCCTCAATTATTGGTCTTGCCGCCATGTCGGAGCCCGCCAAGCAATGGTGGTCTGAGCTGCCCAGTATCGTGAAAAATGTGTCGCAAGAAGTAAGCGAAGTTACTAAAGCTTCGGCTGATCACCTTAATACTCCATTGAATATCGCCAACGATATGAGTATGGATGAGGTCGGGAACAACACCGTATTTTCTTTGGTAAAAACGCTCGCGACCACTACGCCGACGATTTTGACACAAGCGATGATCGTGCTGTTTATGGTTTACTTTATGCTCAATCATGGACGAAGCTTATTTCGAAAGTCAGTGTCTTACTTACATGGGTTCGCCAAACAGCGCCAAGCGATTGAGTTGGTCAAAGCGCTACAGAAAGACCTATCTCGATACATTGGCACCATCACTTTAGTGAATGCTGGGCTGGGGTTGAGTGTCGGGGCCGTGTTTTTTGTTCTAGGCCTTGAAGATCCATTTCTATGGGGCGCATTTGCAGGCGTGATGAATTTTGCGCCGTACCTCGGCCCTGTCATATCCATGGTGAGCTTTGGCTTTGTTGCTTATCTTCAGTTGGAGTCGGTCAGTTTTATGCTGACGGTGGTGTCTATCTATTTACTGCTCAATTTGATTGAAAGTCAGTTTGTTACACCAACACTATTGGGGAAAAGGTTTAACTTAAACCCGTTAGTGATTTTTGTTTGGCTTGTTTTTTGGGGCTGGCTTTGGGGCGGAATGGGACTATTGATCGGTGTGCCGTTACTGGTTTGTATCAATATTTTGGTTGATCGCCTAGAGCTATGCCAATCAACCCAAAATCAAGCAAAGCAAATCACCTCCGCGGACGTGGCACCGCGAGAGTGACTTGAGGGTCAAGCTGGTTCAACGAAACAGTTTTTCAGCGCTCACTGGCTGACTAAATAAATATCCCTGACCATAAATACAGCCTTTTTCGAATAAATAATCGGCTTGTTCCCGAGTTTCTATCCCTTCCGCGACGACTTTCAACGACAGCGTTTTTCCCATGGCAATAATGGCATTCACAATCGCGTTGCTGTCGCTATTACTTGGCACATCACTGACAAATGAGCGGTCAATTTTCAGTTTGTTGATTGGCAAACCTTTCAAGTAAGACAAAGACGAATAGCCAGTTCCAAAGTCATCCAGAGAAATCTCAATACCCAGTTCTCGTAATTGATTTAACGATGCAATGGCTTGTTGAGGGTCGATCAGTAAAAAGCTCTCTGTGATCTCCAAATCTAACCGTTGGGCAGGGTATCCGGTGTTATCGAGGATGGTACTTAATCGCTGAATGAAATTTGACTGCTGAAGCTGCAACGCAGAAACATTGACGGCGATTTTGCCAAACTCGATGCCCTGGTCCAGCCAAGCATTACCTTGCAAACAAGCTTGTTGTAACACCCACTCACCAATGCTTTGAATCAGCCCTGTTTTTTCTGCAATTGGAATAAAGTCTGCTGGTGGTACAAGGCCAAATTCTGGATGCTGCCAGCGTAATAAAGCTTCCACGCCGACAATCGTATTTCGTTCCAAGTTGTATTGCGGTTGGAATTCTAACCGGAGTTGTTGTTTTTCTATTGCTTGATGCAAAGCGGATTGAATGCGTACATGGGATACGGATTTATCGGTCAAATCCGGTGAGTAAAACGCGTAGCCGTTGCGTCCATTTTTCTTCGCTAAGTACATCGCGGTGTCTGCGTTTTTCAGTAAGGTTTCACTGTCTTGACCGTCTCTTGGGTACAAGGCAATACCAATACTGGTCGAGACACGAAGTGAGTCGTGATTTGCCAAGTCGAATGGTTGCTGGAATACGCTTAGAATATCGCCGACGGTTTCCAATAAGGCAACATCACTATGGATGTCTGGCAAAATAATCACAAATTCATCGCCGCCAATGCGAGCCACATGCGCATTGAGGTGAAGAACATCTTGCAGACGAATCGCTAACTTAGACAGCAATTGGTCACCACAGAAGTGGCCCATGCTATCGTTGATGTGTTTGAAATGGTCGATATCTAAGAATAGGGTGGCAAACGTCTGCTGGTTTTTGTGTCCGGTTTCGATGTGTTGCTCAAGTAAGCTGAGTAAATGGGTTCGATTAGGTAGATTGGTTAATGGATCGTAAAAAGCCATGCGCTGCAGCTTTTCTTCGTGTGCCTTACGCACAGAGATATCTTCAAACACACAAATGTAGTTAATAAGGTGGTTTTTATCGTCCATTACGGCGCTAATGGTCGCTAATTGCGGATAAATGCTGCCATCTTTCTTTCTGTTGATGAATTCGCCTTTCCATTGGCCTTTGTTTTCGAGTTGATGCCACAACTGTTGATAGAAACCTTGATCATGATGGCCTGAGCGCAGAATTCGTGGGTTTTTTCCTATCACCTCTTCAGAGCGGTAACCTGTAATTTGGGTAAAAGCCGTGTTTACATCAATGATGTTGGCATTGCGGTCTGTAATGACCATGCCTTCTTGCGAATTGTTGAAAATTTGGGACGCTAAGGAGAGCTGCGTTTCTACCATTTTTCGGCGGGTGATGTTACGTGTCATCCCCAGAATGCCGATTAAGTTTCCCGCATGATCACGGACAGGAGACTTAATGGTTTCTAGCCAAGTGGGGTTATTGTTTTCATCAATTTGACGGCATTCTTCAACAATATTTTGCGTGCCAGTGGCTACCACCAATTTATCGGCATCAATGAATTTTTCCGCACGTTCATGGCTAAACAGGGCAAAATCGTCTTTTCCAATGATTTCACTGTTGGTTTTTTGCCACGCGTTTTCTACGCTTCGGTTGGTCATCGAATAAAGGCCATCCATGCCTTTTATCCATACGTGGTCTTCAAGGCAGTCGATAAACTCTTGTAGTGTTGGTGTTGGCTTTATTTCGGCGCTTTGATGTCGCGTTTGTTCTTGCTGACAGTGCAAGTTGATATCAAAGCTGATCCGCCCCGCGATTGCGCTTAGCCATGCCGAAACAACCGTTGATTGATCATTAGTGTGAGTCAGTGTCAGTACGGCAATCAATTCGCCATTAGGTAGCCAAATCGGTCCAATGCTCAAGGTTTGCTCTTCAAAGGGGGTATGGCTAACTGTAAAATCTGTCGGCGTAAAGTGATCGACAACTTGCGTTATCACATCGACGATAGCACGATGATTTTGGGTTGAGGTGGACACCTCAGTCGATAGCCACTGCTGAGTATCGCTCAGAGTATAAAGCTGTCCCTGAGCTTGAGTTACATTACAGCATTGTCGCAGAACGTGTTGCCAGTCTGCCATCAAAGGCGAAGGAATAGCGAAGCGAAACATAATTAATAACGAGTCCTAAATCGCCCAAAGGTAATTATATTAGAATCTAGCGTAAGCTATTGGGCTTTGTGAGTATCGTATCCAACGCGTAGCTAAATCCTAGCAGCGTAAAGTGCTTTCTATCATTAAAATGTTATCTATATCTCTTTTTTATCCAACTTATTGCATCGTTTTTTAGGGCTTTTGATAGGTGATTAAGAAGCGTTTACCGCTTTGGTTTTCTTGCCCCATGAGACTTGCTGAATGACTAAGCCACTGATGATCAATACCAGGCCAATCAAGGTTGAAGGATGAATTTCTTCGCCGATGATGGTAGCTAACAACATGAGTGAGATAAATGGAGAAGCAAAGATCAGATTACTGATACGCGCGGTGTTTTGCGTTGATTTGAGTGCGCTCAGCCACAAAACGAAAGTGATCCCCATTTCAAACAGTCCGACATACGTCACCGCTGCCCAGCCTTTAACTGAGATCATCTGCCAGCCAGCACCTTCATAAAGACTTAAACCAATGGCGAATGGAATAGCGACCAAAAAGCCGAGCAGAACGCCAACCACAGGGTCGGCCTTATTTTTGGTATTTAAAATCCAGTAACCGGCCCACAGCAGCGTTGATAGCAGCGCAAGACCAACACCCAACGGGCTCTCAAATTCCATGCCTAAAAGATTGCCTTGTGTGGCAATCACTATCACGCCGACATAACTAAAACCGCAAGCCAGCCAGTCCTTACCACGGATCTTTTGTCCTAAGAAAACAGCGGCCATTAGCGTTAAGGTGATGGCCCAGCTGTAGTTGATCGCTTGAGCCTGAGATGCGGGCAGCAAGTCATATGCTTTGAACAGAATAACGTAATACGCCAAAGGGTTAATCAACCCAAGCAGTAGGTAATACCAAGGGTTTGAGAAAAATGTAGCGCTTAACTGGCCCAGTTTACCTTGCACACCACAGATTACTGTTAACGCAATCGCAGAGACGATGCTGGCAATGCATAGCATTTGAATCGGCGTAAATTCTGCCAACGTGAGTTTAAATGCGGTTGCAACGGTAGACCAAAGTAATACTGCTGAGAGCCCAAATCCTAGGGCGCGACGCTCGTTCATGATGCCTCTGCGTGATGATGTGCCGCTCGGTTTGGATAATTTGAGCGGAAGAAAGAATATTATAGGAAGGCCTAGTGTATGCGAGGATTTTTCATCCAACAAACTGGACATTTATCCAGTGTCTAAATACCATTGTTATAGATACAAAACACAGGCTAACTCGCTATTATGCAATGGATTCTTGAGTACCAATCTCTCATTCTCTCTTCTCTTTGTGCTGCCACGCTTAGTGGTGTCGCTGCCGGTTGGTGGGTGAAACAGCGTTTTATCACCCAAACTCAGCTTCTCGAGCAACAACTTTTTTCAGAAAAACAGCTTCATCAACAGCAACTTGAACAGGTCAAGCAAAGCCTTGCCGATGCCCAGCAAGAGTTGGATGAATTAGATGATGAGCGCGATAAAGCCGCGTTTGAAGTACGCCAAACACATGGAAAGCTGATGGCAGCAATGGAAAAACTGCGTTACTTCGAGGCTGTAAAGCAAGAGCGCCAGCAATACTTTGATGAGCTTGGTCAAATGCGTGAACACAAATCACGTCTAGAAACGCAGCTGCGTGAACAGCAAGCTCGCCATGAGCAAATTAACCAAGCTAATGCCGAAAAACTGCAAATTTTAGAACAAGCGGAAGCACGCTTGAAACAACAATTTGAGCACTTGGCCAACCAATTGTTTGAAGAAAAAACCGCGAAGGTCGATTTGCAAAACCGTCAGAGTTTAGAAGGCTTGTTGTCACCGCTTAGAGAACAGTTAGAAGGGTTCAAAAAGCACGTTAATGACAGCTTTAGCCAAGAAGCTAAAGAGCGCCATACCCTAGTGCATGAGCTGAAAAACCTGCAACGTTTGAACGAGCAAATGACGCGTGAAGCGGTTAATTTGACCCAAGCGTTGAAAGGGGACAACAAACAGCAAGGTAACTGGGGCGAAGTGGTGCTCGCTAGGGTACTTGCCGAATCTGGCTTGCGTGAAGGGCACGAATATCAGACTCAGGTGAACTTACAAAATGAAGCAGGCAAGCGTTACCAACCTGATGTCATTGTGCATCTCCCACAAAACAAACAAGTGGTTGTGGATTCTAAAATGGCGCTGGTTGCCTATGAGCGCTACTTCAACGCCGAAACTGATGCTGAGCGCGATCAGGCTTTGAATGCGCACTTAGCTGCTCTACGTGCACATATCAAAGGGTTAAGCATGAAGGACTACCACAAACTCAAAGGTATTCAGAGTTTGGACTATGTTCTGATGTTTATCCCGGTTGAGTCGGCGTTCCAAGTCGCGATTCAAGCCGATCCAAGTTTGATCAAAGACGCGATGGAGCAAAACATCATTTTGGTGAGCCCAACAACGTTGCTGGTGGCATTGCGCACCATTGATAATCTATGGCGCAATGAACGCCAAAATGAAAACGCCAAAATGATTGCGCAGCGTGCGACAAAACTCTACGACAAATTACGATTGTTTGTAGACGACATGGAGGGGCTCGGTGGTGCGCTGGATAAGGCGAATCAAAGCTATCAAGGTGCGATGAACAAGCTTGCCACAGGGCGCGGAAATGTGATTCGCCAAGCCGAAAGCTTTAAACACTTGGGAGTTGAAATTAAACGACCGATTTCTTCCGACCTCGCGCAGTTAGCGCAGAGTGATGCATTTTCAGAAAATGACCCGTTAGTAGAAAGACATCCGGCTGAGGATAAAGTAAACTAATCGCCCGCAGTGCAGTGGGCGATTTTATTTGTCAACAAACGCCCCGTAGAGGAAAGCGCTGCCTAAGAGGAATTAGAATGACGGACACAAGTTTGCAATCCAATACAGCGTTAGAGAATGAAACCACTCACTTTGGTTTCTCTACAGTGGCAAAAGACGAAAAAGTGACTAAGGTTGCCGAAGTATTCCACTCCGTGGCAACAAAATACGACATCATGAATGACCTGATGTCAGGTGGTATTCACCGCCTTTGGAAGCGCTTCACTATCGATTGTAGTGGCGCTCGCCCTGGCCAGCGTATTCTTGACCTAGGTGGTGGTACGGGGGATTTGACGGCGAAATTCTCGCGTATTGTTGGCGATGAAGGCCATGTCATCCTTGCCGATATCAATAACTCAATGCTTAACGTTGGTCGCGATAAACTGCGTGACAACGGTATTGTGGGTAACGTGCATTACGTTCAAGCCAACGCAGAAGAACTGCCGTTCCCAGATGATTATTTTGATGCCATCACCATCAGTTTTTGTTTGCGTAATGTGACTGACAAAGACAAAGCGCTTCGTTCAATGTTCCGCGTACTGAAGCCAGGCGGCCGTCTATTGGTGTTGGAATTTTCAAAACCAGTGCTAGAGCCGTTATCGAAAGTATACGACGCATATTCATTCCACTTGTTGCCGAGAATCGGTGAGCTAGTTGCGAATGACTCAGAGAGTTACCGCTACCTAGCGGAGTCAATCCGTATGCATCCAGACCAAGAAACGCTGGAAGGCATGATGCAAGAAGCAGGTTTTGAAAACACCAAATACTACAACTTAACTGGTGGTATTGTGGCTTTGCATCGCGGTTATAAATTCTAAGGGTTAACGGCATGCCATTTGAACCACTTATCACCGCTGTGATTGAAACGTCACTGAATACACTGATCAAAGACGACCCTGCATTGGGCCGTCGTTTAGCGCGTCTAAAAGGTCAAGTTATTCAAGTTCACCTGAAAGAGATCAATAAAACACTGACATTCGTTTTTAGTCAGCAAATTGATGTGCTCGGTCATTACGAAGGGCAGCCTAACTGCTATCTATCGCTCAACTTGAGTGTGTTACCAGAGCTGCGCGATCAGGCCAACATCACTCGTCTTATTAAACAAGATAAACTTGAACTCGAAGGCGATATTCAATTGGCGCAGAAATTCTCTCAGTTGATGGTGGATTGCAAACCAGATGTTGAAGAGTGGTTGTCTCGCGTGACTGGCGATGTCGCCGCACATACCTTTGTGCAAGGTTCAAAAAACATCGGCAACTTTCTTGCGTCTCAAGCAGAAAAACACCAGCGTCATCTTGCGCAAGTAGTGACTGAAGAATGGAAACTGGCTCCCGCTCCGTTAGAAGTGGCCTATTTCTGCGACCAAGTTGATGAGGTTCGCAGCCAGGCTTCTCGCATTGAAGCTCGTTTAACGGCTTTGCTGAATAAGCTGGATGCAGATAAGCCTGCATTGGAGAAACCATGACGCCAGCAGAACTAAAGCGCTTATACCACATCGCCAAAGTACAACTGGAATACGGCTTAGATGAGTTGCTTCCCGATCACCAACTGACCAAAGCGCCGCTTTTACTGCGCAAAAGCTTGTTTTGGATTAAGAACAAGCACCCAGAAAAACCACTCGGTGAACGTCTGCGTTTAGCACTGCAAGAGCTGGGGCCGGTTTGGATTAAGTTCGGTCAGATGATGTCGACGCGCCGTGACTTATTTCCTCCGCATATCGCTGATCCCCTAGCTTTACTTCAAGACCAAGTCGCTCCTTTTGATGGCGAGTTGGCAAAAAAGCAGATGGAGCAAGCATTAGGTGGTCCGTTAGAAAAATGGTTTACCGAGTTTGATATCAAACCACTGGCGTCTGCGTCGATTGCTCAGGTACATACTGCGCGCATAAAAGACACTAACCAAGAAGTGGTATTAAAGGTTATCCGCCCAGATATTCGCCCAGTCATTGATTCAGATCTAAAACTGATGCACCGAATGGCGCGTATAGTCGCCGGAGCGATGCCTGAAGCACGTCGTTTAAAACCAGTTGAAGTCGTGCGTGAGTACGAGAAAACCCTGCTTGATGAACTCGACTTGCGACGTGAGGCGGCGAATGCCATTCAGTTGCGCCGCAACTTTGAAGGCAGCGAAGAATTATATGTTCCTGAAGTTTTTCCCGACTTCAGTAATGAAACTGTCATGGTTTCTGAGCGAATATATGGCATTCAAGTCTCTGATATTGAAGGCTTGAAAGCAAATGGCACCAATATGAAATTGCTCGCGGAACGCGGTGTGAGTGTGTTCTTCACTCAGGTGTTCCGAGACAGCTTTTTCCATGCCGATATGCATCCGGGTAATGTGTTCGTCAAACCCGAACATCCAGAGAACCCAATGTGGATAGGGCTAGATTGCGGAATCGTTGGTACACTTAATAGCGAAGACAAGCGTTATCTGGCGGAAAACTTCCTGGCGTTTTTCAATCGTGACTACCGCCGAGTGGCGGAGTTACATGTGGATTCAGGATGGGTGCCTGCGGATACCAATGTCGATGAGTTTGAGTTCGCGATTCGCATTGTGTGTGAGCCTATTTTTGCTAAGCCATTGTGCGAAATCTCCTTTGGTCATGTGTTGTTGAATTTGTTCAATACGGCACGTCGATTCAATATGGAGGTTCAGCCACAGCTTGTACTGTTGCAAAAAACGCTGTTGTACGTGGAAGGGCTTGGTAGGCAGCTATATCCTCAACTTGATTTGTGGGAGACCGCAAAACCATTCCTGGAAGAATGGATGATGAATCAAGTTGGGCCGCAAGCTCTAGTGAATGCGATTAAAGACCGCGCACCATTTTGGGCAGAGAAATTACCTGAACTGCCAGAGCTGCTTTACGATAGCCTGAAACAAGGTAAAGCGATGAATCAACGTATGGATCAGCTTTATCAAGGGTATCGCCAGAGCAAGCGCCAGCAGGCGACAGGAAAGTTTTTGTTTGGCGTTGGCGCGACTTTAGTCGTATGCTCGGCAATATTGGTGAACGATGCTTTTGAGCAGCTTTCGTTGGCCTGCGGTATCGCAGGTGTCACATTTTGGCTGCTTAGTTGGCGAGCTTATCGTCAATAGACGTTAAACTCTTGAAATATTTTTGTTTGTTTAAAGACCCGAGGTAAAGAGAATGGGTGGTATCAGTGTTTGGCAACTTCTAATCATTGCTGTAATTGTTGTATTGCTATTCGGAACAAAGAAA
The DNA here is from genome assembly GCF_033344415.1 of Vibrio sp. 1727. Classification (NCBI taxonomy): domain Bacteria; kingdom Pseudomonadati; phylum Pseudomonadota; class Gammaproteobacteria; order Vibrionales; family Vibrionaceae; genus Vibrio; species Vibrio sp. 1727. The sequence goes on from NZ_JAWPOT010000001.1 coordinate 70,905, forward strand.
CTACGCGGTATCGGTGGCGATCTGGGTGGTGCCGTTAAGGGCTTCAAAAAAGCGATGAGCGAAGATGAACCTGCGAAAAATGACAAAGACGCAGACTTCGAACCAAAAAGTCTAGAAGAGCAGCAGAAAAAAGAAGCTGCTCCTGAAACGAAAAAAGACAAAGAGCAGGCGTAAAACGTGTTTGATATCGGTTTTTGGGAACTGGTATTAATATCTGTTGTTGGTCTGGTCGTTCTTGGGCCGGAGCGTTTGCCTCATGCTATTCGCAGCGTGTCTCGCTTTATCGGTGCCGCTAAGAGTATGGCAAATAGCGTCAAAGACGAATTGTCACACGAGCTGAAAGTCCAAGAGCTGCAAGAAAACTTGCGCAAAGCAGAACAAATGGGGATGGATGATTTGTCCCCTGAGTTGAAATCTTCAGTTGAAGAGTTGAAGAAGGCAGCGCAATCTGTAAATCGTCCTTACGCAAAGAACACCGATTCAGAGGCTGAGCCTGTAAAAACAGAGCTAGCAGCAGAAAAGGTAGAGAAAGCGCAAGAGAGCAAGGTTACAGCGGCAGATAAGAAAGCCGAATAGTCTCATTAGGAGGAGCTACTAGTGATTGGTAGCTCCTTTTTGATCTGGTTTTTAATAAGAGGTTTGCCATGTCTACCGTCGAGCAGACACAACCTTTAATTAGTCATTTGTTGGAGCTTCGCAACCGACTACTGCGCTCAATCCTCGCAGTGTTGGTCGTGTTTGTCGGACTAATTTATTTCTCTAACCACATTTACGAGTTTGTTTCCGCACCTTTAGTAGAACGTCTACCTGAAGGCGCGACCATGATTGCTACGGATGTAGCGTCACCTTTTTTTACGCCACTTAAGCTGACGTTAATTGCTTCGGTATTTATTGCGGTGCCGTTTATTTTGTATCAAGTTTGGGCCTTTGTAGCGCCAGGTTTGTACAAGCATGAACGTCGATTGATCATGCCACTGCTGTTCTCTAGTTCGCTATTGTTCTACTGTGGAGTGGCATTTGCCTACTTCGTGGTATTTCCATTGGTGTTTGGCTTCTTTACCGCCATCTCTCTTGGTGGAGTAGAGTTTGCAACTGATATCTCGAGTTATCTCGACTTTGTGCTGGCGCTATTTATGGCGTTTGGTATCGCATTTGAGGTGCCTGTTGCGATTATTTTGTTGTGTTGGACTGGGGCCACTACACCAGAAGATTTAAGACAGAAACGTCCTTATATTATAGTGGCTGCGTTTGTCGTAGGTATGGTGTTAACGCCACCAGACATGATCTCGCAAACCTTACTCGCTATTCCGATGTGTTTACTGTTTGAAGTCGGTTTGTTCTTCGCGCGTTTTTATACTCGTCGAAGCGAAGAAGTAGAAGCGGAAACCGAAGAATAAGGCTAATCTAGATGTGAAAAGCGGCTCAATTGAGCCGCTTTTTTTGCGGTTGGTTTTTTCTTGGGCTAATTACTTAACTTTCATGACGTAACCACATTTTGTGCATACGTATACTTCCTTGATGCCCAGCAGCTTTTGAAAAAAACTGCGCGGTACGCGTTGTAAGTAAGCACCATGTGTACACACTTCAACTTCCATATTCATGCTGTTTTACATTTGTGCTAATTAATGGGCGTAAATCAGTATAGAAAAATAATGTGTCGAGTTGTCGACAGTTTTGCAAAGCGGACGAAGTAAAGTGACGATATGAGAAGTAAGTAGAGTTGCTAGTTAATTATTATGTTTATCAATAATTTTGTATGGATTGTTCTACTATTTCAACGGGTTGAATCGTTCATTCAATAGTTTAGGTGATAAAAAAGCGACGTTGATTTCGTCGCTTTTTCAATTCTCGTGAATTAAATATTAAACAGCTTTTTGGCATTCTCAGTCGTTATGGCATCGATGGTTGCGATGTCGACATCACGCAAGTCGGCAACACGTTGTGCAACGAGAGAAGTGTAGGCTGGTTCATTACGTTTACCACGGTGTGGCACCGGCGCTAAATATGGACAGTCGGTTTCTAAAATGACCCACTGCATATCCAAATGTGGAATGACTTTATCCATCCCGCCATTCTTAAAGGTTGATACGCCACCCAAGCCTAAGTGGAAGCCTAGCTCATTGATTGCTTGTGCTTCTTCTAAGCTGCCTCCAAAACAGTGGAATACACCACGCAGACGACCATCTTGCTCTTGTCGTAGCAAAGTGAGTGTTTCTTCAATCGAATCACGAGTGTGGATAACGACCGGTAAATCCATCTCTTTTGCCCAGTTAAGTTGAGCTACGAACGCCATTTCTTGCTCAGCACGATAGGTTTTGTCCCAATACAGGTCGATACCGATTTCGCCCACCGCAATAAACTTGTGTTTCTCAAACCAGCCGCGGATGATCTCCAACGTTTGCTCAACGTTGTTATCCACATAGCAAGGGTGCAGCCCCATCATTGAGTGGCATACGTCAGGATATGCCGCTTCGGTTTTTAGCATGGGCTCAATTGAGTCCAGATCGATGTTTGGCAACAGGATTTTATTAATGCCTTGCGTTAAGGCGCGTTGTACTACTTCATCGCGGTCGTTATCAAATTCGCTAGCATAGATGTGCGCGTGGGTATCGATCATCGTTACTCTCTGTGCTTCATGGTTGGTTTCGTATTCGAAGTATACTTGAGTGTGAGTGCTGGGTCATTTTCAGTTTTTTTCATTACCTTTTTCCAGATTGTCACTCGCAACATGCATCAAGAGTGATATGATTTTGTTCACCAGATGATTTGATCATCATAACCGTCCAGACAAGGAGAAAATGGTGTCTGTATCAATTCAAGGTCCATTCCCTGCACGCCGTATGCGTCGTTTACGTAAGCACGATTTTAGTCGTCGTTTGATGGCTGAGAACCAACTTTTTGTTAATGATCTGATTTACCCAATGTTCATTCTTATGGGTAAAGATCGTCGTGAGAGCGTGGAGTCCATGCCGGGTGTAGAGCGTTTGTCGATTGATTTAATGCTAGAAGAAGCACAATACCTTGCAAATCTAGGCGTTCCAGCAATCGCGCTTTTCCCTGTCGTAAACCAAGACGCTAAAAGCTTATGTGCTACTGAAGCCTACAACCCAGAAGGTTTGGTTCAGCGAGCAGTACGAGCGCTTAAAGAACACATTCCTCAAATTGGTGTAATCACAGACGTGGCACTCGACCCATTCACGACACATGGCCAAGACGGCATCATCGATGAAGATGGCTACGTAATGAATGATGAAACCACAGAAGTATTGGTTAAGCAGGCTTTGTCTCATGCAGAAGCGGGTTCTGACGTAGTCGCGCCTTCAGACATGATGGATGGCCGAATTGGTAAGATCCGCGAAGCATTAGAAAACGCGGGCTACATTCATACTCAAATCATGGCTTACTCGGCTAAGTACGCATCGAACTACTACGGACCATTCCGTGATGCGGTTGGCTCTTCTTCAAATCTAAAAGGCGGCAACAAGAAAAACTACCAAATGGACCCAGCAAACATTGATGAAGCGATTCACGAAGTGGCGCTAGACATCAATGAAGGTGCGGACATGGTGATGGTTAAACCTGGTATGCCATACTTAGATGTAGTTCGCCGAGTAAAAACTGAACTTCAAGTACCGACATTTGCTTATCAAGTCTCTGGCGAGTACGCGATGCATAAAGCGGCGATCATGAATGGCTGGCTCAAAGAGCGTGAAATTGTGATGGAATCACTATTGTGCTTCAAACGTGCAGGTGCAGATGGCATCTTAACGTACTTTGCGAAAGACGTTGCTGAGTGGTTGGCAGAAGAGAATGCACAAACTGCTCAACACCTAAATCGTACTCCGGAAGCGACAGAAGAGTAATTATCGCTCAGTGAGAAATACCAGACCAACAAGAGTTGTTCGTCTGTATATACCCAAGTAACCTCAGGCGGATTACAACAGTAACAATCCAAGGTGCTTGGGTATTTTTATTTTGGAGAAGAGAACAATGACAATGCTGATTCGTGAAGGCACATTGGAAGAAGCACTTCAAGTTGTGGCGCGTGTTACCGAGTTTTCGAAAGGAGAAACGGTAGACTCCATGACTCAACGTTTAGAAGAGAAAAACAGTTTAATCCTCGTTGCAGAAAAAAATGGCACGATTGTCGGCTTCAAAATAGGTTACGAATTAGAGGATGGTGTTTTCTATAGCTGGTTAGGTGGTGTTGTCCCTGAAGCTCGAAATGAAGGCGTGGCACAGCTGCTTTTGGAAGCTCAAGAGGATTGGGTGGCAGAACAAGGCTACAACACATTAAAAGTGAAATCTCGAAACCAGTTTCCGGCTATGCTTCGCTTGTTATTGAGAAATGGCTATATCATTGAAAAATTTGAAGAAAAAGTAAATCTTCGAGAGTCTCGAGTGCATTTCATTAAAGCAATGTGAAAATAAATGAGATTTTTTCTCATTTAACTGTTGACTACGAAATGAGAATCATTATTATTAAACCTGTCTTAGGGAATGAGGAAAGTTCACAAGGACGTTGAGTGACTTATTAACAGAAGTTAATTAACTGAAAGTTGAGAAGTGATGAAACATTTTTCCGAGAACTTGCACGAATTCTTTTTGACACGACATTGCTCACATTGCTTCCAGTGTAATTTATAGCTTCTTGGTTAAGCTGCTCTATTTACAGAATTTGCTTTACCACTTCTGCTAGGCGACCCCATTCGGGTCGCTTTTTTCTTTTCTACGATTTCTATTTGACGTCACTATTAATATCTTTTCCACATGCGATGATCATTTTAGGATCGTTGATCTTCTCGCCGTTATGCGGATTTATTTTTATAAATCAATGGCTTGAGTTGGTGTTTTCTTGTGTTTTTTGTTATTGGATAACCAGTGGATAATTTCTATAAACAGAGTTATCCACAGGAGGTGGTGTTTTCGTGAATAAAGTCGGAAAAATTTACGCGACCTAGATCGAGCGAACAAGATAGATTCAGATCAGCAGTCATGGCATCCTAGGCAGATCTCTCAAGTACTGAATTGGATACAGACAATTATGGCAAGTATTCCTGAAAATCCGTTGATCCTTATCGACGGCTCTTCTTACCTATATCGCGCTTTTCACGCCTACCCGGGCACCATGAGCAATGGTGAAATTCCAACTAATGCCGTTTACGGCGTCGTGAACATGTTACGCAGCATGATGCGTCAGTTTGCGTCTGAGCGCATCGCGGTGGTTTTCGATGCAAAGGGAAAAACCTTTCGTGATGATATGTATGCAGAATACAAAGCGAATCGTCCGCCAATGCCGGATGACCTGCGTTGTCAAATTGAACCATTACACAATGTTATTCGTGCAATGGGTTTGCCGCTGATCTGTGTTCCTGGCGTCGAGGCGGATGACGTCATCGGTACGTTAGCATACCAAGCATCACAAAAGGGCATGCCTGTATTGATCAGTACTGGTGATAAAGACATGGCGCAGCTAGTGGATGATAACATTACCTTGATCAACACCATGACGAACGTCGTAATGGATCGTGAAGGTGTGGTTGAAAAGTTTGGCATTCCACCTGAGTTGATCATCGACTACTTAGCACTGATGGGCGATAAAGTAGATAACATTCCTGGTGTACCGGGTGTCGGTGATAAAACAGCGACCGCACTACTGCAAGGTATTGGTGGTCTGACGAAGTTGTATGAAAACCTCGATGATATTGCAGGGCTTGGTTTCCGTGGTTCTAAAACCATGGCGAAAAAGCTCATCGACAACAAAGAAAATGCCATGCTTTCGTATGAGCTCGCGACCATCAAATTGGATGTTGAGCTTGAGGAAACGCCAGAATCATTGCTGAAAGCGGAACCAAATAAAGACGAATTAGTGAAGCTGTATGGCCAACTGACGTTTAAATCTTGGTTGAATGAACTACTTGAAGGCGGTTCTGGATCTGTGGAGGCCGCAGAGCTTGCAGGATCTTCACAAGCTTCTTCTTCTCAAGCCGAGATGGAAACTTCTGCGGTAACAATCGATCGCAGCCAATATGAAACAATTCTGGATAAAGAAACCTTCAATGCTTGGCTAGATAAACTTCAAACGGCTGAGCTGTTTGCATTTGATACGGAGACCGATAACCTAGATTACATGCTAGCGAATCTAGTTGGTTTGTCATTCGCTGTCGATGAAGGTATTGCGGCTTATGTGCCAGTTGCACATGACTATTTAGATGCGCCTGAACAGCTTGATCGTGATTGGGTACTAGAACAGCTGAAGCCAATTCTTGAAGATGCAGCGAAAGCAAAAGTCGGTCAAAACTTAAAGTATGATGCGTCTGTACTCGCTCGTTACGACATTGAGCTAAAAGGTATTAAGCACGACACGATGTTGGAATCGTATATCTACAACAGTGTCGGCGGTAAACACGATATGGACAGCTTGGCGCTTCGCTTCCTACAGCACAGCTGCATTTCTTTTGAGCAAATTGCAGGTAAAGGCAAAAATCAGCTTACGTTTAACCAAATCGAACTGGAACAAGCATCGCCATACGCGGCAGAAGATGCGGATGTGACCCTTCGTCTGCACAATCGCTTGTTTGCTAATATCGAGCAGGATGAAAGCCTGAAGACAGTTTACGAAGAGATTGAAATGCCGTTAGTGCCAGTTCTTTCACACATTGAACGCACTGGGGTCTTTATTGATGAAATGAAGCTAAGTGCGCAGTCGGTCGAGATTACCGCTCGCCTTGATGAGCTTGAAAAGAAAGCGTACGAAATTGCTGAGCAAGAGTTTAATATGAACTCGCCAAAGCAATTACAAGCCATCCTATTTGAAAAAATGGGTTTACCGGTTGTGAAGAAAACGCCATCAGGCACACCATCGACGAATGAAGAAGTTCTGCAAGAACTCGCGCTAGACTACCCACTACCAAAGCTGATTTTGGAATACCGTGGTCTGGCGAAGTTAAAATCAACTTACACCGACAAACTGCCGAAGATGATCAACCCATCAACGGGACGCGTGCATACTTCTTACCACCAAGCAGTGACTGCAACGGGTCGTCTATCTTCTACTGATCCGAACTTACAGAACATTCCAATTCGTAACGAAGCTGGCCGTCGTATTCGTCAAGCGTTTGTCGCGCCATCAGGGCATAAAATCTTAGCGGTCGACTACTCGCAAATCGAACTGCGCATCATGGCGCACCTTTCTGGCGACCAAGCTTTATTGAATGCATTCCGTGATGGCAAAGATATCCACGCGGCAACCGCAGCAGAAATCATGGGTGTTTCTATTGAGGATGTTTCAAGTGAGCAACGTCGTCGTGCGAAAGCGGTTAATTTCGGTCTTATTTACGGCATGAGTGCGTTTGGTTTGGCGAAGCAATTAGGCATTCCTCGTGGTGAGGCTCAAGCGTACATGGATACATACTTTGAACGTTACCCAGGCGTGATGCAGTACATGGAAGACACACGCAGCACAGCAGCAGATAAAGGGTATGTTGAAACGATTTTTGGTCGACGTTTGCATTTGCCAGAAATCAAATCGCGCAACGGGATGCGTCGTAAAGCTGCTGAACGTGCGGCAATCAACGCACCAATGCAAGGTACGGCAGCGGACATCATTAAGAAAGCGATGCTGTTGGTTGATCAGTGGATTCAGGAAGAAGGCAATGGTCGTGTGAAGTTATTAATGCAAGTACACGATGAATTGGTCTTTGAAGTTGAAGAGTCATCATTGTCCGAAATTGAAAGTAAAGTACAGAAATTGATGGAATCTGCAGCAGAGCTAAAAGTACCGTTGGTTGCAGAAGCAGGTCACGGTGATAACTGGGATCAAGCTCATTAGTCACTTTTAGACCAAAATAACCAATTAATTATGAGCCAGCGCACAAACGCTGGCTTTTTTTTGAGATTAAAAAAGCTAGCGCAAAGTTAACTTTGATGTTGCTTAATAAAAATTTCATGAAAAAAAACTACAAAAATTCTTTGCAATTCTGACCAATTGTTGTACATTAATACTCGTAGGGTACAGAGGTAAGATGTTCTATCTTTCAGACCTTTTGTTTCACGTTATTGGATTAGGCTGATTCAGCCGCCCCAGTCAGTTTTTGACTGGGGCGTTTTTTATTGGGCGAAAGAAAATTATTCTTTTGGATCAGCAGCTTAAAGTTAGCCTTCAAAAACCTTCTTTTTTGACCTTTCTAAGTTACTGCAAAATCTCGATTTTTCCTTCAAATTTATTGCGTTATTCATCCTGTAAATTTACGCCAGTCACACTATTATTTTTTCTTGAAAGAAACTAAGTTACATCTTTTTGAAGATTTGCTTGGCTTAACTGTCTGAATTGTAACGCTATTGGGTGTTTTTGGAGTGAATGTTTGGTGATACACAGGAAACAAGAGCGCTTTTTAACCTATTGAAATCGAATCTCAGTTCAGCAATGCTTCGTCACATAACAATAATTACCAATTTTTCTCTCCCGTTATCCCTGCCAGGAAGGCGGGGATTTTTATTGCCTGTTATTTAGTTCAGATAAACAAAAGCCCCACCAAATGGCAGGGCCGTGTCGAAGAAATTTAACAAATATTGTTAATTATTCTTCATCGCTCGCTGGTATCTCTTGTTCGTCTTCTTCTATCAGGTGTGCTAGTGCTGGTGCAAACCAGGTATCCAGTTTTGCACGTAGCTGATCGACACCTAATCCTTTAAGTGAGGAGAACACATCAACAGAAACGTCACCACCGAAAGTTTCTACTTGCTTACGAACTTTCAGTAGAGTTTGTTTGCGTGCACCACTTTTTAGTTTATCTGCTTTGGTTAGCAAAACTTGCACAGGAATGTGGCTATCGATGGCCCAGAAAATCATTTGTTGGTCGAGATCTTTCATTGGATGACGAATGTCCATTAGAACCACTAAGCCTTTTAGGCACTCGCGTTTCTGTAGGTATTCACCCAAAGATTTCTGCCATTTGTTTTTCATTTCTACCGGTACTTGAGCAAAACCGTATCCAGGTAGATCGACAATGTGACAACCTTCTTCTACTTTGAAAAGGTTGATTAATTGCGTACGACCAGGTGTCTTTGATGTCTTGGCTAAGCTTTTTTGATTAGTTAGACGGTTAAGTGCACTCGATTTACCAGCGTTTGAGCGTCCTGCAAACGCAATTTCGACACCTTCGTCTTCCGGCAGGTGACGAATATCGGGTGCGCTGGTGATGAAATGCGTATTTTGGTAATGAATTTTTACGCTCACTGTTAACTCCATCTCGACTTTGTGTAGTCGATTGATTACTTTTTTGTGAAAATGTGTAAAATAACCGTGCTCGGCATAAGGTCGCCTATTGTACCATGAGTGTACGCGGTATGTTCACATTCCGTGGTACTGGAAGCTTGATAATTATAATGGAATGTCATGAAGAAATTAGCGCTAATTTTGAGTCTTTTAGCCAGTTGCTCAGTATGGGCCCAAGGTAATATTGAGGCTGGTAAAGCAAAATCACAAACCTGTGTCGCCTGTCACGGAGCAGATGGCAACAGTGCAATAACAACGTACCCGAAACTCGCAGGCCAACACGCTAAGTATCTTGAGAAGCAGTTAAAAGAACTTAAGCTAGGCATGACAAGTGGTGGTAAACAAGGTCGTTACGATCCTGTAATGAGTGGTATGGCAATGCCACTGAGCGATGAAGATATCGCAGACCTATCTGCTTACTACGCTTCGCTACCAGTTTCAGAAAACTCAACACCTGAAGATGTAGTAGCAAAAGGCAAAACGCTTTATACCGCTGGTGATGCCGAGCGTGGCCTAACCGCATGTATTGCATGTCATGGTCCTCGTGGCAATGGTACTGAGCTTTCAGGTTTCCCGAAAATTTCTGGTCAGCATGCTGACTACATCAAAGCTCAGCTAGAAAAATTCCGTGATGGCGACCGTGGCAATGATATGAATGCCATGATGCGCGACATCGCGAAGAAAATGACAGACGAAGATATCGAAGTGCTGTCTAAATACGTTGGCGGTCTGCACTAATATACCTAAATCGCTCAAGATCCTGCATCTTGAGCTGGTTGGGTAGATGTCCCTACATCGTTCGAGCAACTTGTACAAAAATGCCCTAGTGAATCCACTAGGGCATTTTTGTTCGTGACAGATATCACAGTCGAGTTTGGATACGAAAGCGATAGTTGGCTCGGCAGTTTGTGAGACATTTGCCATACTTGATGTTGGCTTTTTCTTGTTAGTGTTTTTAAGTTTTTGATTAAATGATAATTTTGATTTTTTAGAAAAATAGGCGGATTTTTTTTCAACCCATTACTTGTGAGCATAACGGGATGGCGTAAAGTAGAAGTCGTTCACAGGGGGGTGAATGTAAGGATTGAAGACCACGGTTTAGGTCTCCAAGGATGTAGCTCGGATGCTTGGTGATTTAGAAAGGGATTTAGATAGGTAGGGAGCCTATCAGATAAGGATGGTCATCTCGTCTGACGGTTAAGACAGTGAAACGGATCAGGCACAGGAAGTTGCTCAGTAGACAGGAAGTAAACGGATAGCCAAAACTCATCAGGAAGATGAAAAACAACTCTTTTTGGCAGGGAAAGCTCTAAAAACAAAGGGATCATTGGTGCACCAAATGTGTGCAACACAGTTTCGCCAATTGATGGCACTTAGAAAGCGACAGTCTGACTGTCGCTTTTTTTATATCCGTTGACTTGCTCAGTCGTAACTTGAATTGAGATTACAGCACTTACTTTAGCTTTATAGGTTGTAAACAAAGTTTTTTAACAAAAATTGCTGAAAAAATACTCAACAACACTCCAATCCGAGTTCACTTTCTGGTATGTTTCGCATCCCTGTTTGAGGAAGTCAGCATGCATACCTGTCCTTTATGCCAAAATCAGCGCACTCACCATTATTTTGAAGATAAGCGTCGTGAATATCTTCAATGTGAGCAGTGCAGCTTGGTATTCGTAAATCCAGACCAACGTTTGGATGCGGAAAGCGAAAAAGCTCACTATGATTTGCATGAGAACAACCCCGATGATTTGGGTTACCGACGCTTTTTGTCGCGTATTGCTGACCCGATCACAGAGCGAATTTCTCCACAATCAAATGGTATCGACTTTGGTTGTGGTCCTGGCCCAACGCTCTCCTTGATGCTGGAAGAGGCGGGGCACAACATGGCGTTGTACGATCTCTACTACCACCCTGATACGTCGGTTTTAGAAAAAACGTACGACTTCATGACAGCAACAGAGGTGATAGAGCACCTCTACCACCCAGATTTGGTGTGGAAGCAATGGTTGAATTTAGTTAAGCCAGGGGGCTGGATAGGCCTGATGACGAAAATGGTCATCGACGTGGAGGCTTTCAAATCATGGCATTATAAGAACGATCTCACTCACGTAGTGTTCTTTAGTCGTGACACGTTCCAGTTCCTAGCAGAGCGGGATAAGCTCGAACTCGAATTTATTGGTAATGATGTAATTTTACTGAGGAAACCCCAGTAATGAGCCGTAGTAAAAAATCTAGAAAACCAGGTGCCGCTGGTGCACCTGAGTTTGTTGTAACTCGTAACCGTACAGAATCTGATGTGGAAGGCCGCTTACGCAAGCGTGCTAAAAAGCGTAAAGGTCTGAAAACGGGTAACCGTAACTCAGAAGTTAACGAGCAGAAAAAGCAAGCTGCTGCACAAAATCGCGACCCGCGCTTAGGCAGCAAAAAGAAAATACCTCTGATTGTTGAACCTGCGAAGAAAATGACGAAGCAAGAGCGTCGTTTGTCGGCAGAGCAAGAACTAGAGATGCTAGAAAATGACGCGCAATTGAACGTGTTGCTAGACCGTATTGAAGCGGGTGAAAACCTGGGCACAGGTCTACAGAAATTCGTCGATGAGAAACTCGATCGCATTGAGAAGCTAATGGACCAACTAGGTTTGTTGGAACCTGAAGAAGAGGAAGACTTCACTGCACCTGCTGAGAAAAGCACGCGCAACGATGATGACTTGCTGGCAGATTTCGACGACATTAATTTCGACGACTATAAAGGATAATTAAGCTATGAATGTAACCTTATTAGCTATTGCTGGTGTTGTGATTATCATCGCACTCGCTTCTTATGCAGGTTACCTTCTGCTTCAATTGAAAAAGCAAAAGGAATTGCAGCTGAAGCATCAAAAATTGGCGATAGACAAACGTAACGCCAACATTTTTGAGAATGTGCATACCTTGTGTCAGGCGGGCATTCAAGGGCAGTGCGATTTATCTGAAATCAGTATCCGTGTGTATAACATCATGGATTATGTACAAGGTGAAGACCGCGTTGATTTCGATAAAACGTACCCTGCGATTTCTGAGCTTTACCACATAGTGAAAGATATGGCGCGTGGCGAAGAACGCCAACAACTTGCCAAGAAAGAGCGTATGCAACAGAACTTGACGCGTCATAAAGCGGAAAGCCGCCTCACTGATGCGATTATTGAGGAGCTCAAAGTGTTGCAGAAAAACGTCCAGCCACTGAATAATCAAATCAATATTCAGATGATTTAAGCGCGACCCCCAATAGTCTCCTTATGACTAATGGGGGTATCGTGATCACGCTAGCACTTCTTTAGTTTTATACTTAAAAAGCCAGTCGGCGTTGCCACGCTTGTCATCGTCGTATGGCAAAATAGCGGCTCTGAATATCGGGTGACGGCTTTCGTTGCCCTAGCATTTAACGGAAAGTACCACCATGTCGAATCAACACACTGAATCGAAACAGCAAATCGTCTGGGATCAAGCGGTATTGGATAAGTACAACTATTCCGGGCCTCGTTATACGTCGTACCCAACGGCGCTGGAGTTTCATGAAGCGTTCACCATTTCTGATTATGATATGGCATGCACTCAATACCCAGAACGCCCATTATCGCTGTACGTACACATTCCGTTCTGTCACAAGCTTTGTTACTACTGTGGATGTAATAAAGTCATTACGCGCCACTCGCACAAAGCGGATGAATACCTCGACGTGCTTGAACACGAAATTCGTCAACGTGCTGCATTACTTGTTGGTCGCACCGTGACGCAATTGCATTTTGGTGGTGGTACACCGACGTTTCTCTCTGAAAAGCAAATCACGCGTGTAATGAGCCTGCTACGCCAAGAGTTTACTTTTAGTAGCGATGCTGAAATCAGTATCGAGGTTGACCCGCGTGAAATCGAGCTGACCATGCTGGATCATCTGCGTAGTGAAGGCTTCAATCGCTTGAGCATCGGTGTGCAGGACTTCAACAAAGAAGTGCAAAAACTGGTGAATCGTGAGCAAGATGAAGAGTTCATCGTTGCGATGGTTGCGCGCGCAAAAGAGTTAGGCTTTCGTTCGACGAACCTAGATTTGATTTACGGTTTACCGAAGCAGACCAAAGAATCTTTTGCCAAGACTCTAGAACAAGTGCTAGAGATGCAGCCGGGCCGTCTATCCGTGTTTAACTACGCGCACATGCCACAGCTATTTGCAGCGCAGCGTAAGATTAAAGACGAAGACCTGCCAAAAGCAGAGGAGAAGATGGCGATTCTGCAAGACACCATCGCGACACTGACTGGTGCTGGCTACCAATTTATCGGTATGGACCACTTTGCTTTGCCGGACGATGAACTTGCTGTTGCCCAGCGCGAAGGTATTTTGCATCGCAATTTCCAAGGCTACACCACACAAGGTGAATGTGACTTGGTTGGCTTTGGTGTTTCTGCAATCTCGATGATCGGCGATGCGTACGCGCAAAACCAGAAAGAGCTGAAGAAATACTACGCTCAAGTCAACGAACTTCGTCACGCTCTATGGAAAGGGGTCTCGCTGGACTCTGATGATTTGCTCCGTCGTGAAGTGATTAAGCAGCTGATTTGTAACTTCAAGTTAGACAAGAAAGCCATTGAGTCTGAGTTTAAAGTGAAGTTTGATCAGTACTTTAAAGAAGACTTACAGCTACTTCAGACCTTCATCAACGATGAGCTGGTGGAAGTGGATGACAATGAAATTCGTGTGACGCTGCGAGGTCGTTTGCTGATCCGTAATATTTGTATGAGCTTCGATAAGTACCTGCGAGCGAAGGCGCGTCAGCAACAATTCTCTCGTGTTATTTAATCCGAGATACAGATTCAAGATATAAAAAATGCCAGCAGATGCTGGCATTTTTTTATGTTTTCGCTGGATTTAAGCGCGATCTTTTACTTTTTCTTTCAGTTCCGCTTTTTCTGCTTCTGAAAGGAACGCAATCTCAAGGCCATTGATTTGCGCTTGGCGAATCTGGTCTTGGCTCAGACCAGCGGCTGGTGCCGCTACTTCGTATTCGTATGGCAGTTCGATACCTTCAACCGCTGGATCGTCAGTGTTAAGACACGCAAGAACGCCATGCTCTAGGAACTGCTTGAGAGGGTGGTTTTCTAGCGTTTCTACCGTACTTGTTTGGTAGTTTGACGTCAGGCAAGATTCAATACCAATGCGGTTTTCTGCTAGGTAATCCATCAGTTTTGGATCGTGAATCGCTTTTACGCCGTGACCGATACGAGTTGCGCCTAGCTCATTGATTGCTTGCCACATGCTCTCTGCACCTGCTGCTTCACCAGCATGGACCGTTACCCCAAGGCCAGCATCGCGTACTTGCTTGAAGTGAGACACAAAGCGATCACCCGGTTGGCCTAGCTCGTCACCCGCAAGGTCGACGGCAACGATGTGATCTTTCTGGCTCAGAATGCCGTCCAGTTCTTGTTGACATGCGTCAGTACCAAATGTACGACTCATGATACCGATCAGGTTGGCTTTCACGCCAAAATCGCGCATACCCGCTTGCACACCGTCCACGACGGCTTCAACAACCCCCGCTACTGGTAGTTTGTGTTTCATCGCCATGTAGTAAGGAGAGAAACGCAGCTCTGCGTAATCGATTTGTGCGTTTAGCGCGTCTTCTACGTTTTCGTACGCGACACGACGACACGCATCTAGATCGCCCAGTACAGCAACACCCCAGTCGAGCTTAGAAAGGAAAGCAACAAGAGAGGGTTCCGCTTCGACAATTTGAACGTGAGGAGTGAGAGACTCAATATCGTACGCTGGTAGGGCAATGCCAAACTTTTGGCCTAGCTCAAGAATCGTTTTAGTACGAATGTTACCGTCGAGGTGACGGTGCAAATCAGTAAGAGGAAGGTTCTTCGTTATCATTTTGTCGATCCGGATAGTTATGAACTGGAACAGGGCCCAAACATCATCTGTGACAATACATGGGTAAGATTTGCAGTTAAGTATAAATAACAGTTGGGTAGATTGTCAGTAGAGGATGACTAGGAAATCAACGATTCTCGCTCTTTTCTACTTCATGTTCACCAAATGTGTTGGCCATTCTTCTAGTGGCATAGGGCGGCTGTAGTAGAAGCCTTGCACCTGATTACAGCCTAAAGAGCGCAGTAATTGTGCTTGATTGCTATCCTCGACACCTTCCGCGACGACATTAGTTTTGAGACCTGCTGTGATATTGATGACGGCAGCGACGACTGAACTGTTTAAGTTTTCTTGTGTGAGTTGATTGATGAAGGTGCGATCAATCTTCAAGCAGGTAAACGGCAGAGAGTGGAGGTAACCCAGTGATGAGTAGCCGGTGCCAAAGTCATCTATCGCGATACCAATACCCATTTCACGCAGTTTAGTCATATTTTCTAGTGTGGTCGGTGCGCTATCAATGATACGTGATTCTGTGATCTCTAGTGTGAGGTTACTTGCTGGTAATTTCGTGATATCCAATACGCTTGTCACCGTATCAACAAAACTTGGGCAAGATAGTTGATTAACGGAGATATTCACATGCAGTTGGAAGTCCGACGGCCACTGTTTGCTTTCGATCGCTTGGTAAGTGTCGCGACAAGCTTGTAACAGAATCTGTTGGCCGATGGCTTTGATCATGCCGCTTTCTTCCGCGATTGGGATAAAATCTAATGGTGACACCATACCTGAGTCGCTATGCCAACGCGCAAGTGCTTCGGCGCCACACACTGTGCCACTGACGAGATCCACAATCGGTTGGTAATGAGGAATAAACTCTCGGTTTTCAATGCCAGTTTGGATCTTGGTCAGCATTTGTGTACGAAACTTTGAAGCGCTCGCTAGTTCTGGGCTGTAGTGACAAACACCAGTCAGTGAGTCTTGTTTGGCGTAACTTAATGCGATGCTGGCGTTGCGTA
This sequence comes from Vibrio sp. 1727, assembly GCF_033344415.1. Taxonomy (NCBI): domain Bacteria; kingdom Pseudomonadati; phylum Pseudomonadota; class Gammaproteobacteria; order Vibrionales; family Vibrionaceae; genus Vibrio; species Vibrio sp. 1727. The sequence goes on from NZ_JAWPOT010000001.1 coordinate 87,099, forward strand.
ACCATAAAGGCATGGTTTCGTTTGGCTGGGTTTGTACAATACCAAGTGAAATCTTCATCACTACATTCTCGCCTTCCACCATAAATGGGGTGGAAAAGAGTTGCTGTAATCGACGCTCGGTTTGTTTAATTTTGGTTTCCGTGTCGACATTTGAGAGAAACACCGCGAATTCGTCACCACCAATCCGAGCCAATAATGCGTTGTCACGAAACTGCTGTTTTAACCTTTTAGCGATGCTGACCAACAACTGGTCGCCGTTGTGATGACCCACACTGTCGTTGATATCTCTAAATTTGTTGATGCCAAGTAAAAATAAACTGCCGTGACAAAGATGAGACTGATTTTCACAGATTTCGACCAAACCCTGACGACTATATAAGCGTGTCAGAGAGTCATAAACCAACTGTTCACGCAATGCTTTGAATGAAGCTCTTAGATTGTTCGCCATTTCATTAAAAGCATGGACCAGTACGGTTGTCTCATACACATAACCAGGCTTTGGCATGCCGCTATCCCAATCCCCATTTGCCAGGTGCTGAGCGGCGGCGGCCGTCGCGTTAATTGGTCTGGTAACTCGGTTGAAAATGATCCAACTGATGGCGATACCAAATAGGCTTACAATAATGCCAACGAGCCAGCTCTCTTGCTGGCTTTTTGGTAACAGGCCGAGAAGCTCAGACTCCGAAATGGAGGTGCCGATAAACCATGTTAAGCCGTCTTGGTCTCGATACGGGGTTAGCCGACTGAAAATACGTTGGCCATCATGTTCAAATGAAAAAGTATAAGGTTGCTTGGTGTTGTTGAGATCGAAAGACCGGACTCGGCTCGCACTGATTTTGATGATCGGGTCTGCGTTTTCAGCGGCAAGCAAACGCTGCCCTTTATCCGAAAATTTTGTGCCCCATGAGATGACGCTTCCCGGGCCTGAGTGAGCGATTAAACGATGATCTGGGTCCATGATGTAGACCGACGCTTTAGTGTTGTATTTTAACTCGCGCAGGAATTCGTTGAATGTATTGATACGAATGTCTGTCACCAAAACACCAGCAAATTGGTCGTGTTTGTACACCGGCGTCATGGCTGATAGCGTAATATCCTGGCGTTCATCAGCATTGGTATAAATTTCAGACCAAGTGGCGTTTTGGCTCTCTGCAACGGGCTTATACCATGGGCGAGTGCGAGGATCGTATTGGGAGATAACCGTTCGAATGTTGTTACTCACATGGTTGGTTCCATAAATAACCAGATCACCATCGGTGTGGCGATCTTGCACCATTAAGGTGTAATCGTCGGAAAGTTCGCGGCGAAAGCCTGCAAAGTCGCCGTTTTCTGAACCAAATGCGATTACATCCAACTGCGGTATCGATTGGTAAAGATTTTTGAATGCACTTAGCAGGTAGTTTTGAATGTCTGAGGTATCGTGAGGGCGATAAAGGTTGTGATAGCTGACGTTGTGCGCGAGAGCCATAACCGCAGTAAAAGGCTTACGTAGATAGCTATTGAGGTGGTCGTGGACACTTTCGGTTAACACGGAAAGTTGCTTGTCACTGATATCCGTGACCACTTCTTCGTAACTTTGTTTTTGGACGTAGACAATGACACCGATCGCCAGTAAGAAGATCATGACAAATGGAATCAGAACAGCAGTACGCAGTGTAATTTGAGTCGTAGCAGTAGACATCGCCTAATCACATAGATGGTGGTGCGCCACAATTGTACTGATGTTTTTATTAATATCGAGTGACAAACGACGCTCGTTGTTAACGCACCACGTAAGTGATTGTCAGTACAATTCTTTTAATTTTCTGGTGAGTGTATTTCGCCCCCAGCCTAATACTTTAGCGGCATCTTGCTTATGACCTTTAGTGTGCTCTAAGGCTGCTTCTAATAAAATGCGTTCAAATTCTGGTAAAGCGTAAGAAAGTAGTTCTTTATCTCCTGCTGCGAGTGAATGCCGTGCCCAATCCGCCAATTGTTCTTGCCAACTACCATGTGCAGAGTCTGAAATGGATTTTTTCTCTTCTAGTAGTTCGCTTGGCAAGTCATTTGGTAACACCTCGCTACCACTGGCCATAACGGTTAACCAACGGCAAATATTCTCTAATTGACGCACGTTGCCAGGCCAATCAAGGCGGTTAAGAATCTCTACAGTCGACGGGTGGAGAGTTTTTGTTTCCACACCAAGCTCATCAGCCGCACGGATAAGAAAATGCTGTGTAAGCTTTTCAATGTCTTGCTTACGCTCACGCAGTGCCGGGATCTGAACGCGAATCACGTTTAAGCGATGAAATAGGTCCTCACGAAAGTCACCTTCGTGCACCAGCTTTTCTAAGTTCTGGTGTGTTGCCGCGACAATTCGTACATCGACACTGATCGGAGAGTGACCGCCCACTCGATAAAACTGCCCGTCAGCTAGAACGCGTAGTAAACGAGTTTGAATGTCCAATGGCATGTCGCCGATTTCGTCTAAAAATAGAGTGCCGCCATTGGCTTGTTCGAATCGTCCTTGACGAACATTGTTTGCCCCCGTAAACGCGCCTTTTTCGTGGCCAAACAGTTCTGATTCAATCAAGTCTTTGGGAATCGCCGCCATATTGAGCGCAATGAAAGGTTTGTTAGCACGTGGACTGTGACGGTGCAGTGCATGAGCAACGAGTTCTTTACCCGTGCCCGATTCACCGTTAATCAAGACTGAAATAGAGGAGCGAGAAAGACGACCAATGGCGCGAAACACCTCTTGCATCGCTGGTGCTTCACCGATAATTTCAGGCGTTTCTGCTGGAATGTCTTCTGGAGAGAGCTGCTCGCGTTTGTTTTCGTGGCTGTGTGCAATGGCTCGTTCAACCAGAGTTAAAGTTTCATCAATATCAAAAGGTTTTGGTAAATATTCAAAAGCACCTTTTTGGTACGCATTCACTGCCGCATCTAAATCTGAATGCGCGGTCATGATAATCACGGGAAGGTCTGGGTAATCGCGCTGTACTTGCTTTAGTAGCTCCAACCCATCAATACCTGGCATGCGAATGTCTGATACTAGAACATCCGGCACTTCGCGTTCGAGCGCCATTAACACGCTTTCTCCATCGGCATAGGTTTCACATTTGATGTTGGCAGAGGAGAGCGTTTTCTCCATTACCCAGCGAATTGAACTGTCGTCATCAACGACCCAAACATATCCTTTACTCATGTAGTAATCCTTGCAGCAAACCGAAAAACTGACGCGACTTGAAGTCCATTAGCGCACTCAGATCGGCAGATAAATAGTAAATGTTGTGTGACCAGGCCAGCTTTCTACGTCTATTTTTCCATTGTGCTGGTCGATCAAATTTTGCGAAATAGATAGCCCTAATCCAGTTCCTCCCTCGCGGCCACTGACCATGGGATAGAACAGCGTGTCTTGTAGTTCCGGTGGAATACCTGGGCCGTTGTCTGTGATTTCGACACGAGCAGCGAGTTTACAGCGTTTGCCGTGAATATTGGCTTGATGCACCGTTCTGGTGCGAATGGTTATTTTCCCGTGCTCTTGATGGCTAAGAATTTGTGCGGCGTTGCTGACGATATTAAGCATTGCCTGCTCGATTTGGTCTGTATCCATCAAAATCTCTGGCAAGCTTGGGTCATAATCTCGTTCAATGATGATTGAGCGTTGTGACTCTAATTCAACCAGTTGGCGAACCTTTTCAAGAATTTGGTGCAGATTCTCTTGTGTCTTCTTACCTGGCTTTTGCGGTCCTAGTAATCGATCCACGAGCGCCCTTAAACGGTCTGCTTGCTCAATGATGATGTGTGTATATTCGGTGAGAGAGGGCTCTGGCAGCATTTTTTCTAGCAATTGCGCCGCACCGCGTAAGCCGCCAAGCGGATTTTTAATCTCATGTGCAAGCCCTCGGACTAACAGCTTCGCTGCTTGTTGTTGGGCGTGTTGGTTCAGTTCTTGAGAGAGTCGGCGCTGCTGATCAATTTTGCGCATCTCGACCAGAAGCATCAACTGCTTTTGCCAAGTGATAGGGCTAACCGTCACCTCTAGCATTAAAGGGCGGCCATCAACAACGAAAGTGACGTCACTGTCGGTGATGCTTTGGCCACTTTGCAACGGTTGAGTGAGCAGCGCGAGATCCAGCGACGCATGCTGAATCAATTGAGAAAGTGATTGTTCAATAATTCGTTTGGCGCTTTGAGAAAACAGCAATTCGGCAGCCGGATTGGCATAACGGATGGCCAATCCATCATCAAGAATCAGCGTTGCTGTCACCATATTGTTGAGAATGGCACTAGGAAGACTGGTATCCACATTACGTCCTTGTTTTGCTTTAAGATTGTGCGATGCACAATAATGGTGCAATTGAACGTTAAGTATGGCGAATAAATCTTAGAAGAAAAAGTGAAAAGCATCGCTGTGATGTGATTTTTTTTCACCAGATATTCTATTTTGCCCCTTTTACGGTCGGCTTAACACTTGCTCTATGTAAATGCACCGTTATAGGGCTAGTAGATGCAATAAGCTTGCCGCTTCTTTTCGCGTGCACAGCAAGTGTGTGAGTGCCTCGGTCAATATTGTTTAACTGCCACACTATATGGTTTTGTGGTGCACCATAAGGTTTTCCATCGAGTAACAATTGCAATTGCTCACCGATACCGAGCTTGCGATTGGTTTCTAATTGAATATTGATGATGCCTCGATTGCTGCGGATGGTCTCGTTGTGCTTGGGGGTCTGCATTGAAAGTTCTAATGGAAGAGGCTTCTCGGTTGTTTTCTCTGGCTTGTTTTGTGATGCAGTAGATGGCGTAGTCTGAGGTGCGAGCGATTCAGTACTTTCTACCTCAGGAGCTGGTGCGCTGGCTTCAAGGTTTGGCAGTGCGATCGCTTTTGCTCCTTTGTTTGGCGTATCACTAAAGTGAACCACGCCATTTTCATCTACCCACGTATACGCGACCTGCGCGAAGGCGATAGAGGCGATTAACAATCCGCTGAGTGCACACAGTGATGGAATAAGCTGAACTTTCATTGCTCACCTTCTCTTGTTCGATGATTTCACGTTTCAATGGCTTAGCTCTTTGACCTGTAAGGAAAAATTCTAAGCGTATTTTTATTATCCCCTCATGTTAAACGTCGAAGCTTGAGTGGCGAATACAAAAAAGGCCCGCCTGCGAGGCGAGCCTAATATTTTATTGCTGTGTTTACATTTTACACAGTGTCGACCTTACACAGAGTAGTAAAGTTCGAACTCAACAGGGTGAGTTGTCATGTTTACACGCTCTACGTCCTGAGACTTAAGGTCGATGTATGAATCGATGAAGTCGTCAGAGAATACGCCGCCCGCTGTTAAGAACTCACGATCAGCATCTAGCTCTGCTAGCGCGTCTTTTAGTGAGTATGCAACAGTTGGGATTTCTGCTGCTTCTTCAGCTGGAAGATCGTAAAGGTCTTTATCCATCGCTTCGCCTGGGTGGATCTTATTCTTGATACCGTCAAGACCAGCCATAAGCATTGCTGCGAAACATAGGTATGGGTTCGCCGCTGGGTCACCGAAACGAACTTCGATACGACGTGCTTTCGGGCTTGGTACCACTGGGATACGGATTGAAGCAGAGCGGTTACGCGCTGAGTAAGCTAGCATTACTGGTGCTTCGAAGCCTGGTACAAGACGTTTGTACGAGTTTGTTGATGGGTTAGCGAATGCGTTGATTGCACGAGCGTGTTTGATGATACCACCGATGTAGTAAAGCGCCATTTCAGATAGACCGCCGTACTTGTCACCAGCAAATAGGTTTACGCCATCTTTTGCTAGAGACTGGTGAACGTGCATACCGCTGCCGTTGTCGCCAACAAGTGGTTTAGGCATAAACGTCGCTGTTTTACCAAACGCGTGAGCAACGTTGTGTACAACGTACTTGTAGATTTGGATTTCGTCAGCTTTGGTTGTTAGCGTGTTGAAACGAGTTGCGATTTCGTTTTGACCCGCCGTTGCCACTTCGTGGTGGTGCGCTTCAACAACAAGACCCATTTCTTCCATTACTAGACACATAGCAGAACGGATGTCTTGAGATGAATCTACTGGAGCTACTGGGAAGTAACCACCTTTAACGCCTGGACGGTGACCTTTGTTACCTTCTTCGTAGTCAGAACCTGTGTTCCATGCCGCTTCTACGTCGTCGATCTTGAAGAAAGAGCCTGACATGTCCGTCGAGAACTTCACGTCATCAAATAGGAAAAATTCTGGCTCAGGACCGATAAGTACAGTATCTGCAACACCTGTAGAACGCATGAAGTCTTCAGCGCGTTTTGCGATAGAGCGTGGGTCACGGTCATAGCCTTGCATTGTTGCAGGCTCTAAGATGTCACAACGGATATTTAGTGTTGCGTCTTCCGTGAATGGGTCAAGCACAGCAGAAGATGCGTCAGGCATCATTACCATGTCTGATTCGTTGATACCTTTCCAGCCAGCAACTGATGAACCATCGAACATTTTACCTTCTTCGAAGAAGTCTGCGTCGATTTGGTGAGCAGGGATCGAAATGTGCTGCTCTTTACCTTTTGTATCAGTGAAGCGTAGGTCAACAAACTTAACTTCGTTTTCTTGGATCAGCGATAGAACGTTTTCTACTGACATCTTGGATAACCTCCAGTGTTAATAAGCGGTAAAAGCTCGATTTATGAATTATTCATGAAACCTGGCATTGATTAATCAATTTGACTTTTCATTAATCGATGCTGTTTTAACTAAAGCCAAAACCGTGCCAAAAAAAATATTCCATTAATTTCAAGCAATTGTGTTTTTGAATGCTAGTTTGGTGCACTTGCTTGCACCAAAATGATCTTTGCTTGCACTATTATGGTGCCAAAAATCATTGTTGCACCATAATGTGACAGGTACATTGCGTATTCAGCCCAGTTTTTGAGCAAGAGTCAATTTGAATTATGCATCGATTAGAATAAAGTTGCGTTTAATCAATTCGTTCTGAGGAAGAAAATGGGCATTAAGCGTAAAAATCGCAGAAATGCTCGGGAGTAGATCACATATTTCTAGGCTTTTTGCTAAAATCTGGTACATTATGGCCGTTTTTTTAATCAGCAAATGTCGCCAGAGAGCACCCGTTCTCAGCGTGGGGGCATTTCATCTATCTAAGTGAATCAATATCCATGGCTACTCCACAGATTGATAAATTAAGAAATATCGCGATCATCGCGCACGTTGACCACGGTAAAACCACGTTGGTTGACAAGCTGCTACAACAATCAGGCACGCTTGAGTCTCGCGGTGAAGCTGAAGAGCGAGTCATGGACTCGAACGACATCGAGAAAGAGCGCGGTATTACCATTCTTGCTAAAAACACAGCAATCGACTGGAACGATTACCGTATCAACATCGTAGATACTCCGGGACACGCGGACTTCGGTGGTGAAGTTGAGCGTATCATGTCGATGGTAGACTCTGTACTACTTATCGTTGACGCAGTCGATGGTCCAATGCCTCAAACGCGTTTCGTAACACAAAAAGCGTTTGCTCACGGTCTAAAACCAATCGTTGTAATCAACAAGATTGACCGCCCTGGTGCACGTCCTGATTGGGTTATGGACCAAGTGTTCGACCTGTTCGACAACCTAGGTGCAACTGATGACCAGCTAGACTTTAAAGTAGTTTACGCATCAGCACTTAACGGCTGGGCTTCTCTAGAAGAAGGCGAAACTGGCGAGAACATGGAACCACTATTCCAAACTATCGTTGATGTTGTTGACGCGCCAAATGTTGACCTTGATGGTCCACTACAGATGCAAGTTTCTCAGCTAGACTACAGCTCTTACGTTGGTGTTATCGGCGTGGCTCGCGTAACTCGTGGTAGCGTTAAACCAAACCAGCAGGTAACCATTATTGGTGCTGACGGTAAAACTCGCAACGGTAAAGTGGGTACAGTAATGGGCTACCTTGGCCTAGAGCGTCACGAAGTGGAACAAGCTAACGCGGGTGATATCATCGCAATCACTGGTCTTGGCGAGCTGAAAATTTCTGACACTATCTGTGCACAAAACGCAGTAGAAGCATTACCACCATTGTCTGTTGATGAACCAACAGTAACAATGACGTTCCAAGTAAACACGTCTCCATTCGCGGGTAAAGAAGGTAAGTTCGTAACGTCACGTAACATCCTTGAGCGTCTTGAGAAGGAATTGGTACACAACGTTGCGCTACGCGTTGAGCAAACAGACGATCCAGATAAATTCCGCGTATCAGGTCGTGGTGAACTTCACCTTTCTATCCTGATCGAAAACATGCGTCGTGAAGGCTTTGAGCTAGCAGTATCTCGTCCAGAAGTAATCATCAAAGAAGAAGATGGTCAGTTGATGGAACCGTTCGAGACTGTAACGATCGACGTAATGGAAGAGCACCAAGGCGGCATCATGGAGAACATCGGCCTACGTAAAGGTGAGCTGAAAGACATGTCTCCAGACGGTAAAGGTCGTGTGCGTATGGACTTCGTTATGCCATCACGTGGTCTGATCGGTTTCCAAACGGAATTCATGACACTGACTTCAGGTTCAGGTCTTCTTTACCATACGTTTGATCACTACGGCCCTCACAAAGGCGGTAACATCGGTCAACGTGTAAACGGTGTACTAATCGCGAACGCGATGGGTAAAGCGCTAACTAACGCACTGTTCAACCTTCAAGAGCGTGGTCGTCTATTTATCGGTCACGGTGTTGAAGTTTACGAAGGTATGGTTATCGGTATTCACAGCCGTGACAACGACCTAACGGTAAACGCACTGAAAGGTAAGCAGCTAACCAACGTTCGTGCATCTGGTACCGATGACGCACAGGTTCTTACTCCGCCTATCAAGATGACTCTTGAGCAAGCACTAGAATTCATCGATGACGACGAGCTAGTAGAAGTAACGCCTGAAAGCATCCGTATCCGTAAGAAGTTCCTAACGGAAAGCGACCGTAAGCGTGCTTCTCGTGGCGCGAAATAATTTTCGTTAAGCGATTCAATTAAGAAGAAGCCTCGAGTTATGCTCGGGGCTTTTTGTTTTCTGGAGTTGAATATGAACCCGATTATTATCACCGGTGGGCCAGGTGCGGGAAAAACAACACTGCTGAATGCGCTAGACGCGTGTGGTTACGCCACGTTTCCTGAAGGTTCTCGCGACTTGATTGAGCAGCAAAGCCAGTTAGAAAATGGTGTTTTGCCGTGGACGAATTTACCTGAGTTTGCCAAGTTATGCCTTGGGTTGATGGACAAACAAAAGAGTGATGCGCGTTGTCATGATGTTGCGTTTGTTGATCGCGCCATCCCCGACATCATTGCATACCTACAAGTGGGCGGCTGTAAGGTTGACCAAGCTTTCTTAACCGAAAGCGCTGGGTACCATAGTCAGGTGTTTACTTGTCGACCTGAAGCATCCATTTACGTACAAGATGAAGTGCGTCCGCACAGCTTTGAAGAAGCATTGGAGATTCATCAGTCGTTAGTGAGTGTCTATACTGAGTTGGGTTATGAAGTGGTAGAAGTGCCATGGGGAACTGTACCAGAGAGGGTAGGCTTTGTTCGAAGAGTCATCGGTTTACTCGGTGAGGTCGCCGACTAAAACCTCCTCACTAGGAGGAGGTCTAAATCATTTACTTTTGATTGAGCTTTTGTAGGAATTTATCGGACTCTGCAATCGCTTCGTTCATTTGTTTGATCGCAAACTGAATGTCTTTCTCTAAGCTAGAGAACTCACCTTGCAAAGAACCAATCGCACTGGCGTTAAGGTTGTGTTTTAAGTACAACGTGTTGTCACGTAGCGTATCCAGTACCGGTGTCATCTTTTTCTCTGCACGCTTCATAGCGCTAAGCATGGTTTTGTACGAGGCTTTGGTTTCACGTAGTTTTTGCTCGCTTGAACGACGCAGTTTCGCACTCGAGTACAGCTCTAGCTCATCTTGCCACTCATCAAACAGTGCGCCGGATACGTCTTCAATCGCAGCAATACGGTCACGTACGTCTTGAGCCGCTTTTTCGCTATCTTCGTATTTGTCATTGATGTTGTTGTAGACATTTTCTAGCTCACCACCATCAAAGTTGGTGATCGCAGACAAGGCTTCAAGTGCACTGGTGAATTCTTCTTGTGCATCTTGTTGAGATTCTTTGGCATCTTCGACGCGGTCGACCATAATATCTCGTTTATGATACCCAACCTGCTCCATTGCTGAGTAATAAGCAGATTGACACCCTGTTAAAGTGAAAATTGATAGTACAATTGCTAATAAATAAGGCATTCTTATGTCCTCGGCGCTAATTATGGGATGAACTATGAACCAGTTATCAGAGAGTTACAAGGCGAGATTAATCAATCTACTGCCAAGTTGCGTCGCGTTTTTTAAGTATCTTCTTAAGCGATTAACGCATGACCGTGTGAATGTGAACGCGGGCTATCTTGCCTACATTACCTTGTTATCCATCGTGCCAATGCTGACGGTATTGTTATCAATATTGTCGAAATTTCCCGTTTTTGCGAACGTTGGTGAGGTGCTGCAAGGCTACATTATTGAGAATTTTGTGCCAGCTTCTGGAGAAGCTGTACATACGGCATTACAGGAATTTGTGGCGAATACGGGCAAAATGAGCGCGGTTGGCGGTGGGTTTTTATTCATCGCAGCGGTCATGCTGATTTCCAACATTGATAAGAACTTAAACTACATTTGGCGAGTTAAAGACAAGCGCCGTTTAGTCTTTTCATTCTCTATGTATTGGATGGTACTCACGTTAGGGCCGATCATGGTCGGTGCGAGTATTGCGGCGACGTCGTACGTGACTTCGCTGCAAATTTTAGAGAACGAGACATTATCTGGTGCGTTTAATTTATTTCTGCGTTGGCTACCGTTGTTGCTGTCCTTTTTTGCTTTTCTTGGCTTGTATATTCTAGTGCCGAATAAAAAAGTACACCTCGCTCATGGTGCCATGGGGGCAGCAGTCGCCGCGATACTGTTCGAGTTGAGTAAAAAAGGCTTTGCGCTTTACATCACTCAGTTTCCGTCTTATCAGCTCATCTACGGCGCGTTAGCGGCGATTCCTATCTTATTTGTTTGGGTGTATTTATGCTGGATGATCGTGTTATTGGGGGCGGAAGTTACGGCTGCGCTTGGTGAGCGAGAGCACTGGAGTGAAGATTTAGACATGATACACTCGACCGCTGAATCTCAGTTAACAGATGAAGGAAGCGAGAGTAGTGATAGCGCTAATTCAACGAGTCAGTGAAGCAGCCGTCCGCGTGGATGGTGAAGTCGTAGGAGAAATTGATCGTGGTCTGCTGGTCTTATTGGGCGTAGAGAAGGACGACGGTGAAGCTAAAGCAAAGCGTTTAATGGAGCGTGTTACAACCTACCGTGTGTTCGAAGATGACGAAGGCAAGATGAACCTGAACGTTAAACAGGTGGAAGGTAAAGTGCTGGTGGTTTCTCAATTTACGCTGCCTGCGGATACAAAAAAAGGCACGCGAGCTGGCTTTTCTCGCGGTGCGCATCCTGTTGATGCAGAGCGCTTGTATGATTACTTTTCTGACTTGTGTGAAGAAGTCTTACCCACACAGCGTGGCCGCTTCGCTGCCGATATGAAAGTGTCCTTGGTGAATGACGGTCCTGTGACGTTTTGGTTGCAGGTCTAATCTGGTAACACAGGCGCCATAGTCTAAGCTTTAACTCCAAGCTCATGGAATTGGCTTGGAGTAATTTTTCCGACACTGATTAGTGTTGTGCTTTCAAAGGATTGATATGTTCAAACTCATTACTCCCAAAACCGATAATCAGATAAACAAGTATTATCAGTTTCGCTGGCAACTGCTTCGTGAGCCATGGCGTATGCCGATCGGCTCAGAGCGCGATGAATACGACGAAATGAGTCATCACCGCATGATTGTTGATGGTCGAGGTCGTCCTATGGCGATTGGCCGTTTATACATTACGCCGGACAATGATGGCCAGATCCGCTATATGGCGGTTAAAAATAATCGCCGTAGCAAAGGGATGGGTTCGCTGGTTTTGGTTGCACTAGAGTCGTTAGCACGCCAAGAAGGAGCGAAACGCTTGGTGTGTAATGCCCGTGAAGATGCCATCGCCTTTTATGAAAAAAATGGCTTTGAGCGTCGAGGTGAGCTGACCGATGAGCGTGGCCCTGTGCGCCATCAGCAAATGGTGAAGCAACTGGATCCGATGGCCAATGTGTTACGTCGCCCTGAATGGTGTACTGAGCTTCAACAGCGCTGGGAGCAACAAATCCCAATTAGCGACAAAATGGGGATCAAAATTAACCAGTACACGGGTTACCAGTTTGAATGCTGTGCGCAGCTTAATCCTAACCTTAATCCGCATAACACCATGTTCGCCGGGTCAGCTTTTACCTTAGCAACCCTGACAGGGTGGGGGATGACGTGGCTGCTGCTTAAAGAGCGTGGGTTGCACGGTGATATTGTGTTGGCCGACAGCTCTATTCGTTATCGTCAACCAGTCGAACAAAACCCCGTGGCGAGTACTTCGTTGGATGGGATCAGTGGTGACCTAGACCGATTGGAGTCGGGACGCAAAGCACGCATCGTTATTCATGTAGTGATTTATAGTGGTGACACGCCAGCTGTGGATTTTGTCGGTACCTATATGTTGATACCGAATTACTCGCAGTTACTCAGTTGCTGATGGGTTAAGCGCCGACTGACCTGCTGGGCGCTTATCTGTTTCACCTTCTTGCTCTGTCGGTGAGAGGATTTGTTCTTCTGCTGCGGAATGCGTGTTGGGTACTTCATCTTCTTCGATAACTTCTTCGTAAAGCTCTTCCTCTTGAATCTCCAAGTTGATGTTATCAATCACGATAGGTTGCTCGATGGAAGGTTCATTTTTCTGTGGAGTCTCAATATCAGTAGGCTCGGCCAGTTTTGATGCGTTCACGCACTCATTACGGTGGGTTTCACCACTTAGTAGATCGCCTTCAATGTTTCCGCACGACTCTTCCAATTGATAAGTAATGCCACTTAGCGGGTTGTTGGCCATATCAAATGTTCCCCAAACCTTACCACTTATGGCTTTTCCTGAGATTGTGACCGGCTTTATGGCAACTTCCCCTCGTTGCGAGCTTAAACGCAGTGGACTTAAGGTAATGGCTTTGAACGAATGATCCGCTTGGGACTTCAAGCGGGTATCTCGGAGGTTGGCTTCCACTTCACCCGACAAGCTGTAGGCCAGCATGTTGCGATCACCTGACAACCCTTGTAGATCGAGGCTGAGATCGGAAAAACCATCAATAGCCAGTGTGTCGGGTAAAAAATAATCGTGGAAGAGCGATAAGGGAATACCATCAGCATTGACGTTGAGCGCCCAAGGTTGGCTCGGGGTACTCAAATCTATCTGTCCGATGCCTTCTACGTAGCCTTGCTCGAGTGGCGCAAAAAGGCGAGTCAATTGCCAAAAGCCATCTTTGCTTTGCATGGCAAGTGCTGCGTGAGACGTGAGTATTTGGTCATAGCTAGCGTTGACAACGCTGACTTCCAATTCGCCTTGCCAAAGGCCCCAACGTTGAGCCGACTGTTTAATATCAAGCTGTTGCCCTTCGATATTTAAACCGGAAAGTTGCCAATAAGGTTCGTGAGATAGCTGGATAATTTGGCTGCGCTCAATGTCGAGTCGTTCGATTGCAACATGCTCTAACTCGCTGGTGGCGGCGTGCCACCAATTTAGGTTGTCTTCTGGCTGTGTTGCCCACTTGAGGCCTCGAATAGAGGCTTCTTTGAGCTTCCATTGTGTTGGCGTGAACAATCCAGAAACTTGCACTCGACCTTGCTGCCAATCTAAGCTGAGCTCGTTGAGCTGGATTACTCCTGGCTCGATAGCGGCACTCAAACGTGGCTCTATTGCGGTTTGCTGCTGGAATCGAACGCTATCCGCCTGCAATGACACTTGAGCTTTTGTCTTCCAGAGAGACAGTGGCAGTGTGGCGTTTTCCACAGAAAGATCCAAGTTCTGCCAGTGCCAGTCGCCCCATTCAATATCGGCGTTAAGCAAATCTAAGCTATTAATATGATTAATGTTAAATGGTAGATCGTGCCAAGGTTTTGCAAGCAGTGATTGGCGCTGCGTATTACTCAGTTTCAGCTTGTTGATGGTCACATTTACTAAAGACCAACCTTGAGGATACTGCTCCCCTTGCCCAGATATTTGACTGTTACGCCAGTTAAAAGAGGTGCCATAAAGCGTACTGTCTTGCGGTTTGTAGTCTATATCGACTAAGACTTGATTAAAGGCTTCGCCATTCCAATAGAGTTGGTCGGCCGCAAGTTGAACTTCGCCATATGGTATTAATTGATCACTCCATTGTGGTGATTGAATTTGAAGATCAATGCCATTGGCAGAGAAATGCTCGTCGGCGTAATCAATATTTTTGAGCGCGATTTGATGGAATAAAACGTTGTCTAAAGGCGGGAGCTTTGGTACGCCATACTGCAAGCTCATACCATCAATCAATAAACTATCAACGATCCATTTACCATCGCGATAAACATCGGGATTCATCCATAAATCGACTTGCTCGATGTAAGACGCATCGTCTCCGCTGGTGTTCACGCGTTGTAAAGTTAGGTGATAGGGAAAGTCATAACGCACGCTTCCGGCCCGGAAGGGAAGAGAAAAGGTGTTTGACAGCAAGCGCCAGGTTGCGTCCGCGTAAGATGTTGTTAGCAGCGCAATCGTAGCGGCCGGAATGGCAACTAAGATAACCAGTAACAGAAGTAGAACTCGACGCGCTGTTTTCATCTTTGCTAGAACCTACGTGTGTTATTAAATAAAACTAGATAGGCTTTAGCTTGTATCAATATTCTGTGGTATTCAATAAAAAGCCCCTCAAAAGAGGGGCTTGAAGCAATTTTTGTAACTTGGCCTACGTAAAGGTGGTAAGTTAATGCCAACTTTTCACTGAGCTTACGCGACGTCGCTGTTACTCGATTTAATCAATCTGAGGACCAGCCGCAACCAGAGATTTACCTTCAGCGTTGTCTGTGTACTTATCAAAGTTATTGATAAAGCGCGCTGCTAAATCTTTCGCTTTGCTTTCCCACTGAAGTGGGTCAACGTACGTGTCGCGAGGGTCTAGAATGCTAGGATCCACACCTGGTAGTGACGTTGGTACTTCAAGGTTGAAGATTGGAATGTGCTTAGTTGGTGCTTCTTCAATCGAACCATCAAGAATGGCATCAATAATTCCGCGTGTATCTTGAATAGAGATACGTTTGCCAGTGCCGTTCCAACCAGTATTCACTAGGTAAGCCTCAGCGCCCGCTGCTTCCATGCGTTTTACCAGTACTTCCGCGTATTTTGTTGGGTGGAGCGTTAGGAACGCCGCGCCGAAACAAGCAGAGAAAGTTGGTGTTGGCTCAGTAATACCGCGCTCTGTTCCCGCTAGTTTGGCGGTAAAGCCAGACAGGAAGTGGTACTTAGTTTGCTCAGGTGTCAATTTAGATACTGGAGGCAGTACGCCAAATGCATCGGCTGATAGGAAGATCACTTTATTCGCGTGACCGCCTTTTGATACTGGCTTAACGATATTATCGATATGGTAGATAGGGTAAGAAACACGTGTGTTTTCTGTTTTCGAACCATCATCAAAATCGATAGAGCCATCGCCACGTACTGTTACGTTTTCTAGCAGTGCATCACGACGAATTGCGTTGTAGATGTCCGGCTCCGCTTCTTTCGAAAGTTTGATGGTTTTTGCGTAACAACCACCTTCGAAGTTGAAGACACCGTCATCATCCCAGCCGTGCTCATCATCACCAATTAGCGCACGTTTAGGATCAGTCGACAGGGTCGTTTTACCCGTACCAGATAGACCGAAGAATACCGCTACATCGCCATCTTTGCCCATGTTAGCGCTACAGTGCATTGATGCGATGTCTTTTAGTGGAAGGAAGTAGTTCATCATGGCGAACATACCTTTCTTCATTTCACCGCCGTACCAAGTACCACCGATAAGTTGCATGCGCTCGGTTAGGTTAAATACGGTGAAGTTTTCTGAGTTCAGGCCTTGCTCTTCCCATTTTGGATTAGTGCATTTTGCGCCATTCATTACTACGAAGTCTGGTTCAAATATCGCTAACTCTTCTTCCGTCGGGCGAATAAACATGTTTTTAACGAAGTGCGCTTGCCATGCGACTTCTGTGATAACACGAATGCTCAAACGTGTATCTGGGTTTGCACCACAGTAACCGTCAACAACAAACAAGCGTTTGTTAGAAAGCTGGTTTGTGACCAGTTCTTTTAGCTCGTCCCACACTTCAGGAGTGATTGGTTTGTTATCATTTTTCACTTGATCAGACGTCCACCACATATGTTCTTCTGTCGTAGCGTCTTTGACGATATATTTATCTTTTGGTGAGCGACCAGTAAAGATGCCAGTGTCAACGGCAACCGCACCTAGTTCAGTAACCACGCCGCGCTCATAACCGGTTAGGTCTTCACGCGTTTCTTCCTCAAACAACATTTCGTAGCTTGGGTTGCGAATAACCTCTTTTACGTTATGCAGTCCGTGCTTGGTTAGATCAAGTGTTGCAGCCTTAGTATGTTCCATAACGGTCATAGGTGCTCCTTATAAGGATTTTGTAGGGATTTTGTAAGAATGTTTTAATTTTAATCTGCTCACCATGCTAGCAACGGGGCGGGGAGAAAACAGGGAGATAGCTCAAAATTTACCCATGATTTCAATAAGGTTTTAGGTAACCCGTCACATATTGGTGGGAATAGTCTATCGTGCACGCAATCCTTTGCGCTAGGGCAAAATCATTATTAATTGTTTAAAATTAAGCAGTTGTTTTATTACGCTTGAGGCTAGTTATTACGAGGGGTTGATCACAAAAAGGCCAGCATTAAGCTGGCCTTTTGTAGGGTAAATTACGTGCTTGATAAGCTATGTAAATTAATGCAGGGTTTTCTTGTCTGTAGAAGCTTGTGCATACAGTTCAGTGACTTCAGATTCGTCGAACGTATAAGTTGTGCCACAGTAATCACAATGTAAAGAAACTGATCCAACTTCTGCCAAAATGTCATAAATTTCAGCTTTCTCAACGGTGATGATTGCTGCACCGCTACGCTCACGAGAACAGCCACAATGGAACTCGACAGGTTGCGGCTCGTACAGACGTACTTTGTCTTGGTTATATAGTCGATACAATAACTCGTTCGCTTCTAAACCAAACAATTCTTCATCTTTTACTGTATCAGTGAGCTGCTCTAGATGTTCGAAATCATCTGGAGAGCCAGTGCCGTCAGGGATCACTTGAATCAACATACCTGCTGCGTGTGCTTTGCCTTCATGCTCACCAGTGCGGATCCATAGGCGCGTTTTTAACTGCTCTGAGTTTGCAAAGTAGCCTTCTAGCACTTCTGCTAAAGTGTCACCTTCTAATCCAACGACGCCTTGGTAACGCTCGCCGTTTTTCGGTTCGATGGTGATCACAAGGTAGCCCTTACCCATTAGATCGTGAATGTTTGCGTCATCGGCAACATCGCCTTCCCAGCGAGCTACGCCACGAACACGTTGGTTATGGTCACCGTTGATAACGGCAAGAGACACAGGACCGTCGCCTTGTAGCTGGATGGTGATCGAACCTTCGAACTTAAGAGTGGCAGTTAAAAGAGTAGTTGAAACGAGTAGCTCACCCAGCAGTTTCTCTATTGCTGCCGGATATTCCTTGCTGGAGATAACACGTTGGTACGCTTCATCCAATTGTACCAACTCGCCACGTACTGAAAGATCTTCGAATAGGTAGCGGTTTAAAACATTATTTGCCATGGAGTGCTTTCCTCGTTGGTAATTCCGGCTTTTATTGGTGTTTGAACTTAATGATGTCTCTGCGCTGCTTTTTATCTGGGCGGCGTTCCGGACTTGGGTTGTGGGCATTAAGCTTACGTTGAGTCGCGTGTTCCTCACGTTTCGCGATACTCTCATTGGTTTCGCGATATAAGGTTTGTGCGATGGGAGCGCCTCGGCGTTGATCTGAGATTTGTTCGATGATCACGATTTTTTCTTCGTTGCCTTGACGAAGTCTGACTTCAGCGCCCACTTCAACGATTTTACTCGGCTTGCTTCGTTGGCCATTATAGTGGACTTTACCGCCATCGACCATGTTACGCGCGATGGAGCGGGTTTTGTAAAATCTTGCGGCCCATAGCCATTTATCTAGCCTAACGGCTTCATTTAGGGAACTCATAGAACACTACGCTATCTAATCACTGCCCGAATACGGCAATGAGTGATGGATTATCCACCTACAGATGGAGTCAAGGCGTATTTTTTTCAAGGGAGTTGGCAAAAACTGCATAAGAAAAAGGTATGAAAGACAACTTGTGATATAGTTCACTGCTCTTTGTTGAGTAATAATTTTATTGCAAATTTAGCAATTTAAAGTCGATAGCTATCGTTATAGCTTAAATGACGGACGTTAGAATAAAGGAATCCATTCAGTGAAACGTTTAGAGCTAAGTGCAGGATTATCAAGCAGACCGCTACTGGCTCAGATCAAGTCCAATCATTATACCATTCAAGCCAAACTTAGCTTGTTGCTTACCTGTCTGTTTATTGCGATAACCGGATGGATACTTGGCAAAATTGTGTGGTTAGCCATACCTCAATCGTCGGAAGTGCCGCAATGGCGTCCATCGGCGAGTAGCGTTGCTGCGAGCAATAAAGGCGACGCGATAGATTTTAATGCCCTTCAGAATGCCAACCTATTCGGTAAATACACTGAGCAAAAAGCGGCGGTTGTAGAACAGCCTATTGTTAAAGACGCCCCTAAGACGCGCCTTAACCTTACGCTGGTCGGTGCGGTTGCAAGTAGTGATGCCAACACCAGCCTTGCTGTTATTGCTAACCGAGGTAAGCAAGCTACGTACGGTTTGGGTGAAGAAATCGAAGGGACACGTGCGACACTAAAAGCGGTATTGGTGGATCGCGTCATCATTGATAACCAAGGTCGAGACGAGACCTTAATGATGGAAGGTATAGAATATAAGAAGCTATCTGAATCGCCGCAGGTAGCTAGGGCGCAAGCTCAGCGAGCAGAAGCAGCGACGTCTGACGTTGGAGAGAAATTAGAGCAAATCCGCGAGGAAATTGCGAAAGATCCACAAAGCGTTTTTAAATACATCACCATTTCACCCGTCAAAAAAGACGGAGACATTGTTGGTTATCGAGTATCACCTGGTCGTGATGCCGCATTATTTAATGATGTAGGACTACAACCTGGCGATATTGCGGTTCAACTGAACGGGATCGATTTAAGTGACCCGTCTTCTTCAGTACAACTGATGCAAGTGATGAGCGATCCGCAAGAATTAAATTTAACTGTTGAGCGAGACGGCCAACAGTACGATATCTATATCCAATTGTAAGACTTAGGCAACCGGCGTAAGTTCAGGGAGACATACGTGAAACATTGGTTCAGCAAAAGTGCTTGGCTACTAGCAGGAAGTTTACTCTGCGTACCAGGTGCAATGGCAAACGAATTTAGTGCGAGCTTTAAAGGCACTGATATTCAAGAATTCATCAACATAGTGGGTCGTAACCTCGAAAAGACCATCATTGTTGATCCTTCAGTACGCGGTAAAATCGATGTCCGCAGCTATGACGTTCTTAACGAAGAGCAATACTACAGCTTTTTCCTTAATGTCCTTGAAGTATACGGTTACGCAGTCGTAGAGATGGACAATGGGGTACTTAAGGTTATCAAAGCAAAAGACTCAAAAACCTCAGCAATCCCTGTGTTAGGTGATGGCAGCGCGCAAGGCGATAGTGTTATCACTCGAGTTGTCGCGGTGCGTAATGTGTCGGTTCGAGAGTTGTCTCCTCTACTTCGTCAGCTGATTGATAACGCCGGTGCCGGTAACGTGGTTCATTATGATCCAGCGAATATTATCTTGATCACAGGTCGTGCGGCAGTAGTGAATCGCTTAGCAGAGATCATCAAGCGTGTTGACCAAGCCGGTGATAAAGAAATTGAATTGGTAGAGCTGCGTAATGCATCTGCTGCTGAAATGGTACGCATTGTTGAAGCACTGAATAAAAGTGCGAATCAGAAAAGCACGCCAGAGTTCCTTGAACCTAAAATTGTGGCCGATGAACGTACTAACGCGATTTTAATTTCTGGTGATCCAAAAGTAAGAGCCCGCTTGAAACGTTTGATTCGTCAACTTGATGTTGAAATGGCGACAAAAGGTAACAACCGAGTTGTGTACCTGAAAAATGCGAAAGCTGAAGATTTGGTGGATGTATTGAAAGGTGTTTCCGATAACCTGCAAGCTGAAAAACAAGCCGGTCAGAAAACATCAGGTGCATCGCGTGGTGAGGTCGTCATTGCTGCTCACGCTGCAACTAACTCGTTAGTTTTAACAGCGCCACCAGATATTATGATGGCATTACAAGACGTCATTTCTCAACTCGATATTCGTCGTGCTCAGGTTCTTATTGAAGCGTTAATTGTCGAAATGTCTGAAGGTGATGGTATTAACCTAGGTGTTCAGTGGGGTTCATTAGAAACGGGTGCTGTAATTCAGTACGGTAACTCAGGAGCCCCGATTGGTCAGGTGATGGTTGGGCTAGAAGAAGCAAAAGATCAAACCCGAACTGAATACTATACCAACTCTAATGGCGAACGAACGCCATATGATGTTACTGAATCAGGTGACTACTCTACGCTAGCGTCAGCACTTAGCGGAGTAAATGGTGCGGCAATGAGTATTGTCATGGGTGACTGGACAGCGCTAATTAGTGCTGTTGCTTCTGACTCCAACTCAAACATTCTATCTTCTCCAAGTATCACTGTAATGGATAATGGTGAAGCATCATTTATTGTGGGTGAAGAGGTTCCGGTTATTACGGGCTCTACGGCTGGCTCAAACAACGACAACCCATTCCAAACGGTTGACCGTAAAGAAGTCGGTATCAAACTCAAAGTAGTGCCACAAATTAACGAAGGTGACTCTGTACAGTTAAACATTGAACAAGAAGTTTCCAACGTATTAGGCGCAAACGGTGCGGTTGACGTTCGCTTTGCTAAACGACAGTTAAACACCTCTGTCATGATCCAAGATGGTCAGATGTTGGTTCTTGGTGGTTTGGTCGATGAACGCGCACTTGAAAGTGAGTCTAAAGTGCCGCTATTGGGTGACATTCCGGTACTTGGCCATCTGTTCAAGTCAACTAGCACGCAAACAGAAAAACGTAACTTGATGGTGTTCATCAAGCCGACGATTATTCGCGATGGTGTGACGGCCGACGGTATTACGCAGCGTAAATACAACTTTATTCGCGCAGAACAGCTTTACAAAGCGGATCAAGGTTTGAAGTTGATGGCTGACGAGAAGATCCCGGTTATGCCAGCCTTTGGCCAGGAGCGTCAGCACCCAACAGAGATCCAAGCGTTTATTGATCAAATGGAAAACAACTAATGGTTGATATGTTAGACACAGCGCCAAGTATGCGTCGTCTGCCATTCAGTTTTGCCAACCGCTTTAAACTGGTGCTGGAGACAGAGCATCCTGAGCGTCCACCTATTCTTTACTATGTCGAGCCGCTTAACCCTGCGGCTCTGGTTGAAGTCCGTCGTGTATTAAAGAAAAGCTTCGTACCGCAACCTATCGATAAAGAAGCCTTTGATAAAAAGCTGACTGAAGCATATCAACGCGACTCGTCTGAAGCGCGTCAGTTGATGGAAGATATTGGTGCTGATAGCGATGATTTCTTCTCTTTGGCTGAAGAACTGCCGCATGATGAAGACTTATTAGAATCGGAAGACGATGCGCCAATCATCAAATTGATCAACGCCATGTTTGGTGAAGCGATCAAAGAAGGTGCGTCGGATATTCATATTGAGACGTTCGAGAAAACCCTTTCGATTCGTTTCCGTGTCGATGGCGTATTACGTGAAGTTCTGACCCCAAGTCGTAAGCTAGCGCCTTTGCTAGTTTCTCGTGTGAAGGTTATGGCTAAACTAGATATCGCAGAAAAGCGTGTGCCTCAAGATGGCCGTATTTCGTTGCGTATCGGTGGTCGTGCGGTGGACGTGCGTGTATCGACGATGCCGTCCTCTCATGGGGAGCGCGTGGTAATGCGTCTGTTGGATAAAAACGCGACTCGTCTTGATTTACATAGTTTGGGCATGACCCCTTCAGTGCATGACAACTTCCGTCACTTGATTGGCCGCCCTCACGGTATCATCTTGGTGACGGGCCCGACAGGTTCTGGTAAATCCACCACCTTGTACGCTGGCTTGCAAGAGATCAATAGCAACGAACGCAACATTCTAACGGTTGAAGACCCGATCGAATTTGATATTGATGGCATCGGTCAAACTCAGGTGAACCCAAAGGTCGACATGACGTTTGCGCGCGGCTTGCGTGCCATTCTGCGTCAGGACCCGGATGTGGTGATGGTCGGTGAGATCCGTGACTTAGAAACCGCACAAATTGCAGTGCAAGCGTCCTTAACGGGTCACTTGGTAATGTCGACTCTCCACACCAACACCGCAGTGGGTGCGATTACGCGTCTACGTGATATGGGTATTGAGCCATTCCTTATTTCTTCTTCGTTATTAGGGGTGCTAGCGCAGCGCTTAGTTCGAACGCTTTGTCCAAGCTGTAAAGAGCCGTATGAAGCCGATGCGGAACAGAAAAAACTGTTTGGTATGGAAGCGCATGAACCGTTAGAACTGCACCGAGCAAAAGGCTGTGAAGCGTGTAACCAAAAAGGCTACCGAGGTCGAACAGGTATCCACGAGCTCATTATGGTTGATGAGCAAGTACAAGAGTTGATTCACCGAGAGTCTGGTGAGCAAGAAATTGAGAGAGCCGTTCGCGCCCATACGCCAAGTATTCGCAGCGATGGTTTAAGCAAAGTGCGTCGTGGCATTACGTCACTTGAAGAAGTGATGCGAGTGACGAAGGAAACCTAATGGCGGCATTTGAGTACAAAGCGCTAGATGCAAAAGGCAAGCATAAAAAAGGCACGATAGAAGGGGACAACGCCCGACAAGTGCGCCAGCGACTCAAAGAGCAAGGGATGATCCCGATTGAAGTGGTTGAGACGAAAGCTAAATCGGCTAAGTCTTCAGGTTCAGTCAGCTTTAAGCGCGGCATCTCGACATCTGAGCTGGCACTCATCACACGGCAATTGTCTACGCTAGTCCAATCAGGAATGCCTTTGGAAGAGTGTTTGCGTGCGGTCTCTGAGCAGGCTGAAAAGCCGAGGATTCGTTCTATGTTGGCTGCGGTTCGCTCGAAAGTAACCGAGGGTTATCCGCTCGCCGACAGTTTTGCCGATTACCCACACGTGTTTGATGAACTGTACCGCTCTATGGTTGCGGCGGGCGAAAAATCAGGTCACCTCGATACCGTATTAGAGCGTTTGGCAGACTATGTCGAAAACCGCCAAAAGATGCGATCTAAATTGCTTCAAGCCATGATTTATCCTGTAGTTTTGGTGGTATTCGCGGTTGTCATCGTTTCGTTCTTATTGGCGACAGTGGTTCCTAAAATCATTGAACCCATCATTCAGATGGGCCAAGAGTTACCTCAATCGACGCAATTTTTACTGGCAGCCAGTGAGTTTGTGCAAGATTGGGGGCTGATTATTTTCGTTGTGCTGGTGGCGCTTTTCTATGGCCTCAAACTGGCGTTGCAAAAGCCAGACTTTCGCTTAGCTTGGGACAGAAAAATCTTGAGCTTACCGCTAATAGGTAAGATCTCTCGAGGTTTGAATACCGCACGATTCGCACGAACACTTTCGATCTGTACTTCCAGTGCGATTCCAATTCTCGAGGGTATGCGCGTTGCGGTAGATGTTATGTCTAACCGTTATGTGAAGCAGCAAGTCTTGCTTGCAGCGGATAACGTCCGAGAGGGCGCTAGTTTGCGTAAGGCGTTGGACCAAACTCGCTTGTTTCCACCAATGATGCTACACATGATCGCCAGTGGTGAGCAAAGTGGTGAATTAGAGAGCATGTTGACGCGGGCAGCCGATAACCAAGATCAAAACTTTGAATCAACAGTCAATATTGCTCTGGGTGTGTTTACTCCTGCGCTGATTGCATTAATGGCTGGATTAGTGTTGTTCATTGTGATGGCGACCTTGATGCCAATGCTAGAAATGAATAACTTGATGAGCGGATAATTTCGAATTAAGACGTGTCTACTAACGGCATGGCTTTAATCTAACTTTCGGAGAAAAAAATGAAGTTTAAGCGTAGTAAACAACAGGGTTTTACACTTTTAGAAGTGATGGTTGTTGTGGTTATCCTGGGTATTTTGGCAAGTTTTGTTGTTCCAAACCTATTGGGTAACAAAGAGAAGGCTGACCAACAAAAAGCGATTACGGATATCGTAGCGCTGGAAAATGCCCTAGATATGTACAAGTTGGATAACAGCGTTTACCCAACAACGGACCAAGGTCTAGAAGCATTGGTTAGCAAGCCATCTAACCCAGAGCCACGCAACTACCGTAATGGTGGTTACATCAAACGTCTTCCTAATGACCCTTGGGGCAACCAGTACCAATACTTAAGCCCAGGTGATAACGGTACAATCGATATCTTCACTCTAGGCGCAGATGGCCAAGAGGGTGGAGAAGGTCCAGCTGCAGATATTGGCAACTGGAACATGCAAGACTTCCAATAATTGAGCCTAAGCCAGCACTAATGAAACAAATGCGAAAACATAACGGTTTTACATTGATAGAAATTCTATTGGTGCTGGTTTTGCTATCTCTTACGGCTGTGGCCGTGATCTCGACGTTACCGACTAGCCAAAAAGATCTTTCCAAACAGTATGCTCAAAGCTTTTTTCAGCGTTTACAGCTGCTCAATGAAGAAGCGGTGCTGAGCGGTAAAGATTTTGGCGTTCGAGTGGATGATACCAAATCGACCTACGCTCTACTGAGTTTAACCTCAGAAGGTTGGCAGCCTCTGAAATTAAAGCAGATTCCGAGCAAAACCAAGCTAGAAGAAGATATTACGCTACAACTCGAGCTCGGAGGTGGTGCTTGGGATAATGATGAGCGCTTATTCAAACCAGGTTCTCTTTTTGATGAAGACATGTTCGCAGAAGAAGAGGACGAAAAGAAAATTCAGCCACCGCAAGTGTTTATCTTTTCCAGCGCCGAAGTCACGCCATTTACCCTGTCTTTTTTTCCGCAAAATGGTGATGCCTTTAATGACGGTTGGCGAGTCATTGGCAAAGAAAGTGGACAAATTTTGTTATTAGCTCCGGGCGAAGAAGTGAAAGAGGATGAGAATGCGCAATTTTAAGCAAGCTCGCCCAAATTTGAGTCATCGCCGGACGAGAGGCATGACCTTACTGGAAGTATTGGTCGCACTGGCAATTTTCGCTACCGCTGCCATCAGTGTCATTCGCTCTGTGAGCCAGCATATTAATACAATCAGTTATCTAGAAGAAAAAATGTTTGCAGCCATGGTTGTGGATAATCAGATGGCAAATGTGATGTTGAATACCGGAGAACTCAAAGCGAAAAACGGCACAGAAGAGCTGGCAGGACGCACTTGGTTCTGGAAAGTCACGCCAGTCGCCACGACGCAGCCATTGCTGAAAGCATTTGATGTGAGCGTCTCGGTAGAGAAAAGCGCGAGCCCTGTATTAACGGTACGAAGCTATGTGGCGCAATAATCATCCCCGCGCAAACACGCGCCAAAGGGTAAAAGGTTTTACACTTATTGAAGTGTTGGTATCGATTGCCATCTTTGCCAGTTTAAGTGTCGCAGCGTACCAAGTGGTATCGCAAGTACAGCGTAGCAATGCGCTATCACAAGAACGAACCCAACGCTTAAACGAAATTCAGCGTGCCATGGTTATGATGGATAACGATTTTCGTCAAATGGCGATGCGTCAAACGCGTACTAATGGTGAAGAGCCTTCTAGCCGGCTAATTTTTTGGTCCGATTACCTGTTGGACTCCGATACCAAAGGACTGATGTTTGCCCGTTTAGGTTGGCACAACCCTCAGCAGCAGTTCCCTCGTGGAGAAGTAACCAAGGTTGGCTATCGCTTAAAAGAAGAAACACTGCAGCGAGTATGGTGGCACTATCCTGATACGCCGGTTGGGCAACAAGGCACTGTTACTCCATTGCTAACCCAGGTCGAGTCATTTGATATGCGTTTTTATGATGGTAAGCAATGGAAAAAAGAGTGGGCTGAAGAAAAAGCGCTGCCGAAAGCGGTTTCTGTTGTTCTCACTCTCAAAGACTATGGAGAAATTGCCCGCACTTATCTCACTCCTGATGGCACATTGAGTCAGAAAGAGGAAAGTTCAGGAGACAGCAATAATGGTTAACCGTCAGCGCGGTGTTGCTTTGATTATAGTGTTGATGTTGCTGGCGATTATGGCGACGGTTGCCGCCAGCATGTCGGAACGTTTGTTCTTGCAGTTTCAGCGAGGCGCTAATCAAATCAATTACCAGCAAGCGTACTGGTACAGCCTTGGCGTCGAGGCGCTAGCAAAAGTGGGTATCGAACAAAGTTATAAAGACACCGACACGATTAATATGAGTCAACCGTGGGCGATAAAAGAGCAAGTCTATCCGTTAGATTATGGTCAAGCGGCGGGACGAATTAGAGACAAGCAAGCGTGCTTTAATCTAAATGTATTGAGTCGTGTGCAACCAACGGGTCAGCAAATTACAAGACCATATTTAGTGAATGTATTGCAGCGCCTATTAGAAGAGTTGGATGTCGAGCCATATCAAGCAGAAATCATTGCAGACTCTACTTGGGAATACATTGATGCTGATGACTCTGTCCGTTCGACTACTGGGGTTGAAGACAGCACATATGAAGCGATGAAGCCTTCCTATTTGGCATCAAATGGTTGGATGGCAGATGCTTCCGAGTTACGGGCTGTCTATCAGGTGAGTGGTGAAATTTTCCAAAAATTGGAGCCGTTGGTCTGTGCATTACCAAGTGATGACTGGCGTTTAAACGTGAATACGATTGATGTTGAGCAAGCTCCGATTTTGGTGGCAATGTTCTCACCAAACTTAAGCAGTAGTGATGCGATTCAGCTAATTGAAAAACGCCCATTTGATGGGTGGGATAGCATTGATGAATTTTTAGCAGAGTCAGAAATGGCTGGCTTAAGTGAAGATGTAAAGAAAAACGCCAAAGGCTATTTGGGTGTGGATAGCGCCTTTTTTGAATTGGATGCACAAGTGTTGGTGGATGAATCACGTGTACGTATCCGAAGCCTTTTGCAAAGTACAAATAGAGAAACGGTGACCGTAGTTCGCCGTCGTTTTGGAGGGATCAGTGAGCGAGTTTCTGACCGTTCGGCTGAGTAGCGAACAACAAAGTACCATTCCTTGGGTGGTGTGGTCGACAGATCAACAGGAAGTGATTGCTAGCGGTGAAATCGCCGGGTGGGAACACTTAGATGAGTTGGTCTCATATGCTGGTCAGCGCCAAGTTGTGGCGCTGTTGGCGAGTAATGATGTGGTCCTGACGCAAGTGGATATACCACCTGGTGCAACACGCCAATTCGAGGCGATGTTACCGTACTTAGTGGAAGACGAAGTTGCTCAGGACGTTGATGGCCTGCACTTTAGCGTGTTGGGTAAACAAGCGGATAAAGCGCAGATTTGCGCAGTTGAACGTGCTTGGATTCAGACTGTACTGCAACGTTTCTCAAGCCAAGGTATCGCTATTAAACGCATTTTACCCGATGTGCTTGCGTTACCGGTTCGTGGAGAGCACAGCTGTGCTGCAATGATTGGCGAGCAATGGCTAATTCGTCACTCTGCGACAGAGGGCGCGGTTGTCGACGCTTCTTGGTTAGACCTTTACCTCTCTTCTTATCTACAAAATCATGAAGGTTGGAAGCTCGATTGCTATAGCTCGGTCCCGGAATCTGCGTTACCTGAAATATGGGAGCCGCAACCAGAAGAAATGACGATGGCTTTACTGGCGAAGGGGGTGACAGAAAGCAAAGTCAATTTGCTGACTGGGATCTTCAAGCCGAAATCTTCTTGGGGTAAATACTGGAAGCTCTGGCAAAAAGCCACCATTGCTGCGGGGGTGCTTATCGTCGTCATGGTTGCGCAGCAGTTGCTCGTGGTCCACAAGTACGAAGCACAAGCTCAAGCGTATCGTGAGGAGAGTGAGCGTATTTTCCGCCAGGTGTTCCCAAATAAACGACGCATTCCTACCGTTAGTTACCTCAAACGACAAATGGATGATGAAGAGCGCCGCTTATCTGGTGGAAGTGGTCAGCAGGCAATGTTGTCATGGTTGGCGGCATTACCCGCGACGCTTGGTCAGGTCAGCGACTTGGAGATCACTAGCTTTAAATACGACGGACAACGTGGCGAAGTACGTATTCAGGCTCGTAGTTCAGACTTCCAACCTTTTGAGCAGGCTCGTGTGAAATTGGCAGAGAAGTTTAATGTTGAGCAAGGTCAGTTGAACCGTAGCGATAACGTTGTGGTTGGCAGCTTTGTTTTGAAGCGTTTGTGAGGTGATGATGAAAAACTTAATTTCTCAAGCTCAGGTTTGGTGGAGTAGCATCTCGCAGCGTGAGCAGCGTTTGGTCATGGGATGTGGCGCTATTGCCGTTATCGGTATTATTTATTGGGGTTTATTACAGCCAATGAGCCAACGTGCGGAGCTAGCTCAGTCACGTATTCAAAGCGAAAAACAGTTGCTAGCTTGGGTACAAGATAAAGCGGATGGCATCACTGCACTGCGAAAAAGCAGCGGTGTGAGCTACTCTAGTCAACCGTTGAATCAGTTGGTTTCTTCTTCAGCTCGTCGTTATAAAGTTGAGTTGATTCGCGTACAACCTCGTAATGAGAGCGTTCAAGTGTGGATCAAACCACTCGCGTTTAATCAACTAGTGGATTGGTTACGTTACTTGAAAGAGCAACAGGGTATTGAAGTCGAATTTTTAGATATCGACCGAACAGAGCAAGCGGGCATGATCGATGTAAACCGCCTTCAGTTTAAGCGAGGTTAAGGTGAAGCGAGCAGTACTTTACGTTGTTATCTTTATCGTCTTTTTTTCAGTCAGTCTTTTAATGGGATTACCAGTCTCTTGGGTGTTACAACAAGCACCAACAGTGAGAGGCCTGGACATTCAAGGAGCCAACGGTTCGGTATGGCAAGGTCAAGCTGCTAGTATTCGTTGGCAGCGCCAGAACCTTGGAGAAGTTAATTGGGATTTCCAATGGTCGAGTCTACTGACAGGTAAAGCTGAGTTTGCTGTGCGCTTTGGTCGTGGTAGTGAAATGGACGTTCGTGGGCGCGGTTTTGTCGGCTATAGCTTAAGTGATGGCCCTTATGCCAAAAACTTAGTTGCCTCAATTCCGGCGGTAAAAGTTGTTGAGCAAGCGCGCCTCCCTGTGCCTGTTGGTGTTGATGGGCAGCTTGAGCTGAATATTCGTCATGCGACTTATGCTGCGCCTTGGTGTAAGAACGGTGAAGGCACTTTAGTATGGAATGCCAGTGGTATTCAAAGCCCCGTTGGCAGCTTAGATCTCGGTCCTGTGATTGCCGATATAAACTGTCAGGATAGTGTATTGACGGCAACTGGTGAGCAGAGCAGCAAACAAGTCTCTGCGGCGTTTTCCGCTGAACTGATGCCTAATCAACGGTACTCAACCAAAGCGTGGTTCAAACCTGGTGCAGAGTTCCCATCCAGCATGGGGGAGCAACTAAAATGGTTGGGTAAGCCGAATGCTCAAGGTCAATATGAGTTTAACTACCAAGGGCGCTTCTAACCTATCGTGACAAAATCCAATATCTTAAAAGAGCTGCTATTGTGCAGCTCTTTTTGCTTTTGGATCATTGTAAGCTAAAACCTCTATTCGCTGTACATTGGGAATGAATGGAAATTTAAAACCATGATTTTTAATTGATTTGTTTTCTTTCGTTCAGCTTTACAGGCAATTGGAACATAGTAGGCCAAATACTCCAAGTGCTGTACAGAAGGTCAAAAAGAAAAGGCCACGAAGATATTCGTGGCCTTTCTATTGCTAGAATTTTGTGCTCTAAATTTTACCGATAGGGCGCTTAATCTTTGCGTTGTAAAATCTCATTCCAAGGTAAATCCGCATCACCAAGAACAATAAAATTCGGGTTTTCTAGTGTTTCCCGCTCGTTATATGACAGCGGTTCTAATTGCGTGCTGAGAATACGTCCGCCAGCTTCTTCAACAATGCATTGTGTCGCAGCGGTGTCCCACTCACCTGTTGGACCTAGTCGGAGATAGCAATCTACCGCCCCTTCCGCGACGAGGCATGCTTTCAATGCCGCAGAACCGAGCGGTATTAAGTCGTAATTCCAGGCGCTGCTCATACGGTTAGTAATACGATTGATGTCTTGGCGACGACTAATAGCAATTGCGATGCTTTGCTCTGGCTGTTCGTGTTTGTGTGTATGGATTTTGACGCTGTCCGACATGTCGGGAATTTTCCAGGCGCCTTTGCCATTATAAGCGTAGTAAGTCACGCCAGATACAGGACCGTAAACGACGCCCATGGTTGGTCGATTGTTGTCGACCAACGCGATAATAGTGGCAAAGTCACCACTGCGAGCGATGAATTCTTGAGTACCATCAAGAGGGTCGACTAACCAATAACGTTCCCACTGAGCGCGTTGCTCTAAGCTTATGTCTGCGTCTTCTTCTGACAACACGGGAATGTCAGGCGTCAGATCACTCAAGCGTTCAGTGATGAACTTGTGAGCTGCAATATCTGCACTTGTTACGGGAGTTTCGTCACTTTTGGTGTAGGCCTCGTATTGCTTCTTTTCATATATTTCGAGGATCATTTGCCCAGCACTGCGGGCAATCTCGATGACTTGAGGAAGTAGGTGAGATAGATCTTTTGTCATTGGCATAAGTGATAGTCCTTACTCACAGTGTTATTCGGTTCTAATGACCGTTATTGGTTATGCTTGTGAGTGGTGTTTGGTAAGTGTTTCAGTGCCAACATTAGCGCTGTGATGCTTCGTGCTTCACAGAAATCCATGTGAGTTAATAACTCTTCGGCTTGCGCAAGTGGCCAACGCACAATTTCCAGTGGTTCAGGCTCATCGCCTTCTTGCTTCTCTGGATAAAGCGCCTGTCCTAAAAATAGAGTCATTTTGCTCGAAAAGTAAGATGGCGCGAGGATAACTTGTTTCAACGGGGTTAACTGATTACAGCCAAAGCCGATTTCTTCTTTTAACTCACGATCCGCAGCTTGGTGTGGTGTTTCTCCTGGGTCAATCAGCCCTTTTGGGAAACCTAGCTCGTAACGTTCAGTTCCAGCGGCGTATTCACGCACCAGTAATAAATCGCCTTGTTCTGTTACAGGAACCACCATTACAGCATCTCGTCCACTTGGCTTCATACGCTCATAAGTACGATGCTCACCATTGGAAAAACGAAGGTCGAGCGCTTCCACAGCAAACAGTTTGGATTTTGCAACCGTCTGGCATGAGAGTATCTCTGGTGGGGTTCGTTTCGGCATGACGCTGGCTCCTTGGTGTCGTTGGCGTTTACGAGATGCGTAAGATTCTTAATATATGAGAACTCCGCCTGAGTTTCTAGCAGATTTTACGAGTCGAGCTAAGCATCTCAGCATCACCTCAGTATCGATACAAAAATGGGAGACCGAAGCCTCCCATTTTCTGACAGTGTTTACTCTTAGTAGTAAGAGTGATCACCACGGTCATGTTCTGTAGCATCACGAACTGCGGTTAGTTCACCAATGAACTGGTTTAGCAGCTCTTTCTCGATGCCTTCTTTTAGTGTTACGTCAACCATAGAACAGCCATTACAACCGCCACCAAATGCAACAATTGCAACACCGTCTTCAGTGATCTCAACCAAGTTTACGTGACCACCGTGGCCAGCAAGCTGTGGGTTGACTTGGGTTTGGATAACGTACTCAACGCGCTCAACCAGTGGTGCGTCGTCCGCAACTTTACGCATTTTAGCGTTAGGTGCTTTTAGCGTTAGCTGAGAGCCCATTTTATCGGTAACAAAATCGATTTCAGCGTCTTCAAGGAATGGCAGGCTCAGCTCATCCACGTAAGCTGAAAAACCGCTGTAAGAGAGTTCAGTGTCGGTCGATTCTACTGCTTCTGGTGGGCAGTAAGACACGCCACACTCAGCGTTTTGTGTACCTGGGTTCACAACGAAAATACGAATGTTAGTGCCTTCAGGTTGTTGACCTAAAAGGTTAGCGAAATGCGTTTGCGCAGTTTCTGTAATAGTAATATTTGACACGACGAATACCCGAGTAAATTTGTAGGTTACTGCTGCTATTCTACTCTTGTTGACGTATGGGTCTAGTCTTTTTGATGCTAAGGCATGGCGAAGCGATCTAGAGAGAACGAGGAGCAGGTGTTCTGCAGATGCAGTAAATATCGATGCTTTCTACGCCAACTTCAAGTAGTAAATGACATAATTGTCGGACGGTACTGCCTGTGGTGACTACATCATCGACGATGGCAACATGGGAAGAGTGAGGGCGCTTATTGAGAATAAACGCGCCTTTTAAGTTTTGTTCACGGCTTGTTTTGGTATTACCACGCTGTGATTGGGCGAGCCTTACTCGACGAAAGACCTTCGCATCAAAATTAGTCTGCAATTGCTTGGCGAGGTGTCGGGCTAAAACATCACTTTGATTAAAACCCCGGCGCAGGTAACGCTGCCAGTGCAATGGCACACTGGTAATGATTGGAGCTGGCGTGGTGATGCGCTGTGCCAGTTGCTCGGTTAATGCTTTTACATGCCAAGACTCTCCGTGATCTTTAAAGCGTTGTACTTCCCGTGAAAGGGGAAAGTCGTAATCGCCTAACGTGTATAGCCTTTGCCATGGCGGTGGCTTTGAAAGACATTCACCACAAATACTATCCGTACTCATTTCTTCTTTCTGTAATGATAAACCGCAGCGTTGACATCGTTTTACCGGAGTTAGGTATTTTAAACAGTGCTCGCACCAGCGCAGAGTATTTGTGTGGCTTGGTGTTTGAATAGGGAACCGACACAGGCCGCATTGACTGCTCAATACGCGATGCATGATGTTTTGCCAGTGATGAGATAACATAGCGTTTATTCATGGTGATATTTTACTCAGCCTAACGCTTGGCTGAAGCCGTAGGGAATAAAATAAGTGGGAGAGATTGAGAGCATGAGCACGAAATTACACTGGCAGTCATTTGGTCAGGGACCAGATTTGGTGTTACTGCATGGTTGGGGCATGAATGGTGCGGTATGGCAGCAGACAGTCGAGTCTCTTCAACCTTATTTCCGAGTTCATGTGGTTGACCTTCCGGGGTACGGACATAGCGCCGAATCTCATGCTGAAGATTTAGACCATATTGCTAACTTGGTGGTGCAAGGTGCGCCAGAGAAAGCGATTTGGCTTGGTTGGTCCCTCGGAGGTTTAGTGGCGACGCATGTGGCATTAAATATGCCCGAGCGCGTGGCTAAGTTGATTACGGTTGCCAGCTCACCTAAATTTGCCGCAGAAAAACCTTGGCGTGGCATTCAACCGAATGTACTGAGTGCGTTCACCTCTCAGTTGCTAGAAGATTTCTCACTGACCATTGAGCACTTTATGGCGTTGCAAGCGATGGGCAGCCCATCAGCGCGTAAAGACGTTAAACAGCTCAAGCAAGCGGTACTATCGCGCCCTCAGCCAAACCCTGAATCGCTGTTGGTTGGGCTAAACATCCTTGCTGATGTGGATCTGCGCGATGCGTTGACGTCTCTTTCTGTTCCAATGTTGCGTCTTTATGGCCGTTTAGATGGGTTGGTGCCAATTAAAGTAGCTAACGATTTAAGTGAACAGTTGCCTCATACCCAGCAGTTTGTTTTTAATCAGTCCTCTCACGCGCCTTTTATCACCGAACATGACGAATTTTGTGTTCAAATCCGAGAGTTTGCTCACGATTGAGCAAGTACGAGCGGAAATACCTCAAGTTGTTTAAAAAGTGGTCGATATAAAGGCTGGTGAGGTTTTATTAGCCAATAAAGCTAAGCCATATTGACGAGTTGGGCGACTCTGAGGAGGGTTCGCAATGATTGTGTCACCGACCAACGTAAGTGTGCCACTGATCGCCCCATCCGTGAATGTGCAGACGGAACAAGCAGCTCGCGACAATAAAGTCCGAGAGCCTGTAACGCCAACGGTCGCATTGGCCAAAACCAATGCAGAGCGAAAAGTAAAAGGTGATGACAAGCGCCGACGTCAGTCTTCTTGGGATCCTTCAGAGCATCCTGATTATGATATGGAAACGGAAGTCGACACGCGTTATCAAGAAGAGCCGGAAGATACACTAGAACGGCTTTTTAGTTTGCTTGCGCTCAAATCGTATAGTGAAGACCAGGGGAAAGGCTACGCGATCCGCTTTCGCTTACCAAAGCGCATTTTGGATGCTGCGATCAATGAAGGATTAATGGAAAAGCGCAGGAAGGTGATCAAGTTTCATTATGGTCATGCAGTCGCTCCCCATACCCCGTCAGAAGTGATAGCAGTATTATGACGACTCAATATCCTACTCAAACAAAAACGCTCCAAGCAGGTTGACTGATTGGAGCGTTTTCTTTTTAGTTATGAAAGCTCGTTAGCGGTGAAGCCTAGGTAAGATTACTTTTTCGCTTTAGCAAACGCTGCAGCAAATGCACCGCCCATCGCGCTGTTCGATGACGAATCATCACGGCGAGGCTGACGACGCTGCGGTTGGTCATTACGACGCGGCGCTGCTGATGAGCGTTGGCTACGGTTGTCTTGACCCGGTTCGTCGTTCATACGCATCGATAGACCAATACGTTTACGCTGCACGTCAACTTCCATCACTTTCACTTTGACGATGTCGCCCGCTTTCACCACTTCACGTGGGTCAGACACATAACGATCTGTCAGTGCAGAAATATGCACAAGACCATCTTGGTGAACGCCGATATCAACGAAGGCACCGAAGTTGGCTACGTTAGACACCACGCCTTCTAGAATCATGCCCGGTTCCAAGTCAGATACCGAGTTTACACCTTCTGCAAAGGTCGCCGTTTTGAATTCTGGACGTGGGTCACGACCCGGCTTGTCTAACTCTTTGATGATGTCTGTAATGGTTGGAACGCCGAAGTTATCGTCGGTGTAATCGACCGCATGCAGACCTTTAAGGAAGCTTGAATCACCAATCAGTGCTTTGATATCTTTGTTGTTCTTCTCAGAAATCGCTTTGACCACTGGGTACGCTTCTGGGTGAACCGCAGACGCATCAAGTGGGTTCTTACCATCCATAATACGCAGGAAGCCCGCACACTGCTCGAACGCCTTAGGACCTAAACGAGGTACTTTCTTCAAGGTTGTACGTGCTTCGAAGCGGCCGTTCTCATCGCGGAAGTCGACAATGTTCTGCGCGATGGTGCTTGATAAGCCTGCTACGCGCGTCAGTAGCGCCGCAGAAGCAGTGTTCACATCAACACCAACCGCGTTTACACAGTCTTCCACAATCGCATCTAGGCGTTTTGCCAACATAGATTGGCTTACATCGTGCTGGTATTGACCCACACCAATAGATTTAGGATCAATTTTCACGAGTTCAGCCAATGGATCTTGCAAACGACGTGCAATCGACACTGCACCACGCAGTGATACGTCCATATTCGGGAACTCTTTTGCTGCAAGCTCAGACGCTGAGTAAACCGATGCACCCGCTTCACTTACGATGATCTTCTGAACTTTCAGGTTGCCACGTTTGATGACGTCTGCGACAAAGCTGTCGGTTTCACGTGAAGCCGTACCGTTACCAATCGCAATCAAATCCACGTTGTACTTACGCACCAACTGCTCAACGATTTGTGCTGACTTGTCGTATTGTTTTTGTGGTGGGTGAGGGTAGATGGTTTCGGTTGCAAGCACTTTACCTGTTGAGTCGACAACCGCGATTTTTGAACCTGTACGCAGACCCGGATCGAGACCAAGTGTTGCACGAGGGCCAGCCGGTGCTGCCATCAACAAGTCTTTTAGGTTAGTGGCGAATACTTCAATCGCTTCGATTTCAGCGCGCTCTTTCATTGCGCCCATTAGCTCGGTTTCCATGTGCATCGATACTTTGATGCGCCATGCCCAGCTGATCACTTGCTTACGCCAGGTATCCGCCGGTGCGCTGCTTAGCGTCACGCCATAATGGTCGGCGATAATCGTTTCGCAGTAAGACTGACGAGCGCCTTCTTCCTGTTCTGGATCAGCATTCATTGCCAATGTCAGGAAGCCTTCGTTACGGCCGCGTAGCATCGCCAGTGCGCGGTGCGATGGCACTTTGCTTAGGGGCTCGTTGTGGTTGAAGTAATCTTTAAACTTCTCGCCTTCTTGCTCTTTGCCTTCAACGACTCGTGAAACCAGTTCCGCATTGCGATTTAAGTGGTTGCGAATTTTTTCCAGTAAGTTTGCGTCTTCTGCGATGCGCTCCATGATGATCGCGCGAGCGCCATCCAATGCAGCTTTGGTGTCTGCGATGCCTTTGTCTGCATCAAGGTATTTGCTTGCTTCGCTTTCTGGCTCGGTTTGTGGATGATTCCAAAGCTGATCTGCGAGTGGTTCAAGACCAGCTTCAATCGCGATCTGACCTTTCGTACGACGCTTGGGTTTGTAAGGTAGGTATAAGTCTTCAAGACGAGTTTTGCTGTCTGCCTGCGCGATCTCTTGTTCTAGCTCTGGCGTCAGTTTGCCTTGCTCTTGGATTGATTTGAGGATGGTTTGGCGGCGATCATCCATTTCACGAAGGTAAGACAGACGGCTGTCCAAAGTACGAAGCTGGGTATCATCAAGGCCCCCCGTCACCTCTTTGCGGTAACGTGCAATAAAAGGGACAGTGTTGCCATCATCAATTAGGGTGACAGCGGCGTTGACTTGCTCTGGGCGAACATTCAGTTCTTGAGCAATCATGCGACAGATAGCTTGGCTCATCCGTGTTTTCTCTTTTAATTCAGTTTTGGTTGTATAGAACATTGGGGTCGTTCGAAGAATTTGCAATGTTTTAAATTAACGAGGCAAAAATTTACCGGGCGCTGGTGGACATCAGTCATATTTATGTCAAAACTGTAATTAAATTGAGAACTTATATCCGCAGTTATCGACTAACCTAATTCCACGGTTGTTGATATCACTAAATGTACCTCGGCTTATACGGATAATCATGATGAAAAAAATGTCTTTGGCGTTAGCGCTTACGAGTGCCTTACTTGCCGCCCCGCTTAGTTGGGCGCAGTCTATCTCAGGAACCACACAAGCTCCCGTTTATCAGCTCGATAACAAATTGGTACTAGGGCGTGTGGAGAGCGTCTACTACAGTGACATTCCGGAACTAAAAGCGGTGCCATTTATTGGCAAGATTGATACTGGTGCAGATACGACATCGATGCATGCGGAGAATATCCATGTCAGTAGCTCACACCCAGATTACCAAGATTTGAAAGATAACGAGTTACTTTGGGCGATTGTCGATGACTTAGGTGGTACGAAGGCAAAGTGGGACGCCGACAGCTTTAAGCCATATCAAGTAAAGGTTAGCTTTACGGTTCCTCACCCTTATACAGGGAAGGAAATACAGATTACCGATGATCTGGAAAGAGTGAGCGCGATTCGCAGTCGAACAAGCAAAAAGCCCATCCTACGCCCGACAATAAAAATGCCGATGACAATCGCTGGTCACACCGTTGATACGGAAGTGAACCTGACCAAGCGTACGCAATTCTCTTCTCCTATCTTGATTGGTAAAACCTATCTCGATGATAACGCATGGGTCTTCGCTGGTTACGATTACCTTCAAGAACAGCCACGCGCAAAAATGATTGGCAAAAAAGAGACGGTTGAAGTCGAAGGTGTGCCATATAAGATCAGCATCTCAACTTCTAGCCGTTATACCAACGTCCATGCACTGGACATCAAGGTAGACAAAAAGCATAACGAAGTCTCTTTTATGTTAGAGGGCGAGAATGGCAAGCGTCATCCAATGACATTACCCTTGGTACGAATGCTGAAAACGACCAAAAGCGAGCGCCCTTTAGTCTATTTACCCGTCAAAGTCGGCGAAAATGAAACTCAACGTTGGTTGGTGTATCTGCGTGATCGCAGTAAGTTCAGTTCGCAAATTCGCTTAGGTCGGGACGTCGCGAGTCAGCACTTTGTTATTGATACGGACAGAGAAAATCTACTGGGTGGCGTAGAAAAAACGTTCAAAAGCGCACTCAAATCAAAACCTCTAGTCGTTTCACCAGAAGAACAGGTCACCATTGATGGTTATACCGTCCCTGCTTACCCCACTTTTACTGTGAAAACGCCATTACTGCGTGTAAATGGGTTTGAAGTAACAGAAAAAGGTAAGGATGAATCCGTCACGTTTTATTTAATGAACGATGAGGGGAAAGAAGAAAAAATCACCAAACCAGTGTTGAAAAAGCTCAAGGTTGGCAGCGCGGTTCGCCCTGTTGTCGAAGGAGACTTTCTTCTCGGTAGAAAAGACACATCAATGAAGTTTGCGCTCGATGTGCTTGATGAGGGTGACACTCAACCCTTTTTCGTCTTTGGTCATGACATAGCCAAGGGTGGTGTGTTGCTGAACACTCGCGCAGACCATCTACTAGATGCAAGGCCACTTTTCAAAGCTGGCCATATCGAAGTGGCTGAAGTTGAGGGGATGTCTTTCCCTGTGAAGTTAGACACGGGTGCAGATGTAAGCTCAATCAATGCTAAGAACATCAAGCAGTTTAAGAAAGACGGCAAAGACATGGTGAGCTTTACCTATGAGAACGATCTTGGCATGAAACAGGCGTTTACCAAGCCTGTTGTTGATGTCATGCGTATTAAAGCGAAGAAAGGCGAGAAAGCGAACGTACGCCCTGTGGTTGAAATGCATGTTAAGCTTGGCGAATTAGAGAAGAAGATCCGAGTCAACTTACAGGACCGAGGTCGCTTCCATTACAGCATGATTTTAGGTAAAAACTTCCTAAAACATGGCGCGGTTGTTTCGAGTGATACGAATTACATCGTGACGCAAAAACCGGATTACGAAAAGTAACACTCTGGCCGCCTTATCACCTTGATACCCAAAGCCTGAACAACATTGGATCTTTGGGTATATCATCTCCTTAATGCTGCCAAAGAGCAGCATTTTTTAGTTGAGATAGGAGTTAATTTGAAAACTAAGCTGATTACACGAGAAGGTTACAACAAACTCAAACAAGAGCATGATTACCTTTGGAATGAAAAGCGCCCGGAAATCACCAAGATCGTCACTTGGGCGGCGAGCCTGGGCGATCGCTCAGAAAATGCGGATTACACCTTCAATAAACGTTTACTCCGTCAGATCGACCGTCGTGTCCGCTTCCTTCGTAAATTCCTGCCAGAAGTCACGATCGTTGACTATTCTCCGCAACAAGAAGGCAAAGTCTTTTTTGGTGCATGGGTGGAAATAGAAAATGAGGCAGGAGAAGTGAAAAAGTTTCGTATTGTCGGGCCTGAAGAGATTTATGGCGATGCGAAAGACTACATCTCTATCGATTCACCTATGGCGCGAGCGATGTTGAAAAAACAAGTGGATGAAGAGTTCACGGTACGCACCCCAGAAGGTGAAAAAGAGTGGTTCATCAACTCAATTGAATATACTCAACCGGCCTCGGAAGACTGAGGCTTTATCACCGATTCAAGTCTCATGAAGTTCACTAGGAGTGACTTGGGTCTCAATGTCAGAATATTTGGTATAAAGGCATGGTGCCTTTCTCGGAGAAGTAAAATGAACAAAGCAGTCATGTGTAGTGCTGCACTAACAATAGGTTTCTCACTTTCAGTTTTTGCTCAAGATGAAGTGAAAGGCTGTGACGCTAAAGAGTTAGCGGTAGAGCAGCAGCTTGAGTATGCAAAAGCGCAAGGTAATGAGCATCGCATTAAAGGCTTGGAGCAAGCACTTTCCGCTATCCAGAATGAATGCTCGGAAGGTGAGCTGCGCCAAGAGCTGCAAACAGAAGTGGAAGAAAAGACTAAAGAAGTTGAGGAGCGAGAGGAAGAATTAGTCGAAGCTCAGCATTCAGGGAAAGCAGACAAAATTGAGAAAAAACGTCACAAGCTGGCTGAGGCACAGCAAGAGCTGCTTGAGGCCAAACGTGAACTGGAATGGAATTATGGTCAATAGTAGGTGCTGAAAATACCTGCTAGAGAGAGAATAAAGCGCTTAAGATAAAAAGAGTAACAATTTGCTTGAGCACGTTAGGAAAAACAGTGATACATTTTCGACAATAGACGCTTCTGAAAGGATGTTTCAATGCAAGAAAATCATAAAATTTTAGTGGTTGATGACGATGCTCGTTTACGTGCTCTATTGGAGCGTTACCTTTCTGAGCAAGGTTTTCAGGTACGAAGTGTCGCCAATGGCGAACAGATGGATCGCCTACTAACGCGCGAAAACTTTCACTTAATGGTGCTGGACCTAATGTTGCCAGGTGAAGACGGTTTGTCAATTTGTCGTCGTCTACGCCACGCGAACAATATGTTGCCAATCTTAATGCTCACCGCGAAAGGTGATGAAGTGGACCGCATCGTAGGTCTTGAGGTAGGGGCGGATGATTATTTGCCAAAACCGTTTAACCCACGCGAATTGTTGGCTCGCATCAAGGCAGTATTACGCCGCCAAACCGTAGAGTTGCCGGGTGCACCAAGCACGGAAGAAAAAGTGGTGGAGTTCGGGGAATTCCGACTCAATCTAGGCACTCGCGAGATGTTCCGCGGTGATGAGGCAATGCCACTCACCTCTGGAGAGTTTGCTGTTCTAAAGGCGCTCGTGATGAATGCACGTGAGCCAATGTCACGAGATAAATTGATGAACATGGCGCGTGGCCGTGAATATTCTGCAATGGAACGCTCTATTGACGTACAAATCTCACGCTTACGTCGCATGTTAGAAGACGATCCGAGCAAGCCGCGCTACATTCAAACCGTGTGGGGCCTAGGTTATGTTTTCGTCCCAGACGGCAAAGAGGTGTAATCTCTTCACTCCATAGCCAGCACTTGGCTATAGCAACTTCAGCCTTCATTACCTTCCCTTTGAAGGCTGAAATTTCGCGATTAGGACCACTAGGAACGTTCCATGCGCATCCGAAGTTCATTGACACAATCTATTCTGCTGTTCATCTCTTTGCTTCTCGCGAGCCAAGTTTTCTCTTACTACGCCGTTTTTAACTACGCGTTGATGCCGAGTTTGCAGCAGTTCAATAAAATTCTCGCCCATGAGCTCAATTTGGTGCTTGATGATGAAGGACCTTTAAAGTCTGATGCACCGTTAAGGCGTCAATTATTAGAAAGACTAGGGGTGACGGTTCACAGCCTTGACAGCGATAAGGCGATTGAATTTCATCACGCAATGTCGATTGATTTGATGTCTGAAGAAATGAGCCAAGAGCTGGGTTCGCCCACAGAAGTGCGCTTATTGCTTGGCGATGAAAGTTACATTTTGTGGATGCACATCGAAAAGTTGCCGAACTCCATCATTCGTATTCCGTTATCTGAGCTGCAAGAAGAAGATTTTGCCCCGCTGTTTCGTAACAGCTTGATTATGGCGCTGCTGATCATTGCAGGTGGTTGGTTGTTTATTCGTTTGCAAAACCGTCCACTTTTGGCTTTAGAGAGAGCCGCGAAAGACGTCGGTCGAGGTGAGATCCCGCCCCCCTTAGCAGAGAAAGGCGCATCGGAGATTCGCTCTGTAACTCGAGCCTTTAATCAAATGTCGAAAGGTATTCAAGAGCTAGAAGAAGACCGAGCCTTATTAATGGCGGGGATTAGCCATGACTTACGAACGCCTCTGACGCGTATTCGCCTAGCGACAGAAATGATGTCTCCTGAGGACAGCTATCTTGCGGAGGGGATCATTAGCGATACGGAAGAATGTAATGAGATCATCAGTCAATTTATGGATTACCTCAAACCGGTGAACCAAGAATCGTTTGAAGCGGTTGATATCAGTACGATTGCCAGTGACGTCGCCAGTTCTGAAGGTGGCTATGAGGTTGAAATTGAAACAGATCTTAATCTTAACTTGCCGCCAGCCAAAGGAAGCGCGATTGCGATTAAGCGGGCGATCAGTAACTTAGTTGTGAATGCGCTACGTTATGGCAATGGCTGGGTCAAAATCAGCACTGGTGTGACAGCAGATAAGCAGCTAGTGTGGATTTCAGTAGAGGACAACGGACCGGGTATCGAGCATTCTCAAATCGCGAGGTTATTTGAACCCTTTACGCGTGGTGACACCGCTCGCGGTAGTGAAGGCACTGGGCTAGGGTTGGCGATTGTGAAGCGCATAATCAGCCAGCATTCAGGCTCTGTGGTGATGCGTAATCGCAGTGAAGGCGGTTTAATCGCTCAAATCAGCTTTCCTACCAAGTAAGTCGATGGCCTGCACCCTTTAAACAAAAAGCCCAACCTAAATAGGTTGGGCTTTTCTTATTCTCAATAATCTTAAGACTCTTTCACTTCCTGAGGAAGTTCATCTTCGTCTTCCAGTTTCTCTGGCAGAAGTAGATTTAAAATGATCGCTGTGATGCCACCTGCTGCAACACCAGTTGAGAAAATACTCTTAATAAATTCTGGCATAAATTGCAGGATCTCTGGTTTTTGTGCGATACCAAGTCCCATTGAGAAGGATAAGGCCATGATCAGAATTGCGCGGCGATCGAGCTCAACACGAGAGATAATACGCACACCAGCGGCAGCAATCGTACCAAACATAACAATCGTTGCGCCGCCAAGTACTGGCTCAGGAATCAGCT
This sequence comes from Vibrio sp. 1727, assembly GCF_033344415.1. Lineage (NCBI taxonomy): Bacteria > Pseudomonadati > Pseudomonadota > Gammaproteobacteria > Vibrionales > Vibrionaceae > Vibrio > Vibrio sp. 1727. Next base: position 129,915 of record NZ_JAWPOT010000001.1, read on the forward strand.
GAACAAAGCTAGCGACGCCAGGAAACAAGCCAAGAATCACTAACATGCCAGAAATAAAGTAACCCACGTAGCGGCTCGCGACTCCTGTTAGCATGATGATGCCGTTATTCTGGCTAAACGTTGAGTTCGGGAAGCTGTTGAAAACGGCTGCGATTGCAGAGTTTAAGCCGTCTGCTAACACACCGCCCTTAATACGTTTCATGTACACTGGGCCTTTTACTGGCTCACCAGACACTTCAGATGTTGCGGTAATATCACCGATGGCCTCTAGTGCGGTAATAAAGAAAATCAGTACCAGCGGAATGAACAGAGACCAGTCAAACGATAAGCCATATTGCATTGGTACGGGCAGTGCTACGATCTCGGTTGCGCCTAGCTGAGAAGTATCTACCATCCCCATAAAATACGCCATGATGTAACCCACTAGCATCGCAATCACGATTGAAGCCACACGGATGTATGGGTTTTTCGAGCGGTTTAAAATCACAATTAATCCAAGTACCGTCCCAGCCAGAGCAAGTTTGTCTAAGCTGCCGAAGGTTCCTTCATTTAATGCTGCGTAGCCACCGCCCATTGATACTAAGCCGACTTGAATCAGTGTGAGACCGATAAGAGTGACGACGATGCCTGAAACGAGCGGAGTGATGATTCGGCGGGCATGCTCCAATACGCGAGATAGGAAAATTTCTGCAAATGATGCGACTAAAATCGTACCAAAAATGGCAGCCATCATGGTGCTGATGTCTGCTCCACCGGCTTTCAGCGATAGGCCTGCACCAATAATAGGACCTAAAAAGTTAAAGCTGGTGCCTTGAACAGAGAGCAAACCAGAGCCAATTGGGCCAACGGTGCGAATTTGAATAAACGAAGACACGCCTGACGCAAACAAAGACATGCTGATGATGGTATTCGTTTGGTCTGCTGGTACACCCAAAGACTGACAGATGATCAGTGACGGAGTGATAACCGCGACGAACATCGCCAATAAGTGCTGAAGTGCGGCAAAAATGGTTTGAGGCAAAGGTGGTCGATCGTTGAGTTGATAGACCAGTTCCGAAGATCGGTTTGAAGTTGTCATTGTTTGTCTCGCTAGTCGCAATATTTCCCTAGTTCTCGCTGAATGGGAGAGCAGGGTGGAGTTGACGTCGTTACCTGTGATTGCTGTTAATCAGAGTCAACTCAGGTTGGTGGAGTGTGATCTAACACACTTAAAAATTTGTGCGCGATTATAGAGAGATTTTCTCAAAAAGCAAACGTTTGCTTTTGGCGTATTAAAAAACGAGCCATTTGGCTCGCTTTCAATCATTACGCTTTGGAGTAAATATCCCGCTCACCCAACCAGCGATCGATAATCGCTGTTGCGTTAGTCGGGTAATTGTCATGAATATGACGCGCAATACGCTGAACTTCGGGAATCAGGCGTTGATCTCGAACTAAGTCTGCGATTTTGAAATCAGCAAGACCTGTCTGCTTTGTACCCAATAGTTCTCCAGGGCCGCGAATTTCTAGGTCTTTCTGCGCAATGACGAAGCCATCGTTACTTTCACGTAGTACTCCGAGACGTTTTTGCGCGGTTTTTGACAGCGGAGAGTGGTACAGCAGCACACAATGGCTAGCAACGGAACCTCGGCCCACGCGACCTCTTAACTGGTGTAATTGTGCCAAACCAAGACGTTCAGGGTTTTCTATGATCATCAAGCTAGAGTTTGGCACATCCACACCAACTTCAATCACTGTCGTTGCGACCAGCAAATGCAGTTTATTGTCTTTGAAATCTTGCATCACCGCTTGTTTCTCTGCCGGCTTCATTCGTCCGTGTACTAGACCAATTTTTACGTCCGGTAGCTTACGTTGAAGCTCTTCTGCGGTATCTGCCGCGGCTTGCGCTTCTAATACTTCCGACTCATCAATCAGGGTACACACCCAATATGCCTGCTTGCCTTCGTTTAAGCAGGCATTTCGGACACGTTCGACGATATCATTGCGTTTGGTATCTGGAATCGCGACAGTCTGGATTGGTGTTCGACCTGGCGGTAACTCATCAATCACCGACGTTTCTAAGTCAGCATAAGCAGTCATGGCTAACGTTCGCGGAATCGGCGTTGCTGTCATGATGAGCTGATGTGGATAGGCGCCTTGTTTTGCGCCTTTTTCACGCAATTCTAATCGCTGATGGACACCGAAGCGGTGCTGTTCATCAATGATGACCAAAGCAAGGTGATGAAATTCAACGTGCTCTTGGAATAGCGCGTGAGTACCCACTACCATTTGCGCTTCACCACTGGCAATACGAGCCAGCTCGGCTTCCTTTGCCTTACCTTTGAGTTTGCCCGCTAACCAACCGACTTGAATGCCCATTGTTTCAAACCAGTTTGCGAAGTTGATAGCGTGTTGCTCGGCCAATAGTTCGGTTGGCGCCATGAGTGCCACCTGATGGCCATGCTCAATGGCTCTAACAGCGGCCAAAGCGGCAACCAATGTTTTCCCCGAACCAACATCGCCTTGCACTAATCGCATCATTGGGTGCGGTTTTTCTAGATCGGCTTCAATCTCTTGTACTACTCGGGTTTGAGCGTTTGTAGGAGAGAAAGGCAGTTGGGCTAAAAGCTGCGTTTTTAGTTTATGACAAGGACCGAGAGGTAGCGCTGAATCCTTCTGACCTTTGCTACGCACCGCCAGCATCGATAAGTTTTGTGCGAGCAATTCTTCCATGATCAAGCGGATTTGGGCAGGATGTTTGCCTTCGTCAAACTCATCTAAATTAATGGTTGGTGGTGGGCGATGAATGGTGTGCAGCGCTTGCGACATCGTGATTTGATGGTCATACAACCCCGCTGGAAGTAATTCCTGCACTGCGGTTTTATCAAGCAGGGCTAAAGCTTGTTCGGTAAGGTTGCGTAATGTGATTTGGCGTAAACCATCGGTGGTGGGATAAACAGGGGTTAAGCTCTGTTCTACATCGGGCTTTTGCTCGCTGACGTAAAACTTGTAGTCAGGATGAACAATTTCCCAACCCATGCCACCGCGCTTAATTTCACCGTAAGCATGTACTAACTTACCTTGCGTGAAATTGTTCTTCATGGCTGCGGTAAAGTTGAAAAAGCGCAGCGTGATAGTGCCATTACCGTCGCTGATTTTTACCGTTAGCATTTTGCGCTTACCGAAGATGGTGTCGACTGCCATGACCTTACCTTGCACTGCCGCCCAAAGGCCAGCATGCAGTTTGGCAATAGGGTAAATACGAGTACGATCTTCGTAGCGTAACGGAAGGTGAAACAGCAAATCTTGAACGCTATGTAAGCCAACTTTGGCGAGTTTTTCTGCGACTTTCGCGCCAACTCCAGAAAGGGAGGTTAATGGGACGGCAGATAACATTTGGGCGGACATAGAGGGCTCAAGAAAATGGTTAACATAGCAGTATGTTAACCATGGAGCTGTGTTTTTGTACAGGAAAAAATAGTCATGCTTTAGTTAGTGTCATGATTTGACTGATAACCTATCATTCCGAGGAGCTTTAGCGACATCAGGATTCTATTTTCAACAAGTATGTCGCTGAAGTTAACACTATCAGCATCTGTATATTTGAGAATTAGATCCTGAACCACGCTCCTTTGCCGCCGTTCAGGATGACGAAAGTCTGTTACTTGCTTTGCATCTCTTGCCACCACGCGTCATCGGCGATGATTTGACCTTCTTCATCGAGTGGTGGGTAAACGAGCCCTTTTCGTTTCGCGACCTTTGCCAGCACTGGGTGACCACGTTCAAAGAGAATACGGTTGATTGTCTCTTTAGGCAGAGCGCTTTCTTCTCGGTCGTACATGCCTGCGGCTTCACGTTGACGTTGCGCTTCATACAAAATTACGGCACTGGCAACCGATACGTTTAGTGACTGCACCATGCCCACCATCGGGATAATAATGTCTTGATCTGCAAGCTGTTTGGCTTGCTCCGAAGCGCCAACTTTTTCACTGCCTAAAATGATTGCGGTTGGTCTGGTGTAGTCGATCTCGCGAAAATCGACGGCGGTGTCCGAAAGATTGGTCACCAAAACCTGCATACCTTGCGCTTTGAGTTCGGTAATCGCAGTTTCAATCGAATCGTGAGTATCCACTTCAACCCAGTTACGCGCGCCAGCTGAGGTATGGCTCAGCGTACGCATTTTGTCTGGCCAAATTGCGTGAACTTTGTGTAAGCCTGTCGCGTCAGCGGTGCGGATCACAGCAGAGACGTTGTTTGGCTTATGTACTTCTTCGAGACAAAGTGTCAGATCAGTTTGGCGAGTTTTTAGGACTTGGTGAATACGGTTGTAACGTTCTAGGTTCATATTTATTGAGGTATAAAAAATCGCCACCTAACAGAGTAGGTGGCGATAGAGGTTAGTTCTTTCTGCGTCTGACTCGGGTTGCTTGAGGCATTGCCTTAATCTTACGCATGATACCAGCAAGGTGGACACGATCTTTCGTCGTCAACAGCACAGTCACAGTGTATAGACGACCATCACGTTCTTCCGTTGAAAGGCCATGAATGTTTGATCCTGTTTTCGAGATCACGTTGGTCAGTTCTGCAAGAGCACCTTGGTTGTTAAGCATGTCGACTTTAAGTTCAGCAATGAACTCTTTATCGTAGTCTTCAGACCAAGCGACAGCCATATAACGGTCTGGCTCTTTCTGATAACCACGAACGTTCGGACATGTTTCTCGGTGAACAACCAAACCACGACCAGGCGATACGTGAGCAATAATGTGATCATCTGGGATAGGATGACAACAATTTGCAAACGTCAGCAATAAGCCTTCTGCGCCACGAATCGGAAGCTTCTTCTTCGAGTCCGTTGGGATTGAACTTGTTGTCGTGAGCTCTTCGGTGTCACCAAGGAGACGACGTGCAATCACAATGCTCATCAACTCACCCAATCCAATAGCAGCCAATAAATCATCGATGCTTTCTAGGCGAAGATCATTCAAGACTTCTTGGATATTTTCTGGATAAATTGAATCAATCGAGTGACGGCCAAGTGCGTGATTAAGTAGGCGACGACCTAAAGTAATCGACTCTTCACGACGCATCGTTTTCAGTACTTGTCGAATCTTAGTGCGGGCACGAGAAGTCACGACATAGTTTAGCCATGCCGCATTCGGACGCGCACCAGGGGCACTGATAATTTCCACCGTCTGACCGTTTTTCAATGCCTTACTCAATGGGTAAGGGTTACGGTCAACACGAGCACCAACACAAGAGTTGCCTACATCGGTATGTACGGCATAGGCAAAGTCGACAGCCGTTGCGCCTAAAGGTAGTTCAACGATACGACCTTTTGGTGTGAAGACGTAAATCTCATCTGGGAAAAGATCGGATTTTACGTTTTCAATGAATTCGAATGAGTTACCCGCGCTTTGTTGTAGCTCTAACAGGCTTTGCATCCAACGCTGAGCTTTCACTTGCGCAGTGGTACCAGACTTGTCGCCTTTGTCTTTGTAAGACCAGTGTGCCGCGACACCTTTGTCCGCCATTTGATCCATATCTTCAGTACGGATCTGAACTTCAACAGGTACGCCGTGTGGGCCAACCATGGAAGTGTGTAGCGATTGATAGCCGTTCGCCTTTGGTACCGCGATGTAATCTTTCATGCGACCAGGACGTGGCTTATACAAGCTGTGTACTTGGCCTAAAACGCGATAACAAGTATCAGCGGTATCAACAACGACTCGGAACGCATAGATATCCATGATGGTGTGAAAGCGCTGTTCTTTGGTTTTCATCTTGTTGTAGATAGAGAACAGGTTTTTCTCACGACCAACGACGCGAGCATTCAAGCCAAAATCTTGCAGACGGCCTTCTATTTCGCTGTGAATGCGTTGGATCATCTCTTTACGATTACCACGTGCGGCTTTAACCACTTCTTTCAGTACGCGGTAGCGGTTGGGATATAGCGCCTCAAAGCCCAACTCTTCGAGTTCGGTTTTGATATTGTGAATACCAAGACGATGAGCGAGGGGCGCGTAAATTTCTAACGTTTCACGAGCAATACGACGCTTTTTATCTGGTCGAAGCGCGCCAAGCGTACGCATGTTATGCGTGCGGTCAGCCAGTTTGATCAGAATGACGCGGATATCTTGCACCATGGCCAGAACCATCTTACGAAAGTTCTCAGCCTGAGCCTCTTTCCTATCGCGGAATTTGAGTTTGTCCAGTTTAGATACACCATCAACCAATTCTGCGACAGTGTTGCCGAATTTCTCTTCGAGATCTTCTTTAGTTACATCACAGTCTTCAATGACGTCATGCAGCAAAGCAGCTTGGAGGGTTTCGATATCAAGGCGCATTTCGGCCAAGATACGAGCCACAGCGACAGGGTGGATGATGTATGGTTCACCGCTAGAGCGGGTTTGCCCTTCATGGGCATCTCTCGCTACCACATAAGATTGACGCAGAGCCTCAATCTGAGGCTCTGTTAGGTATTCTTGGGCAACGTCTTTGAGGCTATCGAATAGATACAAATTATAGGCCCGGGAGGTTGTTGAATTCTAAAGTCAGAATTAACGGTTGTGAGCGATGCTGCTTACTGCCGCTAGCTCTGCCGCTTCTTGCTCTTGCTGTTCTTGACGTTCACGAGCGTCTAGAACTTCTTTAGTAATTAAACCTTCTTCGATTTCGCGTAGAGCGATAACCGTTGGCTTATCGTTCTCTTCTGGCACTAGTGCATCTTTACCGCCAGTTTGCATTTGACGAGCGCGGCGAGCCGCAATCAGTACTAGGTCGAAACGGTTGCCAACTTTTTCAACAGCGTCTTGAACAGTTACGCGTGCCATGAGGACTCCAAATAGTTAACTAAAATTTTAGAATGACGAGAAAGTATACAACCTAACTACTTTATTTACTAGCAATTAGACAAGCCACCGTTTGTGGACTTTCTCAGGTAGTTTATTGTGTTTTTCGCACTGGGCAAAAAACGGGAAATTCTTTATGTTTTACAGCGTGACTTTTTTGAAGTTACTCTGCTAACAACGCGTCAAGCATACCTTTATATTTAGCAGCTTGCTTTTCTTCCTTCAATCTTTCAGCACGCAAGATAGCTTTAAAATCCATCAAAGCGGTATCAAAATCGTCGTTTACGATCACGTAGTCGTACTCGTTGTAATGAGAGATTTCCGACTTGGCTTCAGCCATACGCTTTGCGATCACTTCATCGCTATCTTGACCACGAGTGTTCAAGCGACGCTCTAACTCACCGTTTGATGGTGGCAGGATGAAGATGCTTTTGGCTTCTGGCATTTGTTCACGGATTTGGCGTGCGCCTTGCCAGTCGATATCTAGAAAAACGTCGATACCTTTATTTAGTGTTTCTTCAATCCATACACGAGATGTGCCGTAATAATTACCAAACACTTCTGCGTATTCTAGGAAGTCACCTTTAGCGATCAGGGCTTCAAACTCATCTTTCGCTACAAAATGGTAGTGGACACCATTTTCTTCACCAGGTCGCATGTTGCGCGTGGTGTGAGACACAGACACTTTCATTGCGTAGGTTGGGTTGCGTTCCAACATCGCTGAGATCAAGCTAGATTTACCTGCGCCGCTAGGTGCAGATACGATATAGAGAGTACCTTTGCCCATTGTACTGTTCCACTTTTGATTGGATTGATTGAGTGCCGAAGGAAAGTTCGACATTCTTATAACGATAGCACTGGCATTGAGAAATCAACCACCAAAGGGGTGGATATTGGTGATAATCCCGCCAGAAAAATGGAGGCGAAGAGTATCATGATCTCTATTTTGTTACCAGTTGATCTTTCTGTCTGTGATCGTCCCAGATGAAATAGTTACTTACGCCAGAGTGTTCCTAAACAGCGAAGAAGGAGCGTGATACCAGGACTTACCATCCGCGCACTCTGTTATTAAAACCATTTCTACAACCGTTTAGTGTGCTGATTTTAGGTTTAGAGTCCCGATTTGGCTTGCGTGAGTGACTCTGGTTAAAAATAGGGGTTAATAAAGATAAAACGGAAAAAAGGGGAAGCTTTCACTTCCCCAGGCGTGCGACTGACTCACACTTAATCTTCGAATTATCCTTGAGACTCTAGGAAATTTATCCAAGGGCTAACGGTTGACCTGAATTTTGGCGATTGAGCAGCGCCTTTCATCGCCTGCAAGGCCTTTTGTGGCTGCTTAAGCTCGAAATAGGCCATCCCGCGAATGTATTCAAGTTCTGCCTTTTGCTCTTTAGAGGCACTGGATGCCGCGCTTTCTACAAAACGAGTTGCTTCAGAATACTGCTTGTCTTGTATCATTAAGCGAGCAATCTGAATTTGCGTTTTAGCAGAAGGAGCGAGGTTATATGACTTTTTATAAGCGAGAATTGATTTATCTAGCTCTTTAGCTTGCTGCCAGAAGCTGGCTAGGCGGTCATAGTTTTCCTTCGTCTTTTCAATGTTTCCAGCTGCCATTTCCTTTTCAAGAGTTTTGGCTGCTTTATATGGAATACCTTGATAAGCCAAGAAGTTTACAAAGCGTAAATATTCCTTCTCTCCTTCTAGTTTCCCCATTTTGTAAACCATTTCTAGGGTGGCTAGAGAGTTGCGCTCTTGACCTAGCTCCATGTAGACACCAGAAAGTTGCATCCAGTAACGCTTTTTCTGAGGGTACTTTGAAGTCAGAGTTTTGAGTACACTGGCAACGCTTTTCAGCTGGCCTAACTCGTAGTGAGATGCAACGAGAATTAAGTACCAAGACTCACTTGGGCTCTTGCTCATCGCGATGGCTTTTTTGGTTGGCGGGATTGCATTTCTGTAATCTTCCAACTGAACATAAGCGCTCGCTAACGTGATATAAGCATGAGCTTGAGGCTTCTCTTTGGTTGTTTCTGCAACCTTGAACCATTCCTTCATCGTTTTTACAGACAACGTATACTTTTCTTCAGCTAGGTAAAGCTGAGCCAAGCTGTAGCGAACTTGTTGAGCAACAGGAACGGGAAGTGCGTCGAGCTGTAATGCTTCGGCAAAGTATTTTGCTGCTTGCACATAATTGTCTTGTAGCGAATACAAAAAGCCAGTCTGCTGAAGTAAAACTGCTCGGTCGTATTTTTTCGAACTTGTGCTTTCTAAAGCGCTTGCTAGTTTTTCTTTCGCTGCTGAATATTTTTCAGTTGCGATCAACTCTTGCACTTTGTTAACGGTTCGAAATGTCCGATCTGATAACTGAGGAGCTTCTTTTGCCATCGTAGGAGCGGCCATTGCCACTCCTACGAAGAGAATTAAAGAAGCCACTTTGCTTTTCCATAAACTTTTCATCGTGACTCCTTAATTGGTTGAGAACTCTATTTCTTGCGATAGGCGCGAGCTAACAGGTTTCCCGTCAACCAATTTTGGTTTAAATGTCCATTTAGAGACTGTTTTTCTTGCCGCTCGACCGAGGCCTAAGCGTCGTGGTTGCTCTTTAAGAACTTTGATGTCCTCTACGGCACCACGTGCGTTGACAGTAAACTCTAATAAGACGACCCCTTTTTCTATTCCTGCTTTCGCAGCTTTCCTAGGCATTTGAGGTTGGAATGTCGCTAGAGGTGTTGGACCTCCGCTACCCGCGAGTTGCGCACCTCCACCCTGGCTATAATGTCCAAGCACCGAACCACCTGTAACATTTACGGGTAGGTCAAGCTTTGGCATATCCATTGGGGTCTGCTCCATCACCGGTTTTACTGTCGCTGTCACTTTCATTTCTGGCGGCGGCGGCGGACGCTTAGGCGGTGGTGGCTTTGGAAGTTCGCGTTTTTTCTCCTGTATTTTTTCGTCTGGTTTAATGCGAATAAACTCGACCATACGCAGGTCATCATTCGACACTAACTCGTGGCGCTCTTTGTTTACTAGCTTGTCCATCCCCCAGAACAACCCGAGGGAGACAATGAGCGCCAGTGCAATTGAGGCCAGATACCGCATAAGCTTAATCCTTATTGGTTGCGGCAATGGAGATGCTTTCTACACCTGCCATTTTGATCTGGTCCATAACCTTCACGACTACGCCAGCATTTGCTTCTGTGTCGGCTTGGATAACAACTGCGCCATCAGGGCTTTCTGCACGAAGACGTTCAATATTCGCGCGAACCGCGTCCACTTCGATGCGGCGTTTATCAACCCAAACATCACCCGCCGCACCAACTGCGACCATGATGTTACCTTTTTTCACGGTTTGCGCAGAGCTTGCCGTCGGGCGGTTTACTTCTAGACCAGCTTCTTTTACGAACGATGTTGTTACGATAAAGAAGATCAACATGATGAATACGATGTCGAGCATCGGTGTCATATCGATAGCGGTTTCATCACTGCTATCACTGCTATAGCGTCTTTTCATGACCTATACCTCTAATTCCATTTACTCAGGCAATATGCTTTAGCTTATCTTCCAGCTTTTGCGTTGTGACTTTGGCTAAATGATCAAGACGTGAACTAAAGAACAGTCCTGATAGAGAAGCCACCATCCCGGCTAACGTTGGGATTGTTGCCTTTGAGATCCCCGAGGCCATTGCTCGAGGGCTTCCTGTTCCTGTTACCGCTAAGATGTCGAATACTTGGATCATGCCAACAACGGTGCCGAGCAAACCCAGTAAGGGACAAAGCGCAATCAACACTTTCACGATTGGCAGGCCCTTTTTATTCTCAATGTCCTGACGAGAAACAATTTCTTGTCGGATCATCTTAGCGTTCCAGCTCTGGTGCTCTGATCGCCCCTGCCATGAGCCAACGGCTTTTTTCATGGCTTTTGGAGCGACGGCAGCAAAATAGAACCAACGTTCTAACAATACTGCCCAAAGCATAAAGCTGAGGATGAAGATGGCGACGAGTACATCGCCACCCATTCCCAAGAAGCGCCTAATTGATTCAAGTTCTCCAACTAACCACCACATAACGCCTCCTTAGCTTTCGGCTTTATGTAGTTTTTCCTGATAGCGAGCGATGAAGCCTGCACTCTGTTCTTCAAGAGTTTGAACCAAACGACGACCTTTACTGTGTACGATGGTGTACAGGAACAGTAGAGGAATTGCGACAACCAGACCAAGCATCGTAGTAACAAGTGCTTCAGAGATACCGCCAGCCATTAGCTTAGGATCACCTGTACCAAATAGTGTGATTGCTTGGAACGTACCGATCATACCCATTACCGTACCCAGTAGACCTAGAAGTGGTGCTACAGAAGCGAACAGTTTGATTGAGCTAATAAAGCGTTCAATGCTCGGTGCGTTACGTAGGATGATTTCGTCCAGTTTCGCTTCAAGATCTTCAAGGTTGTCACCTTTGTGTTCTTGGTAAGCTTGGATAACTTCACCCAGAGGGTTACCAGGAATCACGGTTTCTGATTTCGCTTGCTTACGCATTTTACCGCCAATCACTTGAAGGCGTAGGAAGCAAACTAGAGCAATGATAGCGCCAACTGCACCCATACCAAGGATGACGTAACCTACAATGCCACCTTGATCAATACGTTCTTGAACGGTAGGGCTTTGTACAAGTAGAGACAGAATTACACCACGGGATGGGTCAATAAACAGTGGCTCATAGCTGTTTGACGCTGACTCAAAGCCCGCAACATGACGTGTAATATTGGTGCGAGGTTGTCGAGAGAGTTCTTCGAACTTACCTGTTTGAGGTACATAAGTAACGTACTTACCATCGGCAATCGCGTTAAATTCACCGACAAGAGTAACATCGCGAACCGCTTCTTTACCTTCGCCATAAACAACCGTTGCTTGGGTTGTTGCTGTCTCGCCTGAGGCAACCACTTGTTGAAGAATGGTATGCCAGAATGCTTCTAGCTCTTGTGTTGATGGCAGTTCTTTGCTTTCAGCCAGTTTCGTTAGTAGCGCGTCACGCTCTGGGAACTGAACAGCGTTTTGAGAGGCTGCAAATAAGCCCTTAAACTCTCCCGCATACTGGCGGACCACACCAAACATTTCGCCCAAAGTACCAGAGCGAACACGTAGGGTTTCTGTTAGTTCAGTTAGCTGCTTATCGTTTTCATCAAATGTTGCTTTAAGTTGATCGCCCAGTGCTTGCTGCGCAGCTAACTCTTCGCGAGCTTGTTGCAATAATACCGCTTGCTTATCGCGATTGTTCTTGAACTCAGCTTCACGGGCTTTGTTCTCTTTCGACTCAACGATGCTTTCTGATTTTACGTTTTTAAGTAGTTCAGATAAGTTTTTAGGCGCTTCTGCTTGTACGCCAGAAACCATAAATAAGCTCGCTAGTAGGCCAGCGGCTAGAGTTTTGAATCCTTTCATCTCTTATTCCTCCCCAGCATATACAGGCAATTTGATTAGCGCTGGTGGCGCTTGCTTCTTCGCGATACGAAGGCCTTGCTGTACCGCTATGCGGTAGCTTTCCGGTAATGTTTCCCATTGACGTGTTTGTTGGTTCCACATACCTGTCTCACCACCGTCTGGAGATTGGAATAAAAGCGCCGTGCGACCAATACGTAGGAAGTCGTAAGTCACGGTTTCCCCATTTCTATCTAGGCTAGCTTTGTAAGATTCAATTGAGCGAGAGAAGCCTTCTTCAATTTGGTAGGCTTCCATCACTTTACGGAATTTCTCAGAAGTCGTTACGTCGGCGCGATCCATGAGACGACGCAGTTCTTGGACACGTTTATTACGTTCTTTTTTCTGGAAAGGCAGATCGAGAGTCACAAACTCATCGAGTGCATCGATCATTTTAAGTGTTAGTGGCACTACTTCTGTTGCCGTTTGATCGATCTGAGCAATTTGGTTATTTAATGAGTCCAATTCACCTTGCTGTGATTGAACCATACGGTTAATTTGCTCGTTGTAGACTTTCATGCTGTCGATTTGACGTAGTAAGCCTTTGTATTCTGCCAACATGCCTTCAGTACTTTCGGCATAATTGTCGATTTTTTGTTGCGAAGCTTCTGAAGATTGATTTGCTTTTGCTTGTGTGGAAACGACAGCACCAGAGCTGGCCGCTATAGAGCTACTACTGATAGTAAGCAATGCTGCAGCTATGGCACTGAGACCAAATTCCTTGAATTTCATGGTTGCATCCTTGTCAGTGTTTTAGTCAGTCGAAAAGGGCGCGGAAAACCCGCGCCAAATATTTTTTAGAAGTCGTATGATGCCTCGACGTATAGCTGACGTCCGATTGGATCGTCATACCCAGTTGCATAGAATGGAGAGGTATCGCTTAGAGGATCTGCAGGCGGTACTTTGTCAAACATGTTGATAGCACCAAGAGTTACACGACCACTCTCGTTGAATTGGTAAGAAGCCGTTAGGTTCCACGTTGTCATACTAGCGATTTCTGCTTTGTAACCCGCTTTTTTAGCAGAATCACAGTCATCAAAGTAGTAACGGTTTGCGTAGCTTGAACACATACGGTCGCGGTATTTACCAAATAGGTTGATAGCGACATCTTCATATGCCCAGCCAAGATTTAACGTTGCGGTGTATTCAGGCATGAAATCTCTTTCATCCGTTACAGGCTCGCTGTCGTTTTCTTGATATTCAGCAATCAAGATCTTCGTTACAGCAACACGCGTGTTAAATGAACCGAACTCATTAGTGTCGTATGCGTATTTGATCGCTAGGTCAATACCAGAACGCTCTTCATACGACTGGTTCACTGGACCATAGGATACCGACTTGATGGTGCCATCTGGGTTACGAACGACTTCAGTACCTGGGTATTTACCTGGATCGTTAATTACGTCTTGGTAAGTTGGTGCTGTTACGACGTCTTCCATCTTGATGTGGTACCAGTCAACAGTTACACCAAGATCATCCACAGGCTCCCACGCTAGGCCCAAGTTAATGTTTGTACTTGTTTCTTCTTTCAGCTCAGAGTTAGGGCCATTAAGCGTATCGAAGTACTGAGTATCACACTCTGGGTACTTATCTTTATCTTGTGGGCCGCTACCACCAGCGTTGGCACAAAGCACAGGGTCAAAACCAGAACCAAAGCCTCGAGTTTGATCACCAAATAGTCGCTTCAAGTCTGGAGCTCGGAAGCCTAGACCGTAGCTACCACGTAGCAATAGGGTGTCAGTAGGACGGTATGCTAGGGCTACTTTAGGAGTGAATGCGCCGCCAGTTGCCGAGTCGTCGAAGTAGTGGTCGTAACGACCAGCGACAGTCATTTCTAAATCTTCAATGATAGGAATAAGAGCTTCAACACCAAGACCAATCTGATCGCGGTCACCGCCGCCTGATGTTCCACCTAGACCAGAGAAACCACCAGCTGCTGTTGTAGCATCAATCGTCTCATTGTAGTCAGTACGGTTCCATTCACCATAAACAGCAAAGCCAGACATACCTGCAGGAAGTTCAACCAAATCACCAGCCAGTGAGCCGTTAACAGAGTAAAGCTTTGAGTAAGCTTCTTTGCTTGAAGTGCCGCTGTATTTGTCTACAACGTCTTGTGAGATAGGCCCTAGAAGATCGACATCACCATTTTGTACAGCTTGGTCGAGAGTTAGAAAGATTGCTGGGTTGCTTGTTTCAACGCTTTGCTCAGAGTAACCAGCGGATAGGTCCCAATCATACGTATCAGCAAGCAGGCCGTTCAAGCCTAAGGTTAAGCCAAAAGAATCGGCTTCAGTGTTACTTTCGCGTGGTCCAAATTCGACCATACGGCGAGTGTATTCGCCTTCGCCGCGGAAGTGAGTGGCATCAACTTCAACGCTGTAAGGGTTAGGTTCGAATTCAGATTCTGTAGACTTGTAGCCAAAACGGGCTTCTGCCATGGCAGTGACATTGTCGTTAATGTCCATTTCACCACGTAAAAGTAGGTCTACTTGTTTGTTTTCTGGTTTTAATGTTCGGTATGCAGAGCGGTTAACACCACACTTTCCATCCGCTCGTTCAATCGCGGCATCACCAACGACTTCTTTACATGAAGAACCAGCATCAGCTGGTGTTAGAAGTGTTCCGTTGGCGCCTTCAAAGTTTGCACCGTAGCTAGAGTAGCCACTTAGCTGAGAACGGCTAGAACCGTCATCGCCAGCCCAATCATCTCGGTCAGATTGCTTTAGCATTTCGTTGCCCGCAAATTGGCCAACGAAGAGAATACGTTTGTCGTCAAAGTTTTTGCCAGCTACAACGTCTAAACGACCATTTTGGTAACCACCATCCGTCGCGTCACCCGCGCGTACTTTTACAGAAACGCCATCAAAGTCTTTCTTTAAAATGAAGTTTACGACACCACCGATTGCGTCGGAGCCGTAGATAGCAGAACCTGAGTCGGTCATTACTTCAACACGCTCAATAGCGGCGACAGGGATTTGGCCGATATCTTGGAAGTTAGATGTACCATCTTGTGCTAGCGGGTATTGAGGAAGACGACGGCCATCAATAAGAATCAATGTGCGTGACGCGCCAAGGCCACGTAAGTTGACTGACTGCGCTGCTGGTGTAAACGAGAAAGAGTCTGTTTGAGCCATTACACCACCTGTGTTTTGGGTCAAACTGTTCAATACGTCTTGCGCGCTGTTAAAGCCTTTAGACTCAATGTCTTTACTATTAATAACAGTAACTGGTGAAGGACCTTCCATATCCGTCGTGGAGATACGCGAACCAGTAACTTTCATCTTTTGAAGTTTTTCAACTTGCTGCTCTTCTGCCAGTGCTGTTGCTGGGGCTGCAACTGCTGCTGTCCCCAAAGCAAGGCTTATCGCAACAGATAAAGCGGTTGTGTTTTTATACATCCTTGTTGCTCCGATTATTATTATTTCCTATGTCTGGCCGCATAGCGGCCAAATGTGACGTTAATATTTCGTTAACGTTCGGCCAATGTATAACCGAGATGAAAAAAGGAAGTCAAACCAGTGGTAAACGGGGATGCTTAAATGTAAAAAAGATGTAAATAACCAGACTTTATTTAAAAGGCGGAATAAAAAACCGAATAAGGTTTATGAATCGAGATTAAATTTCAATAAAACACCGTATTTTGTGTTTCTTATAAACTTTAATGACTTATCTTGCCTATGGTTTTTTAGTGGGTAATTGAATCTGGAAAAAGATATTTTTCCAGTGAATTGTTCTGAGATGAGTTTTATATCGAATCCATACTTTGTTAGCTCGAACTTATTAGGTGGTATCAAAATATGATACCCATTGCTGTTAAAGGGCTCACTCGTATTTTTAGGTCAAATATAACCTTGGATTATGTGTCTATTTATGTGTGTAGGGTGCATTTTTATGTAGGGTTTTGGCTCTAAACAGCCTAGATTGATATTCTGTATGAATTATTTTTGTGGTTTTTTATAATTTTTTACAAAAACATTTCTGTTTTTCGACATCGAAGGAAGTTTGTCATGTTTTGGTTTCAAACACTTGAAGCTGATGTGGATTCAAGATAAATATGACGCTGAAATTATTGCAGTAGTAGAAAAGTCTAGCTCTTGAGGCGCAGGGAGTGTGCTTCAACAGTTTTAGTTACTACGAGATAAATATGCACCATTTTGGGCGGAAAATATCCTCTTTCACTCCGTTTGAACTGGACAGTAGACAAGGAGCAAGTTGTATATGCTGTCGTACTTTTTACGCCGTTTGGCGTTGGTTATCCCAACGTTTCTCGGGATAACTATTCTCATCTTTGCTATCACTCGTTTCGTGCCTGGCGGACCTGTTGAACGCATGTTGTCACAAATGCAGTCCCAGGGGGACGGCGCCGCATCAATGACGTCTGCGGGTGGTAATACGGCCCTTTCTGACGATCAAATCGCGGAGCTGAATGCGTTTTATGGCCTGGATAAACCAGTAACGGAAGCGTACGTCGAATGGTTAAGTCGTTTGGTAATGCTAGATCTTGGCGAGTCGACGCGTTACTACGAGCCTGTCTCTGACATGATCGCAGAGCGTTTGCCAGTGTCGTTGTTTTATGGCGGCATGACCTTCTTTATTAGTTATTTTATCTCGATTCCTCTTGGTTACTATAAGGCGCTCAAGCACGGTTCTGTGTTTGATTCCGCCTCTTCAGTACTCATTTTCGTAGGCTACGCGCTACCAGGTTATGTGGTGGGTGTATTGCTGATCACGTTATTTAGTTATCACTTGGAATGGTTTCCGATGGGAGGCTTTGTCGGCGATGACTTCGACGATTACGAAACCTTCTTTGAACGCGCTAAAGACATTATGTGGCATGCGGTGTTGCCTTTGATCTGTTACCTCATTGGTGATTTTGCCACGCTGACGATGACAATGAAAAATAACCTGATGGAAAACCTTTCCTCAGATTACATCCGCACCGCAATTGCGAAAGGATTACCTTTCAAAAAAGCAGTTCGTAAGCACGCGTTGCGTAACAGCTTAATTCCGATCGCGAGTCACTTTGGTAACTCTTTGTTGTTCTTCATGACCGGTGCCTTCCTGATTGAAGTTATCTTCAATATTGATGGCATTGGCTTATTGGGTTACGAATCAATCATGGAGCGTGATTACCCTGTTGTTATGGGTATTGTCGCCATTAATGCGTTGTTACTGCTCATTGGTAACATCATTTCAGATATTTGTGTTGCTTTAGTCGACCCACGTGTGAAGTTTGGAGCGTAACATGATTAAAGTTAGTTCATTAACTCAAAAGAAAATTCGTCACTTTAAAGAGATCAAACGAGGCTATTGGTCGTTTGTTGCTCTTTCTATCATGTTGATCCTTTCTCTATTCGCCGAACTTTTGATCAACAGTAAAGCGCTAGTCGTCAAGTACGATGGTAGCTACTATTTTCCTGTTGTCAGTGACGTACGTTTAGGTAGCGAATTCGGCCAAGAGTCATCCAGTGAAGCCGATTATCGTGTACTGCAAAAAGCGTTTGAGGCTGAAGGGGGCGACAACTTTGTTATTTTGCCGCTTGTGCCGTGGAACCCATACGAACAAGATTTTAGTGGTGATTTCCCGCCAACAGCGCCTAGTGCCGAAAATAAGCATTATTTAGGTACAGATGTGATAGGTCGCGATATTTTGGCGCGACTCGTCTACGGATTCAGAACGGCGATGGGATTTGCGTTGCTTACGATGGCCATTTCCTACGCGATCGGTACTGCAGTCGGTTGTGCTATGGGTTTTTGGGGCGGTAAATTTGACTTGTTTGTACAGCGACTTATCGAAATCTGGTCAATGGTCCCGTTTTTGTACGTCATTATGATTCTTGTCTCAATCGTTCAGCCGACGTTCGCTCTCTTTGTCGCTATTAACGTGCTTTTCACTTG
The DNA here is from genome assembly GCF_033344415.1 of Vibrio sp. 1727. Classification (NCBI taxonomy): domain Bacteria; kingdom Pseudomonadati; phylum Pseudomonadota; class Gammaproteobacteria; order Vibrionales; family Vibrionaceae; genus Vibrio; species Vibrio sp. 1727. Next base: position 148,114 of record NZ_JAWPOT010000001.1, read on the forward strand.
GATGGGGATGACATGGTACATGCGGACCATGACCTATAAAGAAGCGGCACGAGAATATGTAATGGCGGCTCGTGCTTTAGGGGCATCGACCGGACGTATCTTGTTTAATCACATCTTGCCAAATACGATGGTGATGATTGTAACCCTAGCGCCTTTCACTATTGCAGCTAACATCACAGCACTGACTGCTCTCGATTACCTAGGATTAGGCTTGATGCCACCAACGCCAAGTTGGGGTGAACTACTGCAACAAGGTAAGTCAAACTTAGATTCGCCATGGATTGTTGCGTCAGTAGTGACTTCTATTGTTCTGGTTCTGGTAATGGTGACCTTTATTGGTGAAGCCATTCGAGCGGCTTTCGACCCGAAAAAATTCACACGCTATGTTTAAGCGAGCATTGTGAGCAAAACATAAAAAGGGAAGTTTTATGAAGAAATTATTTTTAGCGTCCACGCTGAGCGCCCTGAGTTTTGGTGCAATGTCAGCAACGCTTCCGACTGACTTAAACTGGCAAACAAACTGGGATGAGCCTCAATATGGTTCGCCAGAAGCGAAACGTGGAGGGACTTATCGCACCTTTATGTCAAGTTTCCCGCAGACGTTACGTAGTGTTGGCCCAGACGCTAATGCAGGGCTACGTTCTTTTATCTTAGATGAAACACCAGGCTTGGTGGTCCGCCACCCAGATACTTTAGAGTTTATCCCTGAGCTTGCTAACGAGTGGGCGTTAGCAGGTGACAACAAAACGGTCTATTTCAAACTCAACCCTGAAGCCAAATGGTCGGACGGCAAACCTGTGACTGCCGACGATTTCGTGTTCATGCTGAAGTTTTATCGTTCCAAGGACATCTTGGAACCTTGGTACAACGATTACTACAACAAAACGATTGCGGATGTTATCAAGTACGACACTCATACGTTTGCTGTTAAGGCTGCGAAAGAGTTCAATCCGGAAGAGTTGCTGTTACGAATGGGGGCTCTGCGCCCACGCCCCGCACATTTTTATGCTAACCCTTCAAAAGATGAAAATGGTGACGGTATACATGACAACTTTGTCCGCTACTACAATTTTAAAAGTGAACCAACGACCAGTGCATACTACCTAGATGACATTAAAAAAGGTAAAAGTGTTACCTTCAAACATGTCGGTGAAGACTGGTGGGGTTACAGCAATAAGTATTATCAACATCGTTATAATGTCGACAAAATCCGCATCACAGTGATTCGCGACAGTGATATCGCGATGAAGCACTTTGAGAAAGGGAAGCTGGACGCATTTGGTCTTGTTTTACCAAGCTTATGGCATGATAAATCGAATACGGAACCTTACCAAAAGGGATACATTCAAAAGTTCTGGGGTTACAACCAATTCCCAGTTGGGGCTGGTGGTGTATGGATGAACACCGCGATGCCTTTGCTGGATGATTTAAACATTCGCAAGGGCATTACTTACGCGATTGACTTTGATGGCATGATAGAGAATGTCATGCGTGGCGACTACTCCCGTAAACCGAACCCGACCGGTTATGGTCATGGTAAATACACCCTACCAGATGCTAAGGCACCGAAGTTTGATCCCGCAAAAGCGGCCGAGGCATTCGAAGCCGCAGGCTTTAACAAAATTGGTTCTGATGGTATTCGTGTCAATGATAAAGGTGAGCGCTTAAGCTTCGAGCTGACCTACGGAACACCTGTTCATACTCCTCGTATTGCCTTTTTGCGTGAGCAAGCCAAGCTAGCTGGGCTGGATATTGAGCTCAAGTTAGTTGATGGCTCATCCATGTTCAAATACGTACGTGAGAAAAAGCACGATTTGGCTTTCTTAGATATGGGTACGTCTGAGATCCCAACGTATTGGGAGTATTTCCATTCAGTCAATGCGAACAAGCCGCAAACTAACTCTTTCACAAACTACAGCACGCCTGAACTGGATGAAAAGATCATCGAGTATCGTTTTGGCATGGATATGGATAAAAAGATCCAGCTAGGTCATGAGATTCAGCGTGACATCATTGATGCTCACGTTATCGTCCCAGGCTACATGGTTCCTTATGTCCGCTATGGTCACTGGCGCTGGTTAAAGTTTCCAGATAAGCCAATGAATCGCATGACAGAGGCGCTGTTCAGTGGTGCAATCATAGGCGATGGCACTTACTGGATTGATAGTGATATCAAAAAAGAAACGAAACAAGCGATGAAGTCAGGCAAAGCTTTTGAACCTGTTGTTGTCGTAGATGACACTTATAAGCTGTAAGGATTGGTTATGGAAAACGATGTAATCCTAAGTGTTAAAGATCTCGAAGTTGAATTTACCACCGATGATGGGCCAGTGAAGGTTCTGCATGGTGTGAACTTTGATGTGAGAGCTGGGCGTACACTCGGTCTGGTGGGAGAGTCAGGTAGTGGTAAGAGCGTAACCTCAATGTCGATCATGGGGCTATTACCTAAGCCATATGGCAACATCATTAAAGGTGAAGTGAATTATCGCGGCACCAACCTAGTTGATTTGCCTGCGGAAGAGATGTACGCCATGCGTGGCGATCGCATTTCGATCATCTTCCAAGACCCAATGACGGCGCTTAACCCAGTGCATACCATTGGTCGTCAAATATGTGAAGTGCTTGAGCTCCATCGACCTGAGCTCGACAAAAAGGAGCGGGAGGCGTACTCGATTGAAATGCTGGCAAAAGTAAAAATTCCAATGCCAGAGAAGCGATTGAATGAGTATCCCCATAACCTATCTGGTGGTATGCGCCAGCGTGTCATGATCGCGATGGCATTGGCCTGTAAGCCGGATATTCTGATTTGTGATGAACCGACTACAGCGTTGGATGTTACGGTTCAGGCGTCTATCCTTGAACTGATGAACGAGCTTCAGGAAGAAACGGGCATGGCGATGATCTTCATCACTCACGATCTCGGGGTTGTGGCAGAAGTGTGTGATGATGTTGCCGTGATGTATGGCGGACGTATTGTCGAAAAAGCAGAAATTTTTGAGTTGTTTGATAACCCGCAGCACCCATACACAGAGCGTTTAATGGGATTGATGCCGAGCTTAGATAATGAGCCGAAGCAGATGATCGATATCAAGCCTATTGATGCCAGTATGTTTGCCAGTTAACTGGGCAAAGTGAACCAGTCATAAAAGAGGATGTTATGGCAAAAGAAGTATTAAGAATTGAAAATCTTAAGCAGCACTTTGTTTCTGGTAAAGGGCTGTTCAAGAAAGGCTACACCATCAAAGCGGTAGACGGGGTTTCACTGTCTGTTTCTGAAGGTGAAACACTGGGGCTAGTTGGTGAGTCAGGTTGTGGTAAAAGCACCCTTGGTCGCACGATCTTAAAGTTATACGAGCCAACAGAAGGTAAGATTTTCTTTGAAGGTAAAGACATCACTAAATTGTCTGTGAAAGAGATGCGATCGCTGCGTAAAGACATGCAAATCGTCTTTCAAGACCCAATGGAGTCACTCAATCAGCGTCATACCATCGGTATGATTCTGGAAGAACCGTTTGTTATTCATAAAATTGGCACGCCAACAGAGCGTAAACAATGGGTAAAAGAGCTTTTAATCAAAGTGGGATTACCAGAAACGGCAGTAAACCGTTATCCACATGAATTTTCAGGCGGGCAACGGCAGCGTATCGGTATCGCTCGCGCGATTGCATTGAAGCCTAAACTGCTGATTTGTGATGAATCGGTATCTGCGTTAGATGTGTCGGTACAGGCGCAAATCTTGAACCTATTGCTACAACTGCAACAAGAAATGAACTTGGCGATCATATTTATCTCTCACGATCTCTCGGTGGTGAAACATGTTTCTGACAAAGTTGCCGTGATGTATTTTGGCAAAGTGGTAGAAGCAGGCAGTGCTAAAGAAATTTATGCAAACCCGCAAAACGAATACACCAAAAAACTCCTATCTGCGATTCCGATCACTCACCCTAAATATCGGAAGAAAAAGCGCGTAGCTGAAAAAAAGCAGCAAGTGGCGTAAGTGATGCCACAGGTCCTATAACACAAAAGCGCTCCGCCAAATAAGCGGAGCGTTTTTATAAGCAAATGCCAGGACTTGGAGTCGATTTACACTGATGTTTATTCTGATTGATTGAAGATCGTTGCATGCTAAACTCAAGGCCTATTTTCTTTGTTTGGATAATGGACCATGCCGTCGAATTTACCGAAATCCTTTAGTCGACCTTTCCTGAGAATCTTCCATATTTTGGAGGCGGTATTATTAGTCTCTATTACCTTGGCGACGTTGTACGCCATGATGCAAGAGTTTGTGCACGTATTTGTAGAGAAGCGTGTCTTACTCACAGATATTCTGTTGATGTTTATCTATCTGGAAGTGCTCGCCATGGTGCAGCAGTTCGTGATGAACGGTAAAATTCCGGTACGCTATCCTATCTACATCGCGATGATGGCGATCGCCCGCTATATCACTCTCGGAATGAAAGAGCTGGATGCGGTTTTGGTTGTGTGGTTATCTCTGGCTGCGTTTATTTTGGCTGCGGCTACTTTGCTGATCAGAATTGGACACCATTATTGGCCCTACGTTGATAACAGAACCTTGGAAAAAGATGAGTAAAAGAAAGCCCCGCACTAGCGGGGCTTTTTTGTTTCAATACTCGATGACTTTTAGATCATTCAATGTTTTGGATCTGCTCATTGAGTAGCGGCCTAGAACCTAACAAACTCAACGAGTTATCGAAAAGAAACCGTTCAAGAATGCCTGTTTGCCCACCAAACTGCCCACCACTTGCCTATGGCTTTTACTAAATCTTAGTGGTTAGCAATGGAAAAACAGTGCCGTTTTTATGCTGCTGTTAGAGCTAAAACATAGCAGTTTTGAAGGGCTTTATCGAGCACGATTTCCGTCAACATAGCTTTGCCATTTTTTCACTGGTTCTACGCGATAGTAATGAGTCAGCAGAAAGCTCACTTAGCCTGAAATGGACATTATGATGTCCATTTTAATAGAAATAAGCTCAATATGGATACTATGGTATCCAAGAGAGATAAGACTGAGTGTCGAATGGTAAGCATCAGGTCTACAAATTGTTATCCCTAAGGTAACTTTGTGTAGACCTTCGGGGCTAGGCAACGCGCTTTTACCACCTCTTTGGTAAATACTGCGTGAAATACAAAGGCATCACGATATTGGTTTGTTCTAACGCTGAAGAGCCTTGTGTACCCGTTAACTTAAAGGTTTTATTTGGAGTACATTTTTCAACGTAGGATGCCAACGATTTTGCTCTTGTACGTTTACCACTTTTGACTTCCACAGGGATGATATCGCCTTCATCGGTCGCCAAAATAAATTCGATTTCGGCGCGGGCGTCATTCCATGAATAGCTTGGGTCAACGCCAATAGCTGTGAGCTCTTGTTGCACAAAGTTTTCAGCCACATAGCCTTTGTATTCATAGTTTTGTTGCTTAATCTCTTTATAACTGCTGCCCAGCATATGATTGAGCAGGCCCACATCAAACAGAAATAGTTTAACCATATTGTCTTTTTTATAGGCCGCCAACGGAGATTTAGGTAATCCTTCAATAGGGTAGTTTGGCAAAGCTAAGCGGCAGCAGTTAAGCCAATGGATCGCGGTTTCAAAATCGCTATAACGAGATTTACGCTCATGCACATGCTTAAATTTAAAGCGTTTAACTGACTCATCGCTGACAAGTGATAGCTGGGCTGGAATGCTATTAAACACCGATTCAATCAGTGTGGCATCGACCTTGCCCGCGTACTTACCGAAATCGCGGCGATAACCTTCAACTAAATCGGCATGAATTTTTGTGACTTTTTCAACACGCTCTAGAATGCTTGAATCCTTAAACTGATACCAAGCAGAAACGGCTTCCGGCATACCACCGGTAAAAAAATAGTCGGTTAGTTTATCCATCAATTTAGTGTGCACCGCCGGTGTGCTTGCTTGACTATCAAATGCTTTGATCAGTGCTTGCTCGTTGGATGCGTAAATAAATTCTTGGAAGGTCAGTGGTCGTAAATTGTATTGCTCTACCTTGCCCACAGGGAAGGTGTTGAGCAAACCAATATTTGAACCGCTGGCTGCGACAAAATAGGACGGTGCTTTTTCGGCAAAATACTTCAGCGAAGTTACGGCTCGTTCACATTCGCCAATTTCATCTAATATCAGCAAGTCGGTGTCTGGATTGAACGCTTGGTTGGTTAACAACTCAATGTTCATTACTAGCTCGTCAGGTGACAACGAGCCATCGAACGCTTCTTTGTAAGCTGGGTTTTCAAGGAAGTCGATACGAAGGATGTTGGCAAAGGTATTCCCAAACAACTCTTGCAGTAGATAGGTTTTACCTGTTTGTCTTGCGCCATCGATCAATAATGGCTTGCGCACAGGTTGACTTTTCCATGCTATTAGGGCGTTGAGTAAGTTGCGCTGCATTGTCATTTCCCGCCAATTTAGACTGTTAACTGCCTGTAGTATAACTCAGTCTACACTTTTACGCGCAGAAAAGTGTGATATTTTACATTTTTATGCGCGTAAAAGTGTTGTGGCGTTCTAATTGAGCAAGACTCTCCCTTTTTGAAAAAGCTTTTGGCACTCATCCCTTGGGCTTTTGGGGCAGTCTGGGCAAAGCCTTAGTTCACGCCACTTAGGCACACACTAACCCTGCCCACAGGGTATTTATGACTTGGGGCATTATGTAAATTCTGGGGCAAGTAGCTACTTGTACCCTCAGAAAGCTGCACGATCCGGGCATTTATCTGCCTACTGCGTCCGTTTAGTACTGGCAAACTCCTAACTGAACTTAACAGATCAGTGAGGAAGCAAACGATGAACCCAACCACACAGTTACCCACAAACTCAGTGCACCTAGCGCGTCAGCAGCGGATTTTGCGCTTGCCCGAGGTAAAGGCCAAAACAGGCTTTGGCCGCAGCACCATTTATGCCCTGATGGCCAATGGTGAATTTCCGCGATCCATCCGGATTGGCGCGCGTGCCGTGGGCTGGTTAGAAAGCGATATCGACCAGTGGATTGAAACCCGCCGTATCGGTGCTGCTTATGGCCGTAGATAAACCATCAGCATCAACCGCGTTACCTGCCAATGAGTTGAATAACAACATGCCAACATTACCGGCTGGTTTTGCCTATAACGCGCAAAACTGGCTGGTGATGCAACCGGCTGGGCAAGATAGCCCAGTTAAAATCTGTTCTTGGTTGCAAGTGGCCGCCCGCACCCGCGATCCGCAAGGGGACAACTACGGCTATTTATTGCACTGGTTAGACGATGACAATCGCCATCGCTATTGGGCCATGCCAGCAGAACTATTGGCCGGAGACGGCAGCGAGTACCGCCGAATCCTACTCAGCCGAGGCATGCGGCTAAGCAACAGTGTCAAAGCGCGGCAGTTGCTCTCCCTGTTTATTCAACAAATGGGCGAACTGGCCACGCAAAAGGCCATCAGCGTGAACTGCATTGGCTGGCATCACCACGCTTATGTGCATCCGCGCCTCACCTTTTACCCAAGCGAACACAGTAACAACCTGCGCATGGTGCTGCAAACCATGCACCCGATAGAAGGCTTTATTCAACAAGGTAGTAGCGATAGTTGGCGGCAGCACGTTGGCCGTTATTGTCTGGATAACCCGCTATTAATTGTTGGTGTTTGTGCTGCTCTGGCTGCGCCTTTGTTGCATTTGTGCGGGGTGGATGGTTTTGGTTTACACCTCTACGGTGCCAGCAGTACTGGTAAAACCGCAGCGCTGTATCCAGCATTATCGGTGTGGGGCGAGCCTAATCAACTGCGCCACAGTTGGCGTGCCACGGCCAACGGTTTAGAAGGCACAGCATTAGCGCATAACGATGCCTTGCTGGCGCTCGATGAAATGGGCGAAGTTGATCCAAAAGAGGCGGGAGATGTCGCTTATATGCTTGCCAATGGCCAAGGTAAAACCCGTGCAGGCAAATACGGTGAAATGCGCTTACCCGCCCGTTGGCGTTTAGTGTTTTTATCTACTGGTGAAGTGACGCTCGAAAGCCATCTTGCCAGTATCGGCAAGCGCGTAAAAGCCGGCCAGCAAGTGCGCGTGATTGATCTCAGTGCCGATGCTGGAGCGCAAATGGGCGTGTTTAACCATAGCCATGACATGAACGCCGCTGATTTAGCCGATCACCTAAAACAGCAAAGTCGCCAACATTACGGCTGCTTGGCTTTGGACTGGTTACGGTATTTAACGCAGCACAGCGCGCAGGTGCGCCCCGTTTTCCAAAATGTACGCCAACGTTTTTTAGCCAGCTTACCACCCGAGGCGGACGGCCAAGTGCGTCGAGTTGCCGAAAAGTTTGCCTTACTGGCCAGCGCTGGGTTGTTAGCCATTCAAGCCAAAGTACTCGATTGGCCAACCCAAAGTGTCGAAGCCGCCTGTTTAAGCCAGCTTAACCAATGGATACTCGCCCGCGGTGGTGTGGCTGCCAATGAAGACCAACAAGCCATTCGCCAGGTGCGCAGCTTTATTGAGCAGCATGGCGAAAGCCGCTTTACGCCCAAACAAACCGGTTACAGCAGCCAAGTACGCCAACGCGCCGGTTGGCTTGACTCTACAGGCCCACAAACCCTCTACTTGTTTTACCCAACCGGCTGGCGTGAAGCCACCGAAGGCCTAAGCCCAGATCGCGCCGCCAAAGCACTGATGGCCGCAGGCTACCTAGTCCCTGATGGCAACCGACCGCAGCGAAAAGTCAGCCTGCCCGACAATACCCGCCCACGCATGTACTGCGTGAAAGGCAGCATATTGGATGACTAAAAAGGTGATGAGCCCTGTGAGGGCTTGTCGCCTTTTAGTGTACCGCCAGTCAACCTAAGGGCTGGGCGAGGATTAAAGGCTAAGGCAGACAATACCGCCAGTGTACTGGTTGTGTACTTGCTGAACACTGGGTTTGTAGTCGCCCTAAACGGAAAATATCCTTGCTCTATTATCAGTGGTTGATAAGATGTTCTGGTTATGTATAAGCGTACAGTCTTTTTATTGGCCAAGCGCTTTTTTATCTACTTGCTGGGAACCTAGTGAGCAAACGATTCGAGTAAGCTATGCGAGTAATGAAAAACGCAAAACAATCGCGCTGCGTGATTGGCATTAAAGGGCAAACGCCCGACCCCGATTTCCCCGTTGATATCTGGTTCGACTCACTGAAATCGGTGGCCAATCTGCTGTCGAAAGAAAACCAGCAGATGTTAAAAGTAATCGCCGAACAACAGCCGCAATCGGTCACTGAGCTGGCCATGCTCACAGGTCGAGCGGTCAGTAATGTGTCGAGAACACTGAAAACATTGGGCAAGTACAACTTGGTTGAAATGACAAAATCACAAAATGGACTGGCGGTAAAACTGCGATATCAATCGATGTTGTTATTGATCCAGCCATTAGAATAAAAGGAATATCATGCAACAAGTCGGAATTTATGAGCAGCTTATAACGCAGCTTATCGAGAGTCGTATTGACCGAGAGCGATTCTATGTCGGCGAACGTGAGCTCAATAGCAGTGAAGCATCAACATGGTTATCTCGCTTCCTCTCACACATTCTTGAGTATGCGATTGATGCGGTGCCAGCGGGTGATGATCGGCTGCAACAGCAAATTACTTTGTCCAACCAATTGTTATTGTGGTTAAAAACACAAATTCAGGATGATGATTTTATCGAAGACAACTTGCTTGCCAGTCAAGGTAAAATTCTAACTGCGCTCTATGAGCTCGAAAATCCTGTCTCAGCCGATTTAAAAAATTACATAAACGACATTTTCCCTTTAACAGGTCTAAGCCAAAGCGAGCTGTTTTGTGGCAGTAATGCAGGGTTGTCGCTCGAATCTGAATTAAAGCGGGAGATCTTGTCTGCGGATAAAATCTACTGGTTAGTGTCATTTATTAAGTGGGCAGGGATCCGAATTTTTCGCAAAGAGTTAGAAGAGTTTACTGCTAGCGGCCGCGAGCTAAAAATTATTACTACCTCATATATGGGGGCGACTGACGCGAAAGCGGTTGAGTATTTGGCGAACTTACCCAATACCGAGGTGAAGCTGAGTTATAACACTGAGCGTGAACGGTTACATGCAAAGAGCTATCTATTTTTACGCAACACGGGTTATCACACTGGTTATATCGGCTCTTCCAATCTTTCCCATTCAGCGCTAACCAATGGCTTAGAATGGAATTTAAAAATTACTTCGCAAGAAATCCCACACATTATCAATAAATCATTGAGCACTTTTGAAACCTATTGGGCTTCTCATGATTTTGAACACTTTAGTGGCGATGTAACAAGTAGCGAAAAGCTCAAAAAAGCCTTGAACCAGCAGCGCGGAGATTTTGAGGCTAGTCCTACGCATTTCTTTGATATTTCGCCGTTTCCGCATCAGAGTGACATATTGGAGCAATTGGCCGTTGAACGCAGTGTGCATCAGCGCTTTCGTAATTTAGTGGTGGCGGCAACGGGTACCGGAAAAACCCTTATTTCAGCTTTTGACTTTGCCCGTTTTATCAAAGAAAAACCGCAAGCTAAGTTCCTGTTTGTCGCGCACCGAGAAGAAATATTAAAACAAGCCAGAGCGGCATATCGTGGCGTATTGCGTAATAGTGCTTTTGGTGAGTTGTGGGTTGGCGGGCATACCCCAGAGCATTATCGGCAGCTGTTTGTTTCTATCCAAACCCTGAACAATCAGCTGGAACAGCTTAACCTAACGGCTGACTATTATGACTACATTGTGATTGATGAGGTGCATCATATTGCTGCGACTAGTTATCGCGCAGTGCTGGAGCATTTTTCCCCTGCTATATTACTCGGCCTTACAGCTACACCAGAGCGCCATGATGGTGGCGATATTCTAGCGGATTTTGGCGGTGTGATTGCGGCAGAGATCCGTTTGCCGGAAGCTATTAATCGTCGTCACCTTTGCCCATTTCAGTATTTTGGTATTGATGATGATACTGACCTTCGAACTATCCCGTGGAGTCGTGGGCGATACGATATCGCTCAGCTGACCCATCTTTACACCCACAACCAGGTTCGTTTTAATAAGATTTTGCTGAGTATGCAGGAGATCATCACCGATATTAGCAAAATGAAAGCTTTGGCCTTTTGTGTGAGCAAAGAACATGCACTGTACATGACAGAGCAACTCTTATTAAAAGGCGTTAAAGCGGATTTGTTGACTAGTGATAACAGCCAAGAGCGGCAACAAAAGCAGCAAGCGATTCGTTCTGGCAGCATTAACGTGCTTTGCGTGGTCGATATTTTTAACGAAGGTGTCGATATTCCCGAAGTTGATACCTTATTGTTTTTAAGGCCAACAGAAAGTTTGACTATTTTCTTGCAACAGCTTGGCCGAGGTTTGCGCTTAGCCGAAGGCAAAGAATGTTGTACCGTGATGGATTTTGTTGGTAATTCACGTCCTGAATACGACTTTGCCAATAAATTTAGAGCTTTAGTCGGTAAAAGTCATCGCGCGATCAGTGATGAAATCAAGCAAGGCTTCCCTCATGCGCCACTCGGTTGTCGCATTGAGTTAAGCAAGCGCACGCAAGAAATGGTACTGAGCAATATTCGTCAAGCTTCATTAACGTTGAAGCGCCTAGTCGCGATGATCCGCCAATATCCTCAGCATTCCACACTGCCGTTAACATTGTCGAATTTCTTAACTTTAAATCCTCACATCGACTTGAATGAGCTTTATAAGCGAGGGAGTTGGTCGCAGCTAGTTCAGCAAGCTAAAGATGAAATCAACGAAAAATCAGTTGAAGAAGAACTGTTGAAAATGCTCAGAAAGGCCATTCATAACCGAATTTTGACCTGTGATGATCATGCCTATTTGAGTTTCTTAAAACAGCTTTGTCAAAGTAACTTTGTTATTGAAGATGCTGACCATCGTTACGCCTTGATGTGTCATTACGATTTTTGGCAAAAAACAGGGCCAGAGTGCGGTTTTGATTCCATTGAACAGAGTTTAGCGAAACTGAATGCTTGCGAGTTAAAAGCAGAGTTACTGGATGTTGTGAATTGGCAACTCGCACAAACCAAGCATGAGCAACCAACAATGCAGGCTTTGCCAGAGGTCGCATTGAGGCTGCATGCACGTTATGCGCGTGAGCAAATATTGGTGGCATTTGGAGCGACCACTTTTGAGCGCAAACCTCCAGCACGCGAAGGGGTATTTGTGTTGAAAGATCAGAATATTGAACTGATGTTTGTCACCTTAGACAAAAATGAAAAGCAATTTTCGCCAACCACTATGTATCACGATTACGCGATCAACGAACATCTCTTTCACTGGCAGTCACAGAACAGTGCAAGGCCCGACAAAGGGCGCGGTTTGGAGTACATCCAGCATCAAAGAATGGGTAAGCGACTGTTTTTATTTGTTCGTGAACAAAGCAAAGATGAATACGGCCGCACTATGGGTTTTGTTAATTATGGTGAAGTGGAGTATGTATCGCATACGGGGTCACAGCCGATGAGTATTACTTGGCAGTTAAAAGAGCCTATGCCCCACTTTATGTGGCAACAAGCCGCGAAGTTGGCAGTGGGCTAGTCTAGATGACAGTGGCATTGGGTGGGCAACGCGGCCGTGATAATGGCTACTTTGAACAATTTGAGCAAGGTACAGCGCAGTGGTATCACCTGCCGCAAAGCACGTTTTTGCAGAAATTTAAGCAGCATATTGCCGAGGAAATTCGCTATTTAGCGTTGGCGTCTACCTCAGACACTCAAAGTTCATCCAAGCAAATTGACAAACTGTGGCCGGTTAAACGAGTCACCGTGTTACCACGCTACGCCATTACCGAAGATCAAGCGGGTAAGAAGTCAGGTTCTGCTGATTTGTATTATTTATTTGAGCTTGGCAAACCGCTATCACTGCAAACGCCAGTGACCAATGTGCCACATCGCCCAATGAAAAACTCGATGAAACTCACAACCTTAACTCGCCTAGAGAGCGTCACTAAGTTTACCGAGGTTGAAAAAGTGTACGAAGCGGCAATGGTGTGAGGCTAAATGTTCAACTTTAACTGGATTAAATTACCATTATGGTAAATAATGCGATAAATGTAAGCGCCTATATTGATGAGCAGCCACCTAATGAAGCTGGCAGTGACAGAATCTATATCGCAGACGGGCCTCTTTATTCATCAGAGTTGGTTAAGGCATTGCTCCCAACCGCTGGTGACAACACTAAGCTATTGACTGAACGTTGTAGAAAAGATGTTCAGACAATGGGATTCGATATTGATGATGTTAAACAGCTAGTTTGTGCCGCTCTGAGTTCAGGAAGTTACCTAAAATCAGAATGGTGCATAGTTGGTCAAACTGATAAGGCTATTTCTTGGGCTGCATGTGATAGTTATCGGCTGTTTAGAAATGAATGGGTGGAGTATGCGCATAAAGAAATGCGCTACGAATACTATGTGAAATTTGCGATAGGCAAGACAGGTAAATTGTTATTACTGGTTTCTTGTCATTTGTCGCGCTGAGGATATGTGATGAATAGTCAAACTTGTCCAATTTGTGAGATGGGCCAATTAACTCTCCATACCGAGAGGGTTACAGTTGAGCATTTAGGTCAGCAAGGCCAAATTGACAGCCAGTATGCAGTGTGTGATTGCTGCGGCAGTGAACAGGCTGGTACTGCTGAAGCTCGCTTTAACAAGCGTGCAATGATTGCTTTTAAAAAGCAGGTGCAAGGCTTGTTAACGGGTAATGAACTCCAGGTCTTGCGTAAACGCTGGGGCTTAAAACAGGCTGATGCTGCAAAAGTGTTTGGTGGTGGCCCTGTTGCGTTTTCCAAGTACGAATCAGACGATGTGATGCAATCAGACGCAATGGATAAACTGCTCCGTTTAGCGGCGGAAGTGCCAGCTGCTTTAGATAAGTTAATGTTGGATGCGGGTGTTGAGCGTAATATCCAGACCAGCTGGAAAAATGTAGCTGTAGTGGATTTTTCATCTACTGCTCGAAAGACGAGAATTGTTGCATCGCACGAACTCGAACTAGAGGCGTGTTATGGTTAAAAAAGTATCAAAATCGTTACAACAGGCTATTGATGCTTTAGTGATACAGGATGTATACGTTAAATCGTGCCAAGCTAAGTGTGTTGAAGACTTTGACCCAAAATCCACGGAACTTGAAGCGTTGTTAGTGCAACAAATGCATGTTGTTCTTCGAAGTGAATTGATCGATATTGATGGCGATGGCCATCTGGTACGCATTTATATCCGTTTGGGGACTCGTTGGGTGAATCCTAAGGAAAATGGCGATCCTGATATTAAAGCCTTTGTTGAAGCAGACTTTATTGCAGAATACCAAGTCGCAGCAGAACTAGAGCAGGAATCGATTGATGAATTTGCACTGAAAAATGCTAGCTACCATGTTTGGCCTTATTGGCGCGAGTTCTTAAGTACTCAATGTGAACGACTGCGTTTGCCAAGGGTTGTTTTACCAACTGTGCAATTTAGCAAACAGTAACTAAAAAGCGACATCAAATAATATCGAGCTATTTGGCGCTTTTGATATTAAAATCGCATCAACAACACCCCTCCCGCTACCCGTCAGAACAGCGCCCTGTGAGGGGTTACTCGTTTTTCAGGCTTCTAATTTTTGGTACCGTAATGAGTTATGGCACCAAAATTCGCTTTCAACCACACATCATTCTCCGGCCCACAAAGGTGGTGCAGTAGAGCTAGGTTTATCTGGTGGCTGATCACGTTGCCGTTTCGTTTTTGGCTCTCCTTTCTAAAACCTCTCAGTAATAACCCCGTACATGATTTGCCCATTTGCTCTGGCGAACTGGGCAGGCAAAAGGCGCGGTTTTGCTGTTTGGGGTGCAAGGTAGCGCGCTTTCCTGTTTTAGACAAAGGCGTGATGCACCAAAAAATACAGGCGTTGGCCGGTGTGTTTGCTTGTAATGTTCTGGTTTGGCTCGTGTAATCCAAATATACCGGTAACAAATGTGCCGGTAACAAAACCAAGCCGCCTTGCGGGTGGCCATCAACCTCAGGTAAAGGTAGCCAATAGAGGTTTGGCCATTGCTCGGGGCTTTGCCATTTTTCTACGATCACTTGTGCGCCAATGCTATTTAGCCATTGGTGAATCGGGCAGCCTAGGTGCGCTTGTTTAACGCGCGGTAACTGATAGGTCAGCCAGCGGGTTAGGCGTTCGGCTGCATTATCGCACTGGCTTAATGCTGGGTAGAGGGTAAATGCGCCATGCCCAACCAGTAAAGTGACCACCTGCTGTATCCATTCTCTATCCAAATCGTTAGCACTTGCCCATAACACGTCACTTATCACCTTGTTGGTTCGTCATGCCGTCTATTTTCAGTCGTCGGGTGAAGACTCAGTGGTGAATTAGATGAAAGAAATGGCCATCAAACTAACCAGTCAAATCGGTTTTTTATGATGACCCGTGCGCGGCTAACTGTTTGATATACATAGTCCAATACAGCGCTGTTTGGCTGCGTTCGCCAAGTGCAAAAAAATCGAGACGCCAAACGATCGTTTGCATTCTGGGTTAGAAAAAACAAACAGTTTGTACTTTGGATTCGAGGTTGGTTTAGGGTGCAAAAAGTGCCAAACCTTGCTTTGTGCCAGTACCGGCAAGGCTTAGCAGCGTTGGATTTTAATTGAGACGCCAAACAGTAAATGGGCTGATTTCCCTGTTTGGCGTTTCGATCCAAAAGCCAAACGGATAGTGGTTTTGGCGTATGGGGGGAAAGGCATGGGGAAGTGTTTAATGAAGTGCTGCTGTTTATTTTGGCTTGGTATTTGATGAAGGGACGTTTTCTAACTTCAGTGAAGGTTGCTTGTCACTGTTACCATCAATGTACTCAAGGGCGTACCCCATTGCCTTGTAGCTTTTCTCGCGTTTTTTAAACATGCGTTGCAGCATAGGGAGGGCGCAGTCTACATAGTCGTGAATGGTGACTTGTGTTTTTCCTTCCGATTCACGATGAATACGACCGGCATATTGGGCCAATGTACCTTTCCATGCGATTGGCATGGCCAAAAACAACGTATCCAGTCTTGGTAGGTCAAACCCTTCACCCACATATTTTCCTGTTGCGACGACAACTTGAGCCGATTGCAGATGATTGTCAGCATTCTTGCGTTCGGCAGCTTTCATGGCGCCTTTGAGTACGACAGTGCTTATACCCATCTCGGTAAGTCGTGAGTGTACGTACTCTGCGTGCTCTCTGCGCTCTGTAAGGACTAGCGGGTGTCCGCCATTTTGAACACATTGAGAGGCGTCTGAGACAATTTTTGAAGTGCGCTGTTGGTTATCGACGAGCCAGCGGTAGGCATCGCTTATTTTTGGGCGCACATCTGTTTTTATTAGCTCAGTTGGCGGTATATCGTAGAGCTGATGAATCATCACGGTTTGAGTAAATTGCTCATCAGGACTTTGTTTCACTTTATAGCGAATGGGCCCTGCCGCCATAAAAATGATCTTCTGATGGCCATCTTGTCGCTCTGGCGTTGCTGTTAGGCCCAATACATATTTTGCTCTTACCTCGTTGAGTACCATTTCAAACCTTGGCGCAGACAGATGGTGGCATTCATCAACAATAATGTGGCCGTAGTCTTGGATGAGAGGCGTGATGGAGTTGTCTTTTTTATTAACCAAGCTTTGGTAGGTGGCAATGTCGATAATGCCACTTGGCTTTCTTTTACCCCCGCCTATACTGCCAATGTTTACGTCGGGTAGGAACGTGCGTAATCGCTCTTGCCACTGTTCAAGCAGTTGTCGGCTATGAACCAGTATTAGGGTATTTACTTTGCGTTTTACGATCATGCCGATGGCAGTAACCGTTTTTCCAAATGCGGTCGGCGCATGCAAAATACCGAAGTCATGTTTAGATATTGCGGCCACTGCGTCACGCTGGTTCTTTCGCAAAGTGAACTCAGGGGTAAGTTTTAATAATGGTTTGCCGGTTTCACGCTTATCGTCAAACAGTGGCGAAATACTGTGCTCTTGTAGCAAAGCAATCGCGTCATCGAGACAGCCACGCGGTAGTGCAAGATAACCGTTTTCAATACGAGCACAGGAAATAAACCTTGGAATGCCATGGGTTGAAAAGCGTAACGCTTGTGTTTTAAAAAACACAGGATTAGAAAAACTCGCTAATCGCTTGAGTCCTGCCAGTAGTGGCCCAGGTAACTCGCTCATCAAAAAGTAGATATGGTTGGCCAAGGTAATGGTCACGGTTTTCGGCAAAGACTCTAATTTTATTGGTGCGGCTTTGGCTGTGATTTCCCAAGGAGGGCGGTTGTCTATTAGACCTTGTTCGGACAGTAATAGGGTATTGGGTGAAATGGTTGTTATGAGTTGAACAATACTCGATTGCGTGAGCGTTTTAAGCTCAGCAAGGTACTGCCATTGATCGTCAATCGAATTCAGGTCATTGTCAACAAAGCAGCTACGGCCTGAAAGGCGAGCCTCCTTTTGAAGTGGTAGCGCAATGAGATTGCTAAACCCTCCTTCAGGAAGGACATCTTGGTTAGGAAATAGCCTGTCATAGGAGTCAAACGATAGATTTGGAAATATTTCCATGGCCTTATCAAGCAAAGCGAAACCAAGTGCCCGAGCTTGGTTAGCTGGGATGTTGGTGTCAAAAAAGATCCATAAGTGCGCTCCGTTGCCAGAACGCGAGATTTCTATCGCGTGTGGAATATCAAACGCTTGGCACGCTTTAGACATTGCTTTGACTTCTTCTTGCCAACAGCCTTTGTCAAAATCGGCTGCCAACAAATAGCACGTATTATCTTTCAGTAAGGGATACAGCCCCACCACTTGATGACCGGCAAGGTGCCTGTAAATAATGCGCTCGTTTAGTTCGCTAAACTTTCGGTGTGAACAGTCTTGGCATTTAATGCGGGGCTTGTTACAAACCCCGTTTACCCATTCATTATCACAGGCTACGGAATAGCCACTGCGCCCCTGTTGATTTTGCCAACGATTGGCAAAGATATCCTCTCTTCCACGAAATCGTTGTCTGAATAGGGCGACTTTTTGTTCTGGCGTGAATGTCTGTACTGAACGCTCGTTTTGAGCGCTACGCAAAGCCTCTCTTAATGCGAGAAGCTGCTGCTTTTCGTTTTCAAGCTCAGCTAGCCTGTTATCAATAGCTGAAATATTTGGGTAGCGAGCGTCATTCATGACAACATAATTTTTATGCGCAGCGCTATGAAGCGCGAACTTGCGGCGGTTTGATGAGCGACTCTGCTGGAATACCTAGCCCTTCATGAAGTTTCCAAATCATTTTTAGCGTGAGTGATCGCTTATGGTTTAGGATTTCATAAACACGATTGCTTTTACCTATCATGGGTTCAAGATCTTTAACCGTTAAGCCTTTGCGCTCCATCTCAAACTTTATTGCCTCAACAGGGTCTGGCAAATCCATTGGAAAATGCTTTGCTTCGTAGGCTTCAACTAACGTAACCAAAATGTCCAGCTTTTCACCTTCGACGGCATCAGGCTCCGCCATCATTAGGTTTTCGATATCGTTTAATGCCGCGCGGTAGTCGGCATCTGTTTTAATAGGTCTGATGTCCATTATATTTACCTCTTGTTACTACCTTTTGGCTTCAAATCGTTTGCACATCAATTTTTTATTCGGCTCGTCCATGAGCCTCACCCTTCGGGCTCGCGTTGCTCATGAAAATTCGTTCCCGACGAATTTTTCGTATTGCGCATGGCTGCCGATAAACCGTATGTAAACCACTTTGTAGGCATAATTGATCCAAACAACTAACCGGTATTTATTACCGGCAATGTTAAACACGACACGCCCATCTCTGAGGATGCTGGCATTTCTAAAATCCTGTTTCACATCCGCCGGTGATCCCCAATTAGCGTTTAATACATGCCTATACCACGCTAAAGTAGGCTCTTTAGCGTCAATGTATTCTGGGCTGTCTTCCCAAAATGTTTTTAAGGTTGATAGTGCGATAATTCTCATAAACAGATGCTAGTCCCATATTGGGACTTTTGCAAATTTGTAGTTTGATTGACTGAAAGGAGTTGTTGGCACGACCCTCAATTGCCCCATTCCTTGGGGCAGTGTAATTTCCTCTTATTCACCCTCTAAAGCTCGGCATATCAAGTGTTGCCCCATTGTCCCAACTGCCCACGGTAAGTGAGCAAATGGGGGCTTGTTAGTTTCGCCTGATAGGCCTTTTCGGCATGCGGCTGCGTTTGCCATCGAAGAAGGCCAAGACTCTGAACCAATAGAGTGATTCTTCATACCCCAAGCTGTGCGTTGGACGTGGAGGCGGGATGAGCCCCAGTTTGCGTCCTAAACTGACAATCACGTAGAACATGAGTTTTAGCATTAGCCAAGGAGCGAGTACCACGAATACCATCAGGCAATGCCGAGTAAGTGCGTAGCCTATACCATGAGACTGTTCGAGTAGGGCAATGCCAATACACCAGCCAAGCCCTGCCAGCACGGCTATTGGAAAGGTAATGGGGCGAGTCGCATCATAAATTGCATGTTAATGCCCTCCTGCGTGCTGTTGCGAATGTGGCTCAAAGTTCACTAGCGGTTCAACCACATCAGCCACGGTTTGATGGGCAATACGGCGCTCTTCAAAGTAATCGTGGCGGTCGTAGATACCCTCAACGCCTTTTAGCTTATGGTTAAGACAGCGTTCGGCCACATTGCCTGCAATGCCCAAAGAGGCGGCAAGGCTGCGAAAGGTGCGGCGCAGATCGTGTACGGTGAAGTGTTCAAGTTTGCCCATTTTATTGGGAGGCTGTTTTTTGCGCCCTGGCTCGCGACCAAAGAGTTTAGAAATGGCGCGGTTCAGCGTATCTGGCCCCATATGTGGACGATGGCTTGCTCGTCTGGCTGGGAAAACATAAGGCGAGCCACAAGCGCGGATTTGCAGCTCGTTAAACCAGGCAATGGCTTGGCGCGGTAAGGGAATGCTTATCGGCACGCCAGTTTTGCTGCGTTCCTTGGGTAGGTCCCATACGCCCGTGGTTAAATCCATTTCACGCCACATGGCTTCGCACAGTTCGCTTTTACGCACGCCCAACACCAAAAACAGGCAGCAAGCGAGGTAGTTATCGCGGCCAAAGCTATTGATATGGGTATGAAACACGCTAAAGGCGTAGTGAATTTCCTCTTTGCTGAGCATCCTGTCTTTACTGGACTCCACGCCACCGGCATCGTCCACGGTAAACGCTGCGGCGGGGTTATTCAGCGTTAAATCGAGTTTAATCGCATGTCGAAACAACTGCTTCATGTACATCAAGGTGTCGTTGGCAATGGTAGGGCGGTTACTTTCTCGAATGCGTTCTAATACTTCGCGCACGTCTCGTGCGGTCACCTCAGCAATACACTTAATGCCAATGACAGGGCTTATGTCTTTGGTGTAAACCCGATACGGAATCTTGGGATGCTTTAGTCGTCTACTCAGATCGGTTCGATACCAGTCATGGAACAGTTGATCCACGGTTTCAATGTCAGGTAACTCGATTTTCTGTTTTTCTAGAAGAGGATCTATGCCGTCACGTACTTCCTTTCGAAAGTATGCGGCGGCAATTCTGGCGTCTGCCAACGACATTAAAGGAAATTGCCCCAAGGTTGCTTCTCGTCTTGCTTTGGCTGTGGTGTAGCGAATCATCCAATAAGGCGAGCCTTGTTTGCGGACGCAAAAGTATAGACCTTCACCATCTGAATATTTTTTTGGGTCGGCTTTGCTGTATGCAATAACCTGTTTTGCTGTGAGTTTTCCCATGTTTACTCCATAGTTGCTGAAATAATGGAGGGGGCAATAATGGCTGCCCACCACCGATTTGCTTATTGAATCAGCAGCTAACCTGTTGTGGTGGCGAGTTAAATGCGAAAATTGGGTAACTTACTGCCCACCAATTTGCTCACCGCAAAATGCTTATTGAGCAAAAATGAGGGGACTGCCCACCATTCTGCCCACCACTAAACAGGCAGTTGGTAACGGACGTCTGCAAACCGATTTGGGCGGGGGAAATAAAAAAGCCCTGTATTTACAAGCAAATAACAGGGCTTTTAAGACATTCTTGGACGGGTGAAAAAACTATTCGATATTTTGGATCTGCTCACGCATCTGTTCAATTAGAACTTTCAGTTCAACGCCCGATGCGGTGATGTCGGTGCTGATGGATTTCGACGCTAGCGTGTTTGATTCACGGTTGAACTCTTGCATCATAAAATCTAGACGGCGACCCACTGCGCCACCTTTTTTCAGAATGTTTGTGGTTTCTTTTACGTGAGAGTCCAAGCGATCGAGCTCTTCAGCAACATCCGATTTTTGCGCTAGCAAAATCAACTCTTGCTCGATACGAGATGGATCCAGTTCCACTTTAGCGTCTTCGAACTTCGAGAATAGTCGCTCACGTTGCCATTCTAAAATTTCTGGCATGCGGGCACGCACTTTTACGACTTCTGCAGAGATGGCGTCTAAACGCTGTTCAATCAGCGCTTTCATGTTCTCGCCTTCACGAGCGCGCGCTTCAATAAATTCATCCATTGCGCCATCAAACGCTTCTAGTAGCACTTTATTTACTGCATCCATGTCTTGCTCTGGCGTTTCCATTACCCCCGGCCATTGCATGACTTGAAATGGATTGATTCGGCTCAGTTCACCAGTCATGTGCATGACTTGTTCAGCGGCTTTAATTACCTGGCTAGCAAGCGCTTCATTGATGCTAAGCTCACCTTTTGCGGCAGGGTTTGCTTCAAAACGCAGATTACATTCTACTTTGCCTCGCGCTAAGCGCTTACGAAAGCGCTCACGTAAAACGGGCTCTAACCCGCGAAATTGCTCTGGCATGCGGAAGTATGTTTCTAAATAACGCTGGTTCACGCTGCGGATTTCCCATACCGCAGAGCCCCAATCGCCTTTTACTTCTTTGCGTGCATACGCTGTCATACTGTAAATCATCGAATTTTCCTGTCTTCATTTTTTGAAAATTACTTCAAGAGTGTATCATGCTGCGTCGATAGGTGCGCGGGATGTATGGATTGTTTATGTTGTGCCAGCGGCGTAACCTATGAATCCGGAATCGATTCCGTTATAATCTTCGCCCAACCAAATCGTCTTCTCCTCATATTTAAGGTAGATGCCCATGCGTCCAAACGATCGCAAGGCGGATCAAGTTCGCCCTATCAAAATTACTCGTAACTACACAGCTTACGCTGAAGGGTCAGTGCTAGTTGAGTTCGGTAACACCAAAGTGTTGTGTAATGCGACCGTCGAAGAATCTGTGCCACGTTGGCTAAAAGGTCAAGGTAAAGGCTGGGTTACAGCTGAATACGGCATGCTACCTCGAGCAACACATTCTCGTACTCGTCGTGAGGCGGCAAGTGGCAAACAAGGCGGCCGTACGATGGAAATTCAGCGTCTTATCGCGCGAAGCCTACGTGCTGTTGTCGATCTAAAAGCCATGGGTGAGTTCATGATCACCGTTGACTGTGACGTTATCCAAGCAGACGGCGGCACTCGCACTGCATCTATCAGCGGCGCAAGTGTTGCAATGGCCGATGCGTTCCAACACCTAGTAGATAGCGGCAAGCTAAAAGCAAACCCAATGAAAGGCCACGTAGCGGCAGTTTCTGTCGGCTTACTAGGCGACGAAGTATTGTGTGATCTTGAATACGTTGAAGATTCAGCGGCAGACACAGACATGAACGTAGTAATGACCGAAGAAGGCAAGATGATTGAAATTCAGGGCACCGCAGAAGGTGAACCGTTCAGTCACGAACAGCTGATGGCATTGCTCGAGTCGGCGAAAGTCGGCATTACGGAAATTGTCGCAGCGCAGAAGGCGGCGTTAGCCAATTGATTTAGATAGCTCCCATTATGGGGGCTATTTTTTTATCTCGACAATAGAGAAATGAATGATTGTCGAGAAGAGACACAAGAAACCAAGGACATAGAGAGAAAATAATGAAAGCATACCAGCGTGAATTTATTGAGTTTGCACTTGAGAAAGAAGTTCTTAAGTTTGGTGAGTTTACTTTGAAATCTGGCCGTAAAAGCCCGTACTTCTTTAACGCTGGTCTTTTCAATACTGGTCGTGACCTAGCGCGTCTTGGTCGTTTTTACGCAGCCGCGCTCGCTGATTCAGGCATTGAGTTTGATGTGCTGTTTGGCCCGGCGTACAAAGGTATCCCAATCGCGACGACAACAGCAGTCGCGCTGGCGGATCATCATGACGTCGACACGCCTTACTGCTTCAACCGTAAAGAAGCGAAAGATCACGGCGAAGGCGGTAACCTTGTAGGCTCTGCGCTTAAAGGCCGTATCATGCTAGTAGATGACGTAATCACAGCAGGTACTGCGATTCGTGAATCGATGGAAATCATTCAAGCAAATGGCGCAGACCTTGCTGGTGTGTTGGTTGCGATTGACCGCCAAGAAAAAGGCAAAGGTGAGTTGTCTGCGATCCAAGAAGTGGAGCGTGACTTTGGTTGTGCAATCATCTCAATCGTTAGCCTGACTGACCTTGTGACTTTCCTTGAAGAGAAAGGCACAGACAAAGAGCATCTAGAAGCAGTCAAAGCATACCGCGCAGAATACGGCATTTAATTGGTTACTTTTTCTGAAAAAGTAAAAAGGGCAGATGGATATTCATCTGCCCTTTTTTGTTTTTGGATTTATCGCCGTGACCACTTACTTATAGCGAATGCCTTTCTCGACATGCTCATCTTGCATGGTTTTATAGCGTTTATGGAGCCACATCCATTGCTCTGGAGCGCGTAGAATGACTTCTTCCACATACTTGTTCATATAAGCGGCAGCGGCGACTTCGTCTTTTTGTGGATAATCGGCTTCAATGCACTTATCGGCGATGATGTCGTATTTTCCTTCGTCATTGCGAAACCCTGAGCCTGGGATGATCGCACATTTTGAGGTATACGCCAGAATGCTCGTGCCTGTTGTCGTACACGCATCGTCTACGGCAAAGAAGGGCACAAATACTGATTTTTTGCGACCGTAATCGTGATCCGGTAAATAGAACAGACGCTCACCGCTGCGTAAAACACGAATCATCTTTTTTACATCTTTACGATCAATCAGTTTATTGCCGTTATGTGTCCGTCCCCAATACTGGATAAAGTTATAAGCAGGATTATTATGCGGACGAAACGCGCCGTACCCGGCCACGCCTAACACGGCGAAAGCACGCGCAGTGATCTCTAGATTAAGAGCATGGACACAACAAAGTAGGACGCCTTTACCTTCTTTGGCTTTTTCACGCAGTGCGCCGAGATCTTTCTCGACGATCAGGTTTTTAAAGCGCCAAGTCGGCCAGAACCAAGTGATTCCGGTTTCTATCAGTGCCATACCGGTATTTTTGAAGTTCTCTTCAACAATATGTTGAATCTCTTCAGGTGTTTTGTCTGGAAAGGCCAATTCTAAGTTACGCTGAGCAACGTGGACACGCTTTTTACCGTAGCGCATGCCAAGTTTGCCGAGTGAACGACCTAATGAAAGCAGCAGCCGATAAGGAAGAATATTGACGAGGATGGCCAACAGACCAAAACCAAGCCATACGCCCCAGTTACGAGGGTGAAGAAGTGAAAGAGAAAACTCGGGCTGCGTGTATTTGTCTTTACTCATAGTCTTTTACTTTATTTGTGCACTCAAAAGCGCCCAGTACTCGTCAAAGTTTGCAGTCGGCTGGTATTTAAAGTCGCTACGCACAAAGCGGTTTAGGCTCCCCTCAACTTGTCCCAGAATTTGCGCGGCTAGGATGCGCTCTTCGACAGGGAAAGACTTCCCTTCACGAATCTTACGTTCACGCAGGATTTGGCGCAATTGTGTTTCTATACGCTCAAAGAGTTGATTGATGCGTTCACGTAGACGTTCATTTTCAAACATTAGAGCATGACCCGACAAAATGCGTGTCAGACCTGGGTTACGTTCAGAGAACGCCAAAATAAGGTGCATCACCATACGAATACGCTCTAGTGTATCTTTTTCGTCGTCTAGAATACGGTTGATACGTGTCATCAAGGCTTCTTCAATGAACTCAATCAACCCTTCGAACATGCGCGCTTTACTTGGGAAATGACGATACAGCGCGGCTTCTGAAACGCCGACTTGCTTGGCCAGTTTTGCCGTAGTAATGCGTGAAGCGCCATCTGTTGATTCAAGCATTTCTGCCAATGCTTGTAAGATTTCTTCACGACGGTTGGATTTTTTACTGCCGGCCATTAGTTACTTCCTTTCAAAATACAAAGTTGAGCGGAGGGGATTATAAGACGCTATTTCGCCTCAAACTAGACCACTAAGGGTGGAATGGGAGATTTAACACCCTTAGTTGTCATTTTTGTACCAAATTTATGCCAGCTTTTGTAAAAAATTGGCAGGGTTTTCAAACGTTAGTTACATCAATTGATGCATTTTTTCGAGAATTTTAAAGCTCAATGCTTCTTTTGATTCCAAAGCGAGCGCAAGTTCACCTTCAGGCCAGTAAAGGGTAATTGCGTTGTCGTTGCTGTTAAATCCTTGCCCTGCAACCGAAACGTCGTTTGCACAGATCATATCGAGGTTTTTCTTTGTTAACTTGCCTCGAGCATAGGTCTCTACATCATTGGTTTCAGCCGCAAAACCGACGGTAAACGGACGCTTCTCCGTCATTGCTGCCACAGATGCAACAATATCAGGATTTTTAACCATATTAATGACCATTTCGTCGTTGTCTTCTGTCTTTTTCAACTTTTGAGACGCGATCGTTTGTGGGCGGTAGTCGGCAACGGCAGCGCAGCTAATAAAGGCATCATGCTGGTTTGCATGTGTCATAACGGCTTCGTGCATCTCTTGTGCACTGGAAACATTTATGCGCTCAACACCTACGGGCGTATTTAAACTGACAGGACCGCTCACGAGGGTGACTTTTGCTCCCATCTGCGCTGCGGCGCTCGCCAATGCATAGCCCATTTTCCCGGAGCTATGGTTAGTAATGTAACGCACTGGATCAATCGCTTCGCGAGTTGGTCCGGCGGTAATGAGTATCGACCTACCTTCTAGCAATTTTGGTTGAAAGAACTGTTCACATAGCTGTACTAGCTGCATTGGTTCCAGCATTCGACCTGGTCCTACATCACCACAGGCTTGCTCTCCTGCCGCAGGGCCCCAGATGTGCATACCACGACGCGCTAACGTAGCGATGTTCTCTTGGGTTGCGATATTGCGATACATCTGTTGATTCATCGCAGGAGAAACAGCAACAGGGGAATCCGTCGCGAGCACGAGCGTAGTAAGTAAATCGTTCCCCATGCCTGCGGACATGCGCGCGATTAAGTCCGCGGTCGCGGGCGCTAATAGCACTAAATCTGCCCATTTGGCCAATTCAATATGGCCCATAGAGGCTTCCGCTGCTGGGTCTAGTAAACTGTCCGAGACAGGACGGCCCGAAACGGCTTGCATGGTTAAAGGGGTAATGAACTCTTTTGCGGCTTTCGTCATTACAACTTGAACTTGCGCTCCTCTCTCTATGAGGCGACGGGTTAGCTCCGCACATTTATACGCGGCAATACCGCCACTGATGCCGAGTAGAATTTTCTTTCCTGCTAGTGTTTGCATGTGAGATCTCCAATTTGATGACCGGATTTTAACACAATTCAAAGTCTGACCGCCCGAGCATATATAACGAGAAGATAATTCACATCAAACTCCAGAGTATTAATCTGACCGAGGAAGGGAAAATTCTCGCCTACCTCACAGACAAGTTGCGCGGAGTTTGCAAGTCTGAAAAGAAAAAGAGGTAGTGGAAACCATGGTGTTGAAAAGTCGAAACAAATTGCTGCTGATAACCCTAATTCCGCTGTTGTTGATCACTACGTTGATCTCAGTGGTGTATTACATCAACAGCAGTAAAAGTTTGGAAGCGGAGCTAGCAAGAGACAGGCAAGAGCTCATCGAAACGAAAAAGAAAGAGTTACAAGCCTACATGATGATGGGCGTGACGGCGATAAAACCGTTATACGACGCGGATGTAAATGGAAGTAATAAAGAGGCAGCAAAAGAAATTCTGAAAGCCATGCGCTTTGAAAGCGATGGTTACTTTTTTGCCTACGACTCTCAAGGTGTGAATACGTTGCACGCCATCAAACCTGCATTAGAGGGTAAAAACCTTTACGACTTAAAAGATGAAAATGGGGTCGCAGTTATTGCGGGCTTGATTGACGCTTCTCAAAAAGGGGATGGGTTCCTCTATTTCTCGTGGCACAAACCGACCATTGACGCACAAGCGCCTAAGTTGGGCTATGCAGAATATCTATCGAAATGGGACTGGGTTTTAGGTACTGGCGTTTATATTGATGACATCGACCAGCAAGTTGCGATGCACAGAGAGTTAAAGACTCAAGAGCTAAAAGAGCATACATTATCTGCCGTGTTAATTTCCGCTATTGGATTGATCATTACCAGTGTTCTCACCAGTATCGTGGTGTCTAAAGGCATTCAGCCATTACAACATGTCGCGGCTTCATTAAAAGATGTTGCCGCAGGCGGCGGTGACTTAACGGCTCGTTTAAAAGTCGAAAGTCAGGATGAAGTTGGTGAAGTGGCGGCCGCGTTTAATGAGTTTATGGATAAGCTGCACCCACTGATGCAGGACATTCATCGCTCTGCGACGACAGTACAGACCGTTTCTCAAAGCCTGAACACTCAGACCAGCCAAGCGAGCGGTCAAATGCAGGATCACTGTTTAGAGACGGACAAAGTTGTGACGGCAGTGACGCAAATGAGCATGACTGCCAAAGAAGTAGCCAGCAATACCAATGCGACCGCGCAGGCAATTGACGATGCCAACAGTCAAGTCACCGCCGCTCAGCATGAGGTAGAGCAAGCAATAGAAGGCATTACCGAACTCGTGACGGAGATAGACAGCACGTCAGATGCAATTTCTGATTTGAGTTTACAGACCGAAAAAATAACCAAAGTGCTGGATGTGATTGGCGAGATAGCCGAGCAAACGAATTTGTTGGCCCTAAATGCGGCGATTGAAGCGGCTAGAGCCGGTGAGCAAGGTCGAGGGTTTGCCGTCGTTGCGGATGAAGTGCGCTCGTTAGCCAGTCGTACGCAAAATAGTACTCATGAAATTGGCGACATGCTCAAGCAGCTACAAAATGGTGTATCAAGAGCGGTCAGTACGATGTTGGTGAGCCAAAAACGAGGTGTCAAAACGGCGGAAGAATCTGCGCTCATTCAGCAATCTCTTTCTGGTGTTCATCATTCTATCGGAACAATTCGAGATATGGGTATTCAAACCGCGTCTGCCGCAGAAGAACAAAGTGCGGTTGCAGAAGACATCAACCAAAACTTAGTAGCTATTCAACAGATCGTGAACAACATTAATGAGACGTTGCAGCATGCCGAGTCAATCAGCACGCAGCTATCACAGTTTGGAACGGAAATTCACGGCTTGGTTGGCAACTTTAAACTCTGATGAACTGTTAAGTTGCATGGAAAGCACTGATGGTACGAAGAAAGCGAAAGTCATACTCGACTTTCGCTTTTTGTTTTGTGGAATAGGGACACTTTCCATATAAAGAGACATCAGATGATACTGAAAGCTTTGCCAAATGAGTCCATGCCCAGAGAGAAGCTACTGCAACGAGGGCCGCAAGCTTTGACCGATGCCGAACTGCTGGCCATCTTCTTGCGCACAGGCACCCGCGGAATGAACGTGATTGAGCTTGCAGACTTCCTTATTCAAGACTTTGGTTCGCTCAGACAACTATTTTCAGCATCAGAAGAAGAGTTTTGTCGTCACAAAGGATTAGGGCAAGCCAAGTATGTTCAGTTGCAAGCGGTACTAGAAATGACACAACGTTACTTGGCGGAGACGCTAAAGCGTGGTGATGCCTTAACCAGCCCCGACCAAACTAAGTTATATCTGTCTTCTATTTTAAGGGATCGGCAAAGAGAGGCTTTTTATATTCTTTTTCTCGATAACCAGCACCGAGTGATAAAAGATGAAATTTTATTTGAAGGAACGTTGGATGCAGCGTCGGTGTATCCGAGAGAAGTTGTTAAGCGTGCTCTGCATCATAACGCGGCGGCTTTGATTTTGGCGCACAATCATCCTTCAGGCGTTGCTGAGCCGAGCCAAGCTGACAGAAGGATTACAAGGCGTCTCATTGACGCATTAGCATTGGTGGATATTCGTATTTTGGACCATTTCGTCATCGGAGATGGGGAAAGTGTCTCTTTTGCTGAAAGAGGCTGGATATAACTGTGCGTTTTTTAGGTTGTTAGTTGCTAAAAATCTGCTATCATCCACGCCACTAAATTTTTAACTGAATTCAGCTTGGACTGCTAAAAAAATCTGCTGTCTAAAAAAAGATCACGAAAACCTGTAAAAAGGATCTGTTCGGGTCTTGAGCAATGCATATCAAGTTAGTATAATGCGCGACCTTTGATAGCCTTGTATGGATTTTCCATAGCGGTTCTTAACCTCTAACTTCTTTTCGAGAGATAGAGAGGTTCGGCCACCAAGGTTGATATCGAGCTGAAACGATTTTGGAGAAGACATTCATGTCACGAGTATGCCAAGTAACTGGTAAGCGTCCAGTAACGGGTAACAACCGTTCACACGCACGAAATGCTACTAAGCGTCGTTTTCTGCCGAACCTACAAACTCATCGTTTCTGGGTAGAGAGCGAAAAACGTTTTGTTAAACTACGTCTATCTGCTAAAGGTATGCGCATCATCGACAAGAAAGGTATTGATACTGTTCTTGCAGACATGCGTGCACGTGGCGAAAACGTTTAAGAGGAAATAAGCAATGGCAAAGAAAGGCGTTCGTGAGAAAATCCGTCTAGTATCTTCTGCAGGTACAGGCCACTTCTACACAACTGATAAGAACAAGCGTAACATGCCAGGCAAATTTGAGATCAAAAAGTTTGATCCAGTAGTTCGCCAGCACGTTATGTACAAAGAAGCAAAAATCAAATAATTGGTTTCAGTCTCTTTGATGAATTGAAAAACCCAACTTTCGAGTTGGGTTTTTTATTACCTGAATAAAAGTGCTGAAGATAAAGTGTTCAGTACGTCATCGGATTGTAAAGTACTGCTGAAGCTATTTTACTGGTCCGACTCTATACTCGAATTTTTGATTGATCGCTCTCTGCCGCTTAGTTACAACTTCCCTACACACTTGCACACCGTTGTTCTAGTCAAGCTCAATACTCTTTGGTAATTTACTCATAACGATAAGAGAGTAGAGATGGTTATGCGTGTGAGTCCGGCTCGTCGCCGCCGATGGAACAATATTCTTATTCTGGGCATTATCGCATTTATAGTGATCTTAAATGCGCCGATGTGGATCAAAACTTACCTATTAACAGATCAAGCAGACCCTTACCCAAATGTACTTCGCTCCGACTATACGGTGGAGTCTTTGTACTATAGTGGCTGGGAGTTCGAGCTGCATGATGGACGGTGGCAATCCAACGTCAAAGTTGATGCACCGATCAGTGAACTTGTATCACGCTGGCAATCATTGGAAGGGACCGAGCTCACCTCAGAACAGTACGATCATTTAGAACCTAACCTGGCGGTACCTGAAACGGTAGAAGTTTGGTATCAGGATCTCGAAGAGCCGCAGCGGGTGACTTTCTTTCGTTTACCTGATTTTTGGCTATTTAAAACCTGGCAAGACAAATGGGTCGCTATCTCCGTCGATGAAAACTACCTTATGCCAGAGTAGAGCCTTTTTTCGCCTATACCCCTAATAAGCTTCCCTATTTATCGTTTTTCTTTTCGATTATGCTAGCAGCGAGAACTATTAGCCGGTGAATTGGAGAATCTAATGCCTGAGTTGCCAGAAGTTGAAGTCAGCCGTATGGGGATTAGCCCCCACATGGTTGGACAAACGATCCAGTCGTTTACTTTTCGAACGCCTAAATTGCGCTGGGATATTCCTACAGAGCTTAAAAAATTGGAAGGGCAGGTGATCCGTGCGATTAGCCGTCGTGCGAAATACTTACTGATCGAGACAAACACAGGTACAGCCATTGTTCACTTGGGCATGTCTGGGTCTTTACGTGTCCTAGATGCTGACTTTCCGCCAGCAAAGCACGATCATGTGGATCTCAAACTAAGCAGTGGAAAAATACTGCGTTATAACGATCCGCGTCGTTTTGGGGCATGGCTGTGGTGTGCTCCTGGCGAGTCACATGCTGTGCTAGCAAACATGGGGCCTGAGCCTTTAACTGAAGAGTTCAATGCGGAATATGTAGCGGAGAAAGCTAAAAATAAGCGTGTCGCCGTCAAGCAGTTCATCATGGACAACAAAGTCGTGGTTGGTGTTGGGAACATCTACGCGAATGAGTCGTTGTTTAAGTCTCGAATTCACCCTTCAAGGCCCGCAGGTAAGTTGACTTCTCAAGAGTGGGGGTTACTTGTTGAAAATATCAAAATGACACTTGAGATTGCCATTACGCAAGGTGGGACTACGCTGAAAGACTTTGCGCAAGCCGATGGAAAGCCGGGTTACTTTGCACAAGAGTTACTAGTTTACGGAAAAGCCGGAGAGCCATGCCCAGAGTGCGGCGAACGACTTCAAGAGCTAAAGATTGGCCAGCGTAATACCTTCTTTTGTAGTGAGTGTCAGAAGTAAGTCGAGCTATTATCGAGCTTAAGTTGTTGTAATCTTGCGCTCGAGCCTCAATAATTCAATCAGTTTCGAATAACTTAGTAAATTATATGAAAGTCATTTATCCGGGCACTTTTGATCCAGTGACTAATGGTCACCTCAATCTAATAGAACGTACTCACGAAATGTTTGATGAGGTTGTGATTGGCGTAGCCGCAAGCCCATCGAAGAACACTATGTTTTCATTGGAAGAGCGCGTTGCACTGATGCAGGACGTTGTAGCGCATTTACCTGGTGTGACGGTAAAGGGGTTCTCCGGGTTATTAGTGGATTTCGCGAGAAATGAGAAAGCTAAGGTTCTTATTCGTGGTTTACGAACAACGGTAGACTTTGAATACGAGTTTGGACTGACCAACATGTACCGAAAGCTATTACCAGGAATCGAGAGCGTATTTTTAACTCCTGAAGAAGAGTTTGCGTTTTTATCGTCGACTATCGTGAGAGAAGTAGCGATTCATGGCGGAAGTATCGAACAATTCGTTCCCAAGCCAGTAGCCATCGCGATTGGGGAAAAACTCAATGAAAGACAGTAAGTTCCCTTATTATTTCTCAA
Organism: Vibrio sp. 1727; assembly: GCF_033344415.1. Taxonomy (NCBI): domain Bacteria; kingdom Pseudomonadati; phylum Pseudomonadota; class Gammaproteobacteria; order Vibrionales; family Vibrionaceae; genus Vibrio; species Vibrio sp. 1727. The sequence continues at coordinate 180,355 of NZ_JAWPOT010000001.1, forward strand.
ACGCTCTCTCGATACTTATCCCTCGCTTTGTATATCGAGCACAAGCCAAGCGTTTACTTTCGAATCTGACCGAAGCAGAGCAGCAACGCTGTATTGAGCGGGTGAACTATTACAATAAGTGTGAAACGCCGTTTTCAGTTGATAGCCGAGAACAAAGTTACTCGACCATCGATACATTCAAAAAAACGAAAGGCTGGACGTATTTTTTCGATCTTCGCCAAGTTGTACGCTATTTCCCTTCCAGTTTTGCGTTTAACTACATCAACGGCGATGTTACACACATCCCCAATGTACCGAGCTTTATAAAAAGCCGCCCTATTTTTGGTAACAACCAAAATTCAGTGGTGTTGAAACTTAATCAAGTTCGTCATTTTAAATTTATTGATGATCCTGTTCGCTATCAAGATAAAAAGGACATGGTAGCGTGGCGCGGCGTGGGTTTTCAGCCGCATCGTAAAAAGGTGATTCATGCGTTTTACAACCATCCGCAATGCAATATTGGCCAGACCCGCCCGGTAGAAGGGAAACCATGGGAAAAGGGCTTTATGAGTATTGAAGAGCAACTGCAGTATAAGTTTTTGCTCTGTATAGAAGGCAATGATGTGGCCACCAACCTTAAGTGGGCTATGTCGTCTAACTCCTTGGTTATTATGTCAAAGCCAAAATATGAGACTTGGTTTATGGAAGGTAAGTTAGAGGCAGGCGTCCACTATGTTGAAGTGAAGGATGACTATTCGGATTTACCCGAAAAGATGGATTATTACCTAGCGAATGAGCAAGAAGCATTAGCGATCATTGAAAATGCGCACCAGTGGGTTGAGCAGTTCAAAGATAAACGTAAAGAGCGTTTGATCTCATTGATGGTTGCCGATAAGTACTTCGCTTTATCTCAGCAACAATAAAAAAGGGGCGAAACGCCCCTTTTTTATAATCTTAAGCTTCTAGAAATTGATCAACACCATTCTCACAGCGTTTAAGCTTGTTTTTAATGGTGTTCTCTAAAATCTCATCATTTTGTCCGAGTGACGCACGAGAGTTTTCTACGTGGTACAAGTGGTAGCCTACACCTGCGAATTTTAGGTAAAGACGTGACTTACCCGCATTCAACATGCGATGAACAAACTCGCTGTCTTCGCGTCCCCATCCAACAAAATCTTGGTTGAAGCCATTCACCTCGATGACATCTTGTCGCCAAAATGCCATGTTGCAACCGCGAGTGGCTTTATCGTTATTCCGCTCGTAAGAGAACCATTTCGATAGCAAGGCGTTGGTGATGCAGTTTTTACGATTGCGAATGCCTTTGCTGAAAATGGAAGGCACTAAGCCGTTTTCCATGATGGCCTTGCTGCAGCTTTCATCCGTTAACACACGTCCACCCTGCACAAACCAATTTGGTTTTGCGACTTGCTTATGTGATTCAATAAACGTTTGGGACAGCACCATGTCGCCATCAATCATGATGAGGTAGTCACCTGATGCTTTGGCGATCGCACGGTTGCGGCTCATTGAAAGCTGAAAGCCATTATCCTCGTGCCAACTATGAATCAGTGGAACCGGAAAACCTTCACGCATTTGGTCAACCATTGCTTTGGTATCGTCTCGAGAGCCATCATCTGCAACAATTACTTCGTCAGGCAAAACGGTTTGACGTTTCACGCTTTCTAACACCGCTTTTAATGCTTCTTTCCAGTTGTAAGTGGTGATAATTAAAGTCGTTTTCATGATTTTTTTGCCTGTTCACGTAAGTAGAGATCGATATATTTTACAAAAGTAGAGTGCATGCTTAGCCAAGCTAGAATGAAGCCATGCTTGCCATCAAGGAAGCCTCGTTTGAGAACATACATCTTCAAAAAGCTAGCAAGAGCGTGAACGATAGCGGTCGTTAAACCCGCTTTCTTTTTACCTTCACGTTCATCCGTCCAGGCCTTGAGGTAGCCAGTGGTTTTATTGATGTAATGATGAAGGTGCTCGTAAGTGTAGTGATGCAGTCGACCATCCAGTTTTTCAGTTTGATAGTTTTTCTCATCAACTTTTTCATGAACGAGCGAATCATTATATTGTGTATATTCGGTGCGATATAAGCGCACAATCCAGTCTGGAGACCAACCAGAATGGTAGATGAACTTACCAAACGCTGAGCTTAGTCGATTAAGTTTGTATAAAACGTTCGGCTTATTGGCTGATACCGCGTGTAAGATACTTTCTTTTAGCTCTGGAGTGACTTGTTCGTCCGCATCAAGCCACAAAACGTAGTCTGCCGTAACGTATTGCTGCGCCAGTTGGCGCTGTTTACCGAATCCTGGCCAATCTAGGTTGGTGTAAAACTTATCTGTGTATTGTCGGGCGATTTCTTCAGTGCGATCAGTGCTGCCCGAGTCTAGAAGGACAATCTCATCGACCCAATCTTTTACTGTGTTTAGACAAGCTTGTAAGTGCTTCTCTTCATTTTTTACAATTAAGGCAACGGCTAAGGTTGGTTTGGACAAGGTCATTTCCTTCTTAACAAATCAAGACAGTAAGTTTACTGGTATTGAGGATACAAATCTTCTAAGACTTGATCGAACATGCTCATTACTTGAGTGCTGGTAATGCGGCTCATTGCCGTTTCATCTTTAGCGCGAGTTCGCCAGCTTAACTCGTGACTGTTTTTACCTGTTTCCGCAAAGATCGTTTCTTCATACACTGAGACAACGTATTTTAGATAACGGTAAGGTCCCACTCGCAGCGGATTATGGTGTGCATAGAGCCCGATGATTGGCGTTTTCATGGCATTCGCCATGTGTGCTGGTCCGGTATCGGGGGCGATGACCATTTCAACCTTATCTATTAACGCAAGCATTTGCAGAATTGAACTTTGTCCAACTAAATTTAGACACGGTTCTTCCAAGCGAGATTGAATGGCTTCTGCCAGATCCAATTCTACCTGAGCAGAGCTGCCTGCCAGAATCACGTTCCAGCCTTTTGCTCTGGCGTGATGAATCACATCCACATAACCTTCCGCGTTCCAGTTTTTATAAGCTTTGCTCGCACCAGGCACAATCAGCAGGTTAGGTTTACTACGAGAAATATGAGACTCTGCCCAAGCTTGGTCGTGGTCTGAATAAGAAAGTACCCAGTCTAGTCCTGCCTTTGGTACCCCAATTTGATGGGCAAAGGCCATTAAGCCATCTGCGACATGCAGAGATTGCGGGGAAGGCACTTTGACATTGGTAAATAGTGTTTGAAAGTCCTGGCTTCTATCAGAAGAGAAACCAAGTTTGTATTTTGCTTTAATGCCCAACGTTGCGACACTCGCTCGAATCGCGTACTGCATATGCAATAGCGCATCAAACTCTCTGCCTTTCAGCTGTCGCCAAAGTGATTTGTAGCCATCAAGTCCCGCTTTTTTATCAAAAACAATCACTTCTACACCATCGATGGCGGCTAATAACTGGGCTTCAAGTTTACCCGTTATCCAAGTAATCTGGGTCGAAGGCCAGTGTTTCTGAATAGCTTGAATGCTGGCGATAGTATTGCAAACGTCTCCGATAGCGGACAAACGCAAGACGCATAGTGACGATGGGGCAGAAGTGAACATAATTATTGTCTGATTCGATGAATAGAGGCAAGTAAATTATGCAGACATCCCCAATAAATGTAAAATACACGGCTCGAATATAGCTAAGTACTGATAAGTGTTCTGCAATGTCAAAGACAACACCACATCAATCGCAAGAATCTGGCAAGCCGGGTAATACCGGACTAAAGCGCATCGTTAAAGCGACGGGTTATTCGATCCAAGGATTAAAAGCGGCTTTTAAGCATGAAGCTGCCATTCGACAAGAGTTGGCTCTGTTGAGTATCGCCGTGATTTTGGCTTGGCTAGTGGATGTCGGCATGGTTGAGCGTATCTTAATGATCGGGGTCGTGGTATTAGTCTTGATTGTAGAGCTTGTAAACTCAGCGATTGAGGCGGTAGTGGATCGTATCGGTATTGAACGGCATGAACTCAGTGGTCGAGCTAAAGATATAGGCTCTGCTGCCGTTATGGTTGCTTTGGCGTTTGCTGCATTTACTTGGTTGTATATATTAGCCAGCCGGTATTTAGGCTAGAGGGTGAGCGTATGACTCAACAGTATAAAAACAACAACCAAGTGATCTGGTTTGATGACGAGATCATTACAGACCCTAGCCAACCGATATTTGATGCGGAATACTGGCAGTCCTCCGACAAGGTGGTTGGCAGTGCGACGGGGCGAGGCACGACATGGTTTATCCAACTAGAGAGCATGCAAGCGGCACTACGTCATTACCGTCGTGGCGGTTTGTTTGGGAAGTTAGTTAACGATCATTATTGGTTCTCTGGCTGGGATAACACCCGTTGTGCGCAAGAGTTTCAGCTTTTGTTGGCGCTAATTGAGGCTGGGGTGCACGTTCCTCGTCCTATTGCAGCAAGAGCCGTAAAGTCAGGACTCTTCTATCAAGCTGATTTATTAAGTGAGCGAATCCCAAACGCCAGAGATCTGGTTAGTATCTTGCAAGAACAGTCTTTATCGGTAGAAATGTATCAGAAAATAGGGCAAGAAATTGCCAAGATGCATCAGGTTGGCGTTAACCATACCGATTTGAATATCCACAATATCTTGATCGACGACAAAGATAAGGTATGGATTATCGATTTTGATAAGTGTCGTTTTGAAACTTCTGGTGACTGGAAGCATCAAAATCTAAATAGACTTCTGCGTTCATTTAATAAAGAGCGTTTAAAGCGACAGATTATTTGGCAAGAATCCGATTTTGAACATTTTCAGGACGGTTATGCTTCTCAATCTTAATTGAGTTTTTTATCATTTTATATTGATTGCTCTAAGTAAGCCTTCTTGAGTCTAACGATGCTCGAGTGAGTCTATAAACTACAATAATCATAAAGTATTCATGTGTATCTGATGGCACAAAAATTAACGTAGGTAACATTTGTAATGAAAATATTAGTAACCGGTGGAGCAGGCTTCATTGGGTCAGCTGTTGTCCGACATATCATTCGTGACACCCAAGATACCGTTATCAATTTAGATAAACTGACCTACGCAGGGAATCTAGAATCACTGGTTGATGTCTCAGAGAGTGAACGTTACTATTTTGAGCAAGTAGATATCTGTGACCGAGCTGAACTAGATCGCGTGTTTTCAGAGCATCAACCCGATAGGGTGATGCATTTGGCCGCCGAGTCTCATGTCGATCGCTCTATTGATGGTCCTGCTGCTTTTATTGAGACCAACGTGATGGGCACTTACCATCTGCTCGAAGCGGCCCGTCAATATTGGTCGGGCTTAGATGAAGCGCGCCAATCGGCATTCCGTTTTCATCATATTTCTACGGATGAAGTGTATGGCGATCTAGAGGGAACGGATGATTTGTTCACCGAAACCACCTCATACGCGCCGAGCAGCCCATATTCTGCATCTAAAGCTTCGAGCGATCACCTGGTTCGCGCTTGGCAACGTACTTATGGCTTACCAACACTTATCACTAATTGCTCCAACAACTATGGCCCGTACCACTTCCCAGAGAAGTTGATCCCTCTGATGATTTTAAATGCCCTCGATGGCAAGCCGTTGCCTGTGTATGGTGATGGTATGCAGATCCGAGATTGGCTGTTTGTGGAAGACCATGCTCGCGCGCTTTACAAAGTAGTCAACGAAGGTGAAGTCGGTGAAACCTACAACATTGGTGGCCATAACGAAAAAGCAAACATCGAAGTAGTGAAAACCATTTGTGCTTTGCTTGAAGAGCTGCGACCAGACAAGCCGGCAGGTGTTGAGTCTTATGAATCTTTGATCACTTATGTCAAAGATCGCCCCGGTCATGATGTGCGTTACGCAATTGATGCGACCAAGATTGCTCAAGAGCTTAACTGGACGCCAGAAGAAACCTTTGAAAGCGGTATTCGTAAAACTGTGGAATGGTACCTAAACAACCAGCAATGGTGGCAACGCGTGCTTGATGGTTCATACAGTTTAGAGCGATTAGGAGCGGGCGAATAATGAAAGGCATTATTTTAGCAGGTGGCTCGGGCACTCGCCTTTACCCTATTACACGCGGTGTCTCTAAGCAGTTACTGCCGGTTTATGACAAACCAATGATTTACTACCCGTTGTCGGTACTCATGCTTGCTGGCATTCGTGAAATCTTGATCATCACCACGCCAGAAGACCAGGAAGGATTTCAGCGCCTATTGGGTGATGGCTCAGAGTTTGGCATTGAGTTGCAATACGCGATTCAACCAAGCCCAGATGGCTTAGCTCAAGCCTTCATCATTGGTGAAGAATTCATTGGCGATGACTCAGTATGTTTGGTGCTGGGTGACAACATCTTTTATGGGCAAGGGTTTACTCCGAAGTTGCAGCAAGCCGCTGCTTTAACGGAAGGTGCGACGGTCTTTGGTTATAAAGTGAAAGATCCTGAGCGCTTTGGTGTGGTGGAATTTGATGAAGAGATGCGAGCGCTATCGATTGAAGAGAAGCCATTCAAGCCAAAATCCAATTACGCCGTGACCGGACTGTATTTCTACGATAACCGCGTCGTGGACATTGCCAAAACTATTCAACCGTCTCATCGTGGCGAGTTAGAAATTACAAGTATTAACCAAGCTTACTTAGAGCAAGGGAGGTTGACGGTTGACGTACTAGGGCGCGGCTTTGCGTGGTTAGACACGGGAACACACGGCAGCTTGCTTGAAGCTGCGCATTTTGTTGAAACGATCGAGAAACGACAAGGTTACAAAGTGGCTTGCTTAGAAGAGATTGCGTATCGTCGAGGGTGGTTAACGCGAGAGCACATTCAAGCTGCAGGAAAAGCCTTATCTAAAAACGATTATGGCCGCTATCTTCTAGAGTTATTGGAAGAATAAATGTCGAATATACCGCTAATATCTTTTCAGAAAATGGGTGATGAGCGAGGCTCATTAATCTCGTTAGAGCAACATAAAAACATTCCGTTTGATATCAAACGTATTTACTACATCTTTGATACACAAAGCGGTTTAGCGAGGGGCTTTCATGCACATTACGACTTAGAGCAAGTCGCTATTTGTCTGAAAGGTAGCGTGACTTTCGTCATTGATGATGGCACCACGAAAGAGAAAGTGACGCTTTCATCTCCCGATGTAGGACTGCATATCAAAGGGCTAAAATGGCGTGAAATGCACGACTTTTCTGAAGATTGTGTACTGATGGTTGTCGCTAGTGAATTGTATGATGAAGCCGATTATATCCGTGACTATGACACATTTCTTAAAGAGGTAGCCCATGCGAATTCATGCACTCAGTGATGTTGCTTCATCGACGATTGGCGAGGGGACATCTATTTGGCAATTTGCCGTGGTCCTTGCTGGGGCTAAAATCGGTCGTGACTGTAATATCTGTGCGCATACCTTCATCGAGAATGATGTGGTCCTAGGAGATAGAGTCACCGTAAAGTGCGGCGTTTACCTCTGGGATGGCATTGAAATTGAAGATGATGTGTTCATTGGCCCGGCAGCTGCTTTTACGAACGACAAGTTCCCGCGTTCAAAAATGTGGCCAGAAGCTTTCCCGAAAACAAAAATCCTGTCAGGCGCCTCCATCGGCGCCAATGCCACGATTTTGCCTGGCATAACCATCGGAAAAAATGCGATGGTTGGTGCAGGCAGTGTGGTCACCCGTTCAGTGCCAGACTATGCGGTTGTGGTTGGAAGCCCAGCCAAGATAGTACGTTATGTAGAGAAAAATAATGGTTAATTTTTTAGAGCTAAAGCGCTTAAATTCCGAGTACGAATACGAATTGAAACAAGCCTGTGCACGCGTGATTGAATCTGGCTGGTATATTCTTGGCAAGGAAACTGAAAAGTTTGAACAAGCATTTGCTGACTACTGTGGTGTTAAACACTGTATAGGTGTTGCGAACGGTCTAGATGCTTTAACACTGACGTTTAAGGCTTGGCGAGAGCTAGGCAAAATCAACAAAGGTGATGAAGTTATCGTGCCGGGTAATACCTATATCGCATCGGTATTGGCGGTCACCGAAGCGGACTTGGTACCGGTGTTTGTGGAGCCAGATGAACAGACTCACAATATCAGTCCTGAAGCGATTGAAGCGGCGATTACAGAAAAGACTAAAGTGATTTTGCCGGTGCATTTGTATGGTCAGTTAGCCGATATGCCAGCGATTATGGCGTTGGCGACAAAACACAATCTTCTCGTGCTGGAAGACAGCGCTCAGTCTCATGGTGCGACACTTGCTGGTAAGAACTCTGGAGCATGGGGGGATGCCTCAGGTTTTAGCTTCTATCCGGGTAAAAACCTAGGTGCGTTAGGTGATGGTGGTGCTATTACGACTAGCGATGATGAGCTGGCAGAAACTTTGCGTGCCCTTCGTAACTACGGCTCTCATGTTAAATACCAGAATCTTTATCAAGGATTGAACAGTCGTTTGGATGAAATTCAGTCGGCGATGTTGTCAGTGAAACTGAACTACCTTCCAGCGCAGACGAAAGCGCGTCAGGAGTTGGCGGAATTTTACTTACGTGAAATCAGCAACCCGAATATTATCTTACCGGAAGTAGCTGAGCCTGAGGCACATGTATGGCATTTGTTTGTGGTGCGAACTTCACACCGAGATGCATTGGTTAAGCATTTATCAGAGCATGGTATTCAGACACAAGTACATTACCCGATAGCGCCGCATAAACAGCAGGCTTATGAAGAGTTCAGTCATCTGTCATTGCCGCTGACGGAGCAGTTGCAAAATGAAGTGCTGTCATTGCCGATGTCGCCCTACTTGAGTGAAGACGAGAGTCAAAAAGTAGTCGATGCAATCAACTCTTTTAAGGTTGAGCAATGACACAAGAGCATGTGCAAGTATTAGAAGATGTGGTTTATGTCTTCTTTTGCTACAAACAATCAAGTTATCTCGATAAAACGCTTCCGGCGGCATTACATCAAACAGCATGGCCGAGCCAGTTGTTAGTATTGGACGATTGCTCTCCAGATGATAGCCATGAAAAGATTCTATCGCTTTTAGAGTTTGCGCCTAAAGGATTAAATATTGAATATCGCCACAATACGCAAAATGTTGGTTTAGTTAGCCAAATCAACTCCTTGCGGGGGCAATACCAAAATAAGCTTATTATTGTACAAGCTGGCGATGATATAGCGATGCCGAACCGAGTTGAGGAAACTTATGAAGCCTGGTTGAAAAATGGTAAACCAAGCTTAATTATTGGTAGTTACGACAAAATTTCCGAGCAAGGCGATATCATTGAGCCATTTGAATCGATCAAGCAGAATAAAAAGCCTTATACACTCGAAAATATTATTAATAGAAAATGTGCAGTAGATGGCTGCTGCGCCGCTTTTACGTCTGATGTACTGAACGAGTTTGCTCCTTACAACAAAGATATCATCAATGAAGATCGCATCAATGTCCTTCGAGCCTTTTTGTTAAATGGTATTCATCATGAAAACAAAAAATGGATCCAATATCGATTAGGTGGCATATCAACGTTCGCAAAAGAAACACGTGAAGAAAGGTATAACAACACAGTAATTAATGCTCAGCGTGAACTGCAAGATCTTAAAATGAACTTGCGAGATGCAGAGAGTAAAAACGCCACTAAAGTTGCGAGTGCGATTAAAAAGCGTATGTGTACCGCTGAGTTTATGGCATCTATCCCCTCAAGTAAGTTAGCATTTTATAGTTATGTATTACGTTATTTTTTTAATAGTGGTGATTTTGAAAATGCCTTAAAAGTAATAAGAAGGCTGAAATGATTTAGATAGCTAGAGAATCTTTATAAAATATAGGGCTAACATGGTAGCCCTATATTGGTTAGCTATTTTTTAACTCTTCTTTTAAGTGATTCATTATACGCATTGTTGGCGTTAATTCTCTAAAGTGTATTGCTAATTCATTATCAAAGAATGTTCGATCTACTGGTGCTTTGTGATGGATTAAATCTATAAGAAAGTTCTCAATGTCCGAATACGATTTTCCTTTAGTGCAACTATCGTATGCTTTATTACCAAATGGATTTTGGTAATTTCGTACATCATCACTTAATGCTAGATACATTACAGGTTTGTTTAAATACAAATATTCCGCAAGAAAGGAGCCACTATCATGAATCATAGCATCTGAAGTTTTAAATAGATCATAGTAATCTTCTTCTTCTAGTTGACTAAAGCTAGATTGCTCCCAAAACCTATAATATGTGTCCGTTTTTTCTTTTCCCCAATCTTTGTGTTTGTATAGCTTTTCTTTTAGCATCGGATGAGGTTTAAACGCCCACTGAATGTTTTTTTTGTACTTTTCTGAAAGTGATTGTATTTGTTGAGAAAAGCTTAAGAAGGTGCTGTAAGGAAGCTCTGGTGTATCTATTGTATGATGAGGAGCAAAAATAACTCGTAGCTTATTAGAGTCCTGTTTCTTCCATGGTGAATTCGCAACAAGCTCATTATTGATTAGTGGCTCTGTTGCAGGATAGCCGGTCACTAAGATGTTTCTACCTTTTAAGTCGGAATTTTTTTAAAAATATCCACCTCATCAAAATGTGGGGCGAATATTTTCCACATCATATTATGAAATTGTTGGTTATATTGTTCTTTATAATTGTTGTATTTTGATATTTGATGAGAATATGGGATATAAATAGATAAATACTTACTATAAGCTTTAGAGTAATAATCTTTCTTTGTTATTTTATGTGGGTTTGTGAAAAAAATGATATCAATATCAAGAGTGTCAATGTCAATCCACGTAGATTTATTTTTATTATAAGAGCTGACAGTTGGGTAGCCTTTATTTTGGAAGAAATTAACATTTTTTTGTACATCTTGTATACAAGATACATCATCCTTTCCTGTGTAAGGACAGACAAAAATAAAGGGTTCGAAAAAGTCATCTTCCATCATTGCTCTGAAGACTGCGTCACATTTCCATACACTATGATGAAGAACAAAGAAGGCTACTCTTATTTTATTTTTCTTTTTTAGTTTTTTTAAACGTCGCTCATCGGCGAGTATGTTTAGTTGATACTTTACAGTTTGTCTCAATGTCTTGATCGACTTCTTTAATGGCATGGCCATAAACCTTTTACATACGACTTCAGTTTTGACTCCCCTATAACCAAACATTGTTCTAGTGTAAACTGCTAGGTTGATTATTGGGCTTAAACTAAGATGACAGCTCTTAGGCGATATGATGACATCTTGGTACAGTCAAAGCTACCTCAATTTGAAGTAAGGCAGAGTATGTGCGGTATTTTTATTTCTAATGATCCACGAGTGATCCAAGAGCACAGCAAAATCATTGAAGAATGCTTGCGATTTAGAGGGCCAGATTGTTCTTCTGGGTTAGTCGAGTATGGAGGGTGGAAAGCCTATCACTCTCGGCTTTCTATTATCGAACTAGGCTCGGGTAGTAATCAACCTGTTATTGATGCTCGAGGAGGTATACTAGTATTTAATGGTGAGATCCTTAACTACAAGGAGCTCGGTCAAAAGTACTTTGAAAAAGAGTACACGAGCGATACTACACTCTTAAGCGACCTTATTATCTCTGGGCATCTTATTGAGAACGAGTTGGACGGATTTTTCGCATTCGTTTACGTAAGTGCAGACGGAAAGCTGCAGCATGCGTGTCGGGATAAGTTTGGTGTTAAGCCTCTATTTTATCATCAATCTCCACACGGTATTTCATTTTCTTCTGAGCCTAATGTATTGAAGGCGCTTTTTGACTTACCTGTGAACCCTCTAGCTATTGAAGAGTATCATGCAGCTCGTGCGCCCATTTTTAGTGGCTCATATTTCAAAGAAGTATCAACTGTTGAGCCTGGTTCATGCTTTGTCAATGGGTGCTATTTTGAAAGCTTAAACTTCTTTCAACAATATGAAGATGTATCGCAAGAGCAATTAGAAAAAGCAGTTAGAGATGGCATCAATAGTCGATTAGTTTCAGATGCTAAGGTTGGCCTTCTAATGAGTAGAGGCATTGACAGTAATTTGATTCATCAACTAACTGATATTGAGAAACTATACACTATTGGTTTTAAAGGTGATGATGATATCACTTTTCTTCAAGAGCAAAATATTCCTAACCTAACCGTTCATGAATGTGGAGCAAATGAGTACAAACGCTGTTTTGACGAGTTAATTGCTCTAAGAGGTGAACCAATGTCTGTGCCTAATGAGGTTCTTCTGTATCGTATCTCCCAAATTGCTGCTCAGGATGGAGTTAAGGTGCTTCTTTCGGGCGAAGGTGCGGATGAATTCTTTGGTGGGTATGACCGTATATTTAATTGGGCTGCGGAATGTGAGAGTTTTTCACTCGATACATTTTTAGAGTTTTACTGCTATAAGGTCCCAAGACAAGACACTACGACTTATCGAGAGTTCTCTGAATTATTTGCCAGATTGGAGCATTTAACTCCTTTTGAAAAAGTACGATACTTTTTTATTAAGTATCATATGCCAGTTTTGTTTAGGCGGTTAGATTTTGCTTTAATGGCTGCTGGAATTGAAGGGCGAGATCCTATTGCCAATTATCATGTATTCGAAGCCGCAATCAAATTCAGTGCTGGTAGACTAATGAATGGTTCACTGGGGAAGCTACCTCTACGTGAGTTAATTGCTCCACTTAAAGGAAAAAGCTTTGCGTATGAGAGAAAAGTTGGCTTTCCTGTTGATCTTACAAAGGTTTTTGACAACCCGAACTTATTATCTTCTTATGAATTGTGGTTTGAAGAAAATTTAAAGGTATTGATGAAATGATTATCGGTTATACAAGTGGCGTATATGATCTATTTCATGTTGGCCACGTGAATTTATTACGTAACGCAAAAGCCATGTGCGACAAGTTAGTGGTAGGAGTTACGATTGATGAGTTGGTCGCATATAAAGGTAAGCAACCAGTAATACCATACCATGATCGGATAGAGGTTGTACGTTCTTGCAAGTATGTTGATGTAGCTATACCTCAAAAAGATATGGATAAAGCCTCTGCAGCGAGAAAGAATCATGCGAGTTATCTATTCGTAGGAGATGATTGGTATGAAACTTCTAAATGGCAGGAACACGAGAAAGATTTAGCTGCTGTAGGTTGTAAGGTTATTTATTTCCCTTACACTGAAGGAACCTCTAGCACCCTAATCAATGAGACCCTAACTTCGCTTCGTAGTGAACGAAAGTAGTAGTTATTTCTAATTTTTAAAAGCCAAAAATTCAATTTTGGCTTTTAAAGTTCGGATTCATAGTTTATCGGTAGTTCTTTTTAAAGCACCTTGGTTTCTTTTTGCATAGTGACAGGCCTTTATCTCATAGAGTTCACTTAAGGATGGTTGTGAAAGAAGGGATGTTAGATGCTTAGCCAAGTCGGTTGTATCACTGGCTAGTAATATCCCATCTATATCCAATAAGTCAGATACAATCTCCTTAAAGTTGAAATAGCTAGGGCCAGTGATTATGACTTTTTCTAACATGGCAGGCTCTAGCACATTGTGCCCACCAACCTTATCTCCAATTAGGCTTCCACCCATAAAGCAGATGTCCGCTGCGCCCATCAACGTTAGCATCTCACCCATAGTATCGCCGAGATATACTTGAGTATTCGTCTCTACTGCATGCGTTGAAGTGCGACGCACAGTGTTAAAGCCTTGCTGTTGGCAAAGCGTGAATACATCATCAAATCGTTCTGGATGGCGAGGAACCAAAACGAGTAAAGCATTTGGATGAGATTTTAAAACTTGTCTATGTGCATCTAATACCTGTTCGTCCTCGCCTTTGTGGGTGCTAGCTGCAATCCAAATCGGACGATCGTTTCCAAGTTGGGCTCGAAGCTGCTGTCCTTGCTGTTTCACTTGCTCTGATATTTGAATATCGAACTTAATCGAGCCAGTAACGGATAGTTTCTTTTTCTCAACGCCTAAGCGTTCGAAGCGCTCTGCATCTGAATCCGTTTGGCAGAGTACTTGAGTTAGGCATGGATGAAGCTGGTTAAAAAGCCGCTGTATTTTGGCGTAGTTCTGACACGATTTTTCAGATAGGCGCGCATTCACGACAGTTATAGGGATACCCGCTTTGTGAACATTGTGAAGCGTGTTTGGCCACAACTCAGTCTCAATGATCAACATCTGTTTTGGTTGCACTGCTTTAAGAAAACCTTTGATAGCGAACCCAAAGTCAATTGGCATATAGCGGTGTTCAATTAAATCACCCAACTTAGCAATCTGTTCAGCTCCGGTACTTGTTGTTGTTGTAACTAGAATAGATTGTTCGGGGTTTTGTTCCTTAAGGGCTTTGATTAAAGGTGTTGCTGCTATACTTTCACCAACAGATACGGCATGTATCCAAATAGGTTTGTCGTTGCTTTTTAGCTTGGGGGTTATGCCAAAGTGCTCTTTCCAACGAGAGCCGAACTTAGGCTTATTTGGTTTGCTCTTGTACAAACCAAATAAAAGCAGCGGTGACGCTAGGGCGAGTAGTAAGGTATAAACAATACGAACTAACATGAGCTTATCGTAATGGCGTCAAGTTTTTGGATACTATCTAGCACTTGCTTAGGCGAAAGTTCTGTCAAACACTTAAGGTGTTTGTATTGACATTCACGCTGGAAACAAGGGCGACAATCAATATCGGTATGAACAATCTCCACTTTTTCTGCGAGTGGGGGGGTGTACTTCGGTGAAGTTGAGCCATACACGGCAACAACATTACAACCAACCGCAGCTGCCACATGCATTAAGCCTGAGTCATTCGCGACAACAGTCTTACATGCAGCAAGTAAGTCGACTGCTTCAATTAAGCTGGTTTGGCCTGCCAGAACATGAATGTGCTCATGGAATTGCGTCGGAACAAGTGCGCGAATATTGTTACAAGTCTCTAAGTCTTTTTGAGAACCAAACAACCAGATTTGATGCCCAGATCGAGCCATTTGTGTCGCAACTTCAGCGTAGTGTGTTTCGGGCCATTTTTTTGCGGGACCAAACTCTGCTCCTGGGCACAGTCCGATAATTGGTTGGTCTTGGGCTAAGTTGAACTTTTTGATCGTGGCTTGTTGCTCTGCCGCGTTGATTGCAAGGCGAGGGCGAGGTAAGGTTTCAAGCCCGCCAAGAGAGTTAGAATCCACCATTTCTGCTTTTGGATAAGCTAACGCTACATAACGCTCTACCATATACTGAAAAGACTTCATGTTAGGGCGTAAGTCATTCAATAAACCATAGCGCATTTCTCCCTTCCAGCCAGTACGAAGAGGAATGTTGGCAAACCATGGGATCAGTGCTGATTTCGCTGATTTAGGCAAGATATAGGCGTGGTCATATTGCTTTTCACGTAATGATTTGCCAATTTCCCTGCGGCCTAATAAGTTAAACTCACCATGACCGATAGGCATTTCAATCGCTTGATGGATTTCTGGCATACGCTCAAGAATCGGTTTACACCATCCTGGAGCGATAACGTCAATTTGGCTATCTGGATGGCGTTGCTTTAATACGATATATAACGATTGCGACATTACCATATCGCCGACCCATGCAGGGCCAATGACTAAAATCTTCATGCTTTGTTTTTCCAGTATAGGAATTTCAAAATTGACTCATAAGTTCTAAAAAGTTCAGCGTATATTTTATTCGCAAGAGTCATTTTGGATTTATCTTTTCTTTTACCACCAATCGTCGAAGCAATCTCTGCTCTAGTAAAGAGATCTGGAGACACGCTGTAAACTTGAACACCATGTCTCCATGGTTTTTCCATGTAGTCATCGACTGGTTCAATAAACTCTTGAGCATGCATAACAAACTTTGAGGCTGCTTTAGGTGTGACGATATAAGCGGTGGTACCACAAGTGCCTGCTGAGTATCCCCCTAGCATATGATTATCATCAATAGGTACGATTGGGGTGAATACACGCTTCTGAGTGGCAGACAACTTGATGTAGTCATAATTAGAAGTCAATGGAAGGGTATGTTCGAGTACTTGCTTCAGCCCTTCGACGGGGTCGACGTTGTCTTCTAAGATGACGATCGGTTCATCAAGCTCAACACAGCGAACCCACAACTCGTAATGGCTTGCAAAACAGGCGACTTCACTGGTTTTTAATTGATACCCTTTGCGGCGTAGAGTAATGGTAGGACGACTTTTTTCTGAATGAAGAAAACGGTCAACAGAGCCATCTATTGCATCAAAAAATTCAAACGTAATGCCTTGTTGTTTTAACTTTTCTTCAATACGTTCTCGGCGATCTAGCGATCGAGCCAAGCTTACGACAAATACTTTCACTGCACTTTCCAGTCGCTGTGATATCTTGGTTTAAACAAATTGTAATAGTTATTGCCGTCTTCTTGAGAGTGCAGCAACTGTAGTACCCACATATATTGTTCGGGTTTATCACCGACAAAATATTCAATGGCTTCATTACAGGTACGAGCGTCTTGCTCTTCGCCTTTATCCAGCTCAAACGCTGGTAAAATCTCAATATCAAACGTACCATCTTCAGTGTTCATCGACGCAAATAGAGGCAGTACTTTTGAGCGTGATAGTTTCGCAATTTTGCCTAAACCAGGTAGCGTTGCTTTACGTGTTGCAAAAAAATCCACAAACACACTATGCTCTGGGCCGTGATCTTGATCGGGTAGGTAATACCCTACATAGCCATCTCGAATGGATTTCAGGAAAGGCTTAATGCCACCTGAGCGTTCATAAACACGGCCACCGTATTGGACTCTTTGCTTGTGCATTAGCCAGTCAGCAACATCATTCTTTTGTTTCTTCGCCATTGCAGAAACTGGCATTCCCATTGACGCGAGCAAGATAGCAGGCACATCAATTGCCCAAGAGTGGGGAACCATTAAAATCACATTTTCGTTGTTATCAATGTGCTGTCGTAAAATGTCTAGGCCGCGAATTTGGCAACGGTTCTGAAGCCATTTTGGTGAGCGTAAACTTAGTAACCCGAAGCGAAAAAAGAACATGGCTGCTGTGTAGAGTGTTTTTTCTATCAAAGCTTCACGTTCTTGGAACGACTTTTCCGGAAAACACAGCTCAAAGTTAACCCTCGCTCGGTGAGCTGGCCCCTTGTGGGATTTCGACAGTTTTTTGGCTATGGTTTTCGCCAACCACTTTTGTAAACCCAGTGGCATTAATGATAAAGGTAAAAATAAGATAACACCTAACCACGTGCCCCAGTACTTAGGCGACAGAAAGTGGCGCTTAAACTCAGGGTTATATGCTTTAGGGTCGAAGTCATCACGTTTTATGGTCATGGCGTGTCTAGTTACCTATTCGTGTACGGGCGAAGTGGTTTAAATGAGAAAAAAGATAGTTAGGAATGATACAGGCTATTGCATTTGAGTAAAGGTGGCAGGTTATGGTTCTACCACCTTGTGGTGCTTAACTGTTTTGGATAGTCAAGTATTCGGCAACGCCTTCTGCAACTGTCTTGAATTCAACATCACAGCCTGCGGTGCGCAGTTTGGTCAGATCCGCTTGTGTGAATTCTTGGTAAGCGCCTTTTAGGTGCTCAGGGAATGGGATGGTTTCAATTTGGCCTTTGCCATGATGCTTGATAACTGCTTTTGCTACCTCTTCAAAAGATTCAGCACGGCCAGTACCACAGTTAAAAATGCCTGATACGCCGTTTTCTAAGAACCACAGGTTTACTTTACAGACATCACCAACGTAAACAAAGTCGCGTTTGAATGATTCGCTGCCCGCGAACAATTTAGGATTTTCACCTGCGTTAAGTTGGTTGTTTAGGTGGAACGCAACTGATGCCATGCTACCTTTGTGGTCTTCACGTGGGCCATATACGTTGAAGTAGCGGAAGCCGGTGATTTGAGAAAGGGTATCACCATGTTCTTCAGCGTCTTGCCATAGGCGACGAACGTAGTTATCAAACTGCTGTTTCGAGTAACCGTATACATTCAGTGCGCCTTCGTATTCGCGTTCTTCAACGAAAGTATCTGTATCGCCGTAAGTGGCTGCTGAAGAAGCGTATAGGAATGGAATCTCGCGATCTAAACAGTAATGAAGCAGCTCTTTAGAGTACTCGTAGTTGTTTAGCATCATGTACTTACCATCCCACTCAGTCGTTGCAGAGCAAGCACCTTCGTGGAAAATTGCCTCAATCGGACCAAAATCATCGCCCGCCATAATTTGGGTCAGAAAGTCGTCACGATCCATGTAATCTGTGATGTCCAGATCAACTAAGTTCTTAAATTTTTTTCCATTTTTTAGGTTGTCGACAACCAGGATATCGTTAATACCAGCTTCGTTTAGTGCTTTAACAATGTTGCTGCCGATCATGCCAGCGCCACCAGTTACGATGATCATAGAACTTCCACCATAGATTAAAATTTTCTCTGGAATTCTAGCAAGAAACGAAAAGTAGCGCTATTGGAAGCAGGAAGATAGGTTTTAGTCTTCTATGACTCAGTATCTAGATATGAAAAAGGGAGCCGCAGCTCCCTTGATTACTTTATTATTCCACATCCGAACGGTTAGGCCTTTGATACCAAGGATTTCGCTCGTCGGTCAACTCAATCAAGCTGTATTTACGTCCGAGTTTCTGTCCTCCGTCACGAGTAAGAGGCTGCCAACTAAAGTTCGCACGATTGTTGCTTGGCTTAACGGTCATGATGTCAAATGGGATCGACAAGTAGAAACCTTTGGTAAAGCTACCTTCACCAAATTCATCCGCAGACAAGTCTGTAAATGACGCAAAGGCACCAGCAATTACGCCACTCTTGAACTGCTTAGAAACATTGATTTGTGTACCAACATCACCAGCTAGGAACTGACCAACATCGACTTGGATCATCAAATCTTGTAGGAATTCCCATTGAGGGTAGTAGTAACCAGATACAAAACCAGTGAAGCCTTTATCAATAACTTGGAACGGACGTCCATATTCTGGCACGTTTTGCCATTTCTCATCGTAAACACCGAAGTAACTTTGTGGATCACGTTGAGAAATTACGTTGACGTCAGCGCCAATCGCCCAGTTAGCTCCTTGTGGACGGTAAAGAAACTCGGTACCGACTCCAGCAAACATACTCTCCAGATAGCCCGCGTAGAATTGCTGATCCATCGTATCGGAATACTCTTGGAACCAAGTCAATTGTAAGTTTGACATGGTTACAGCATGTTCATTTTGGTAAGCGCGGAACATGGTGCGAACACGAGGAACAGTAGTGCCATCAGGTGGAGTGACATAAATAAACTTATCGTAGTTGTTATACCAATCCCAGTATAACGAACCGCCAATTTCAAGGTTGTCCGTCAGCCAATATGAGGCATTACCGCTTAGCCCTACACTAAAGAGATAGAAATCTTCAGCGTTTCCGAGAGTTTGAACTAGTTTAGGTGCAAAGCCCCAATCAAAACGTTCAAAACCATCGTAGACAGATTCTCCCATTGGCTTAGTAGTAGCCCTTGAGGTTGCATCTTCTATTTTCGGATTGATGTAATTAACTTGGGCAAAGTCGCGATATTTCTCTTTGGAAATAATCGTTTGTTCGCCGACTAAGCCTCGGCTACGTTCATTGATCGCATAGGTATCAATATCGTCAGGCATTTCATTATGAAGTACAGCCGCCGCTTTTTCGTGTGCCTCGTTACGATCACGATATTTCTTCTGCTCACCAACGACAGTTACTGTTTTATCATCAACATAAATACGCGTGTTTTGGTAACCAGCAATTTTATCTAAATCTTCTGTTACACGTTTCCAATCAATATCAGACAATTCTTCAGGTTGGTTATCTTCGATTTCTGGTGTTGGCGTGTCTCGCCAGAATGATGGCATGTCATTGAAATTAGTGTTTAGCGTTAAGCCCGCGACCAACGTGTCGCCGCGTTCATAACTTAAACGAAAATCGGCCATTCCTAAACGGTAAAGCACACCAAAGTTCCATGGCGTGTGGGGAGACATATCTACACCAGCCTGAATTACAGGGTAGTCTGTGCTGTAATCGTTACCGTCGTATTCAAGCTTGAAGCGAAGAGGTTTATGAAGAGTTTGATATTCAATACCACCAAAAAGGGCAGCAGGGCCTTTAAAGGCTCTATCGAAGTTAGTTGTTCCGCCTGTAGATAGAAATTCTGAAGGTCTATCGCAGAATTTGTCTGATGCTTTACAAAAAGGGTTTGTGACCGTATCTCTAGTGCCTAGGTAGCCCCAGCCCATACCTAAAGTAAAATCAAAAGTACCTAATTTCGAATTAGAATATCGTTTTGTCGCCGCCAGAAACTCAGCATCAAAAAGACCAGTACCAGCAAAGTCTCGGACACCGAGAGAGAGCTCAGGAATATACTGAGACTCTTTTAGCAATCGAACTTTGAAGTCTATACCTTTATCGGTGTACTCATTATCAACATTAGGAAAAGTTGGGTCGTAGGGTATTGAGGCTACTCTCGTATAACGAATAGTCGTCTCCAACCAAGGCATAACTTGTAATGTTGCATTATAAAAAAGGTATTCATCACTTCCAGTGACAGAAAAGTTGAATTCCCCTTCAGGGGCCATACGTCCGGTTGGCATCTGCATTAAGCCAACACCACCAAAGTCAGACTGAGAAGGCTGTAAAGTGGGAGCCTCAAAGGGTATTTCTTGAGCCCAAACCAATGCTGGACCCATTAAAGAAAGGGTTAAGCTTTTTCTAATTGGCATCATTGCGGTCTCTTTGTGGAATTTGGTATCAGTTGAGTGAGTAGGCGGACAATGTCTTGGTCCATTTCGGAGTATTCAAGTCCACCAAACGGAATATATACCAATGTCAGAGGTGGTAAGTAATATTGTGTTGTTAACCAAGCTCCGTGATGCGGCTTAACTACGTGACCATCTGGGTAGATCAACACTGGCGGTGTTGATAACGTACCAATGTTACTTTTCAAATTCTCTAACTGTCTCTGCAAAGGGATGCCTGCTTGCTCCTTAATGGAATACACGCTATTTAGGTTTCCCAGGTAATACACTTTTTCTTCGCGTAGAGGGCTTGCGAGCAGGTAATTGCCGCGCAAAAGCGGATTGTCGAATTTATTTAGTCGAATTTTATCAACATCGATCGCAGACAGTAAGCGTGGTGCAAAGCTTTGCTTCTGAATGAACTTGTAGAATGGATGTGCGACCAAATTGTGTTGAATCATTTGATTGAGCACCGAGCTCTTTAAAGCGGTAGAGGTTTTCTCGGCGTGTTCCGATTTATCAAACAAAGTGGTACCAAGAGAATATTGCAGAGAGACGCTTTGCTCCCTAGCAAGTGCTAACACATTTTCTAAACGAGCCGGCCCTTGAAATTGTAGCCGTTTGCCTGCTTCTAGCAATTCAACATTTAATGGTTGCATAGCAGAGGTTTCTGTTTGAGCGAAGCTAGGCATGCTCAAAAGCGGCATGACCAAAACGAATAATGTGAGTAGTTGCTTGCTCATGATTTGCTATATCCCTTCAAAATGGTTAACTCAACCGGAATCATATTTGGCCCTAGGTGTTGTAAGGTTTTAACGACCTGACCCTGTTCATTGACCCAATAGTAGTTTTCGACCGATTGAGAAAGGCTGCTAAACTCAACAACTTCTTTATATACGTTGGTCATAGTGCTAGAAATAGGTGTTGTTAACGTTTCTTGGCCTGAGTAAGAACGCGTTATATTTGCAGGAAAGCCATAACGGTATTGTGTTGCCCAATCGTATGAAAGTGTGTAGTTGACAGAGGTTGAGTCTAAAGAAAAATCTGGAACGTCACCGTAAACACCTGCTAAGTCCCCACTCTGTAGACCAATCGTTTTGACGATGTGCCCATTCTCTGTAACGATCATCGCTTTATCGGCGCTTACCCATTTCAGTTGTTTTTTGCCGCTGAGTTGGTTTTGTTCCGCAAAAGCTAAAACAACAAACACCTGTTTTTGATTTCCAAGTTTCAAATAGGCACTGGCATATGGAATAGCATTGATTTCTTCTGGTGTCATCTCGATATCAATGTAGTTACCGTAGGCTTCTTGGACGGTTGCTGAAACATCATTGAATTTCTGTGTGCAGCCAAAGAGTAAACCTAGTAGCGGAAGAGTGAGGAGTGGTTGTGTCCATTTGGACGTTCTGAAGATGTTCATTGATCCCTCTTGAAAATAAAATCGCCCTGAATCATTCAGGGCGATTATCTTCTATCTACAAAACGAAATTAGTTAGTCGAAGTAGAAGTAGAAGTAGAAGTAGAAGTAGATGTTGAATCGCTATCTGACGCTGCAACTGCTACTACAGTTACTGCTGCTGCTGCACCTACTGCTACAGCTGTTGTGCCTGTTGCAGATGCAGAAGCTGCTCCTGCTGAACCTGCTTCTTCTGCTGCAAATGCAGTTGACGCGCTTAGAGCCATAAGAATAGCTAGAGCTGTATTCTTCATTATTAATCCTTGTATATCCGGTATAAAAACATCGATGTTTGGTAGCATAAAAAATGCTCCAAAGTACATTTTAGATAAAAAAACCTTAGCATGTAAATAGTTTCTTATTTTGCTATGGCTTTCGATCTCATTTCTAACACCAACGTGACATAGCGCGGTTATCTTATTCCCTTACTTGCTGATAAAACATCAAGCGTGCATAATTTGGCGGCCTGCTTATCTCAGTATAACTAAAGTGTTTGGAGGGAGCTGGGCGTTTTAATGTAGAGAAAGCGATACAGTGGCTAACGCTCAACGCCGCCGGGCGGTAGCGTGCCAAAAAATCAATAATTAATGAGTCTTCGAGGTGTATGTTGAAGTCCGTAGCACTCATTATTACCAGTACTAGGAACTTTTACGTGATAAGAAAACAGCATTGTTTAGGAATACTTAGTGTACTGGGCTTAAGCCTGAGTTCTTTTTCAGCATCTGCAGATTTTTACGCAGGTGCTTTAGTAAGTTACTCAAATGCCGAATTGAAAAGCTCACTTTCTGAGTCCGTGAAAGAGGGAAGCCCTTTTCTTCTAAGTGCACAAGCGGGGTACTTCTTTAACGATTATATTGGTTTAGAAGGACGCTATGGAACATCAGTTCAACGTGATAGTGGACTTGCCGTTGATAGTGCGATGAGTGGTTTCTTGAAGCTAAACATGCCTGTTTCAGAGCGAGTTGCACTTTACGGTTTAGCAGGGTACTCGAGCGTTCAACTTGACCTGAAAAATGTAGGCTCTTACAAAGAACAAGGATTCAGTTTTGGGTTAGGTATGCATTACGCTTTGAACAAGCAAAGCGCAGTTGTGTTTGAGTTCGTTGATAACGTTTCAGAAGACCAAGTTCGCCTTAACTCGATTACACTGGGTTTCCAACATAGATTCTAATTTAAATACCTAGAACTCAAATTTGAGCGCTAGGGCCTTTTATTCAATTATTATAGTGGCATATCATGTTTAAAGGATATCTCTCCATTGCCGTTTGTGTCTTGGCAAGCATGTTTGCGTCTTATTCGACTGCGCAAACACCTACTCCAGAACAAATAAAGATGTTTCAGAACTTACCGGCAGACCAGCAGCAAGCACTGGCGAGTAAGTATGGCTTTAGTATTCCTTCAGGTTCATCCTCTCAGTCTACGTCATACTCAAATCCGCAAGTCATACAACCTCGGCTTCAACTAAGTGGGGCTAGTTCTACTGAACTAGAAAAAATATGGGATGCCAAGAAAGAGGATGATGAATTACGACGCTTTGGCCTTGAACTCTTTGCCGGATCTCCAAGTACCTTTGCTCCGATCAGTGATGTTCCAGTTCCAGCGAATTACACTGTGGGTGCTGGTGATGAAATCATTGTGCAGTTGTTTGGTAAGGAGAACGAAACACATCGCTTACGTGTAAATCGCGCAGGAACAATCAACTTTCCTTCTCTTGGTCCGATAAATGTTGCAGGTATGCACTTTTCCGATGTTAGAGACTCTCTAACGCAACGTGTAAAAGAGCAAATGATAGGTGTTCGTAGTGATATCTCATTAGGTGAACTACGTACTATGCAAGTATTTGTCATGGGTGACGCATATAAGCCAGGAGCGTACACGGTTAGCGCATTAACAACAATATCACAGGCTATCTACTATAGCGGTGGCTTTGGTGAAAGTGGGGCACTACGAGATATTCAACTTAAGCGTGACGGAGAAATTATTCGTAAGTTGGACATGTATGATCTGTTACTAAAAGGTGATGCGAGTGATGATGTGCGCTTACTTCCAGATGATGTTGTTTTAATCGGCTCTGTTAAAGAGACTGTGTCTATAGAAGGCGAGATTAACCGTCCTGCAATCTACGAGGTTAAGCCGGGTGAAACTTACCAACAACTTATTCAAATAGCAGGTGGTTTTACTGCCAATGCGTATAAAGAACAGTTAGAAATCAAACGTTATGCAACGCATGGGACTCGTGAAGCGGTCACTCTCGATTTTAGTAAGAGTCAAGATAAGCAAAGCAAAGTAAAAAATGGCGATGCTATTAAAGTCTTGAAAAAAAGCGAAGAGCTTACTCGATATGTTCAAATTGAAGGGGATGTCAGACACCCTGGGTATGTAGAGTGGCATCAAAATCTACGTATCGCTGATTTGTTTAAATCTGTTGACTCCGCATTCAATGCGACTGCTGATGTTAACTACGCCGTTGTTGTTCGAGAAGTAAATACTCAACGTGATATCGAAGTATTTCAGATCAATCTCGCGAATGCGATTTTATCTCCTAACAGCAAAGACAATATGTCTCTGCGTTCTCGTGACCGAGTTCTAGTCTTCAACCGTTTCAATAACGAAGATTTAGATACACTCGCTAACGATGAAGAAATTACAAAAGCGAAAACACTCGAGCAAGCCCAAAAACAAGCGGAGATGGAGCAACAGAAAGAACAGCAACAGATGAGCTCGTCGGTTGCAATGGTTAATAACCCAGCAGGTTCGGTAATCGCAGGCAACAATGCGATGACTAGCAATAATCAGCAACAAACTAATTTTAATAACCAACAGAATCATGTTGGCTGGAACCAGCAAGAAAAAGAAGAAAGAAAAATCATTTTCCGCGGTAAAGAGATTACAGAGGAAGACTTTGAAAAGCTGAAGCAGAATACTCGTCGCACTTTACTTGCACCCGTATTGCTGCAGCTCCAACAACAGTCTCGTTTAGGTTTAGCCCCTCAAATTGCTGAAGTATTTGGTGAAGTGAAGCACCCAGGTCGGTACCCAATTACACCAAGAATGACGGTATCAACGCTGATTGAAGCTGCTGGTGGTTTGACTTACAACGCATTCACAATCAATGCAGAACTAGCACGAACCGCGATTAACAGTGCAGATGAACGTGCATACATTGATGTTGAACGTATTGATTTGCGTAAAGCAATCCAAGGCAATGCTTCAGACGATGCAATTATCGTAGGTCGAGATCGTTTGAACATCCTCGAAAAGCCAAATGTGAAGCTACAAAGCACAGTCACTTTACAAGGTGAAGTTCGCTTCCCAGGAACTTACACGACCCGTCAGGGGGAGACATTGAGTGAGCTTTTGGAGCGTGCAGGAGGATTGACCGAATTTGCACACCCTCAAGGTGCAATATTTACTCGTGAAGCTTTACGTCTACAAGAGCAAAAGCTACTGAACCAATATGCGGCAGATATGCGTGCAGAAACTGCGAAGAAAACATTCAGGGCTGACAGCAATATTGGCTCAGTAATTACCGACCCTCAGAAAACCCTAACTTTTGTTGAAGAAGCAAGCAAAAGTAAGGCTCTGGGTCGTATGGTCGTACAGCTCAACCGTATTCTTGATGGCGAACGTTCAGCAGACTTTATGCTCGAGGATGGAGACTTCCTCTTTGTTCCTACCTTCCGAAATACGGTATCAATCATGGGCGAAGTTCAGGTTCCAATTACTTACTTGTTAGACAACAAACTCGATGTGGACGATTACCTAAACAAAGCGGGTGGTGCTAAAAAGCAAGCAGACGAAGATCGTATTTTTGTTGTGCGTGCAGACGGGTCTGTTTACAAGCCTTCTTCTGGTTATTGGTTTGGGAATAATCAAGAGGGATTAAAAGCTGGCGATACTATCGTTGTGCCAATTGATACCGATTATCGTGATGCATTAAGCACATGGACTGCAGCAACGCAAATCTTGTATCAAACTGGTGTTGCGATTAATGCGTTGAAATAACACGACAAGTTAATAGAGATAGCTTGACGAGAATTGTAAATTCAATAATAGCAGAGCTTATGTGACAGTTGAGTTCACTCAAGCTCTGCTATATGAACGCTCACAATCTCCCACGGTAAAGACTATTTGGTGCAATCTTTTGGTTTTACATTGATGTAACTAGTCGTAGTGAATCAAAGCAAGATTGAGAATCTAGTCACCACGGGACTTAATTTTGAAAAGAAAAATCGCTCTATCAAATTTCACCAATCTCTGGATTCAATAAATCGAACTCCAGGGCTTAGGATCAAAGAACAATGGAACCACACAAAGAACATCCACAACATTACTTACCTTACCCACCACATCCCCAGCAACTAATAGGTGACGAAATCGACCTACGCGAATTTTTAAAAGCCTTATGGAAAGGCAAGTGGATCATAATCGTAACAACATTTTTATTTGCTGTTGGTTCGGTTCTTTACGCATTGAATCTTCCAAATATCTATAAAGCAGATGCACTATTAGCACCAGCTGAAAGCTCGAATGGTGGTGGTTTGTCAAAGATGGCTGGCCAACTTGGTGGTTTGGCTGCATTAGCGGGGGTAAACCTTGGTGGAAGTGATACTTCTCAAACTGATTTAGCAGTGCAAGTAATGAAATCTCGTCAGTTTATTGAAACATTTATCAGTAAGCACGATTTGCTCATCCCTGTGATGGCAGCAAAAGATTGGGATTTGGTGAACAATAAACTCATTCTTGATGATGACCTTTATGACTCAAGTACTGGTAAGTGGTTACGAAAGCCTGATGGGTTAAGGGGCGCAAAACCAACTTCACAAGAGGCATTTGAGGTATTTAGAAAAGAAATTCTAAATGTTAACCAAGATAAGGACAGCGGCTTATATACAATATCAGTAAAACATTATTCGCCTTATGTTGCACAGCAATGGGTCAATTGGCTGGTTAAAGATATAAATAAGGTAATGCGTGAGCGTACGATTGCTGAAACTTCTCAAAACCTAACTTACTTAAACAATCAGCTACAAAAAACAGCTGTAGCTGACATGCAAAGTACGTTCTACAAATTAATAGAAGAGCAGACCAAAAGTTTAATGTTAGCTGAGGTACAAGACGAGTTTGTTTTTAAGGTTGTTGACCCTGCAGTGGTGCCAGAGGTAAAGGATAGTCCCAAACGAGCACTAATTTGTATTGTATTCAGCTTTGTTGGACTTTTACTGGGAGTATTGTTTGTCCTGTTCTCTTTCTTGTCTATAAAGGGAAAGAATAAAAGCGATATTTAGTGTTGAAGTGTTTGTTTCAACTTTATCAATATATTTATAAGTGTTGAGTTTAATTTTATGTGTGGTTTTTTTATTACTAACAATATTTCTGTTGGGAAAGCTGACGAAAGTCATATTGAAAATAAATTAAGGTTTAGAGGTCCTGACTGTTCTTCTGGATTACTAGAACACGGCGGGTGGAAAGCATACCACGCTCGTTTGTCTATAATTGACCCTGAAACAGGCACTAACCAGCCTATGTATGATCGGTTAGGTGGTATGCTAGTCTTTAATGGAGAAATTCTTAATTTTAAAGAGCTTGGAATTAAACACTTCAAAAAGAAATTCACTAGTGATACCAAGTTATTAAGAGAGTTGATTGTAAGTAATAAGCTTGAACTTAATGAACTTGACGGTTTTTTTGCCTTTGTATATATAGATAAATTTGGTGAACTCAAACATGCAGTAAGAGACCCATTTGGAGTAAAGCCTTTATTTTTCTATCGTGATAATGATAGCATTTCGTTTTGTTCTGAGCCCGCTTTGCTGAAAGATTTATTTGGCTCCGATGTCAATGAGGACTCTATTGAAGAGTACTATGCTACGAGAGCACCAATATTTTCAGGGTCTTATTTTAATGACATTTATTCGGTTGAACCTGGTAGTTGCTATATAAATGGAAAGTATTTTGATTGTCTAGATTATATTGAAAAAGAATACGAGCATATTTCTATTGAAGAAATTAAATCTTCTTTACTAAAGGGACTAGAAACTAGATTAATTTCTGATGTTCCCGTTGCGCTTCTTTTAAGCAGAGGTGTCGATAGCAACATACTTAGAAAATTAGGAGAAACAAAATTTCAAAACTTTTATAGTATTGGTTTTGAGGGTGATGAAGATATAGAATATATTAAAAAAGAAAAAACAAAAAAAATTAAAACTATAACTTGCACACCAGATGAATACAAGGCGGCTTTTGATTACCTCATTGAATTGAGAGGTGAACCAATGTCGGTTCCCAATGAGGTATTGTTATACCTTATATCAAAGAAAGCTGCGAATGATGGAATTAAGGTTCTACTATCGGGAGAGGGTGCCGACGAGTTTTTTGCAGGTTATGACCGCATATTTAAATGGGCGCAAAATCAAGAGAAGTTTGATTTAGATGAGTTTTTAAATAAATATTGTTATATCCCTCCACAAAAAAATAGCAAACTATACAACAAGTTTGAGGCTTTATTTGAAGAACTTGAGCTGAATAGTGTTTTTGAAATGGTTCGCTGGTTCTTTATCCGTTACCACATGCCAGTTCTTTTTAGAAGATTAGACTTTTCTCTAATGGCTGCCGGGGTTGAAGGAAGAGAGCCGATTGCCAATATGCATACGTTTGTAAAAGCTGTAAAAATTTCTCCTGAAAATCTTATGGGGAATGAGTTAGGTAAAGTACCACTCAGGGAAGTTTTAAGTTCTTACATGGGAAGAGAGTTTGCTTACGAAAAGAAAGTAGGTTTTCCAGTTGATTTAACAAAGATATTTGAAAATGAAAACAATTTAAGTTCTTATGAACTTTGGTTTAAAGAAAATTTAAAGGTACTGCAGTAAATGATTATTGGCTATACGAGTGGTGTATATGACTTATTTCATGTGGGTCATGTTAATATTTTGAGAAATGCGAAATCAATGTGTGACAAGTTAATTGTTGGTGTAACAGTCGATGAATTGGTTGCGTATAAAGGTAAGCAGCCTGTAATTCCATTTCATGAACGAATCGAAGTTGTTCGAGCGTGTAAGTATGTTGATGTGGCAATTCCGCAGAATAATATGGATAAGGCTGCGGCTGCGAAAAAAAATCATGCTAGTTACCTATTTGTTGGTGATGATTGGTATGAAACAGAAAAATGGAAAGAACATGAAGAAGAGTTAGATAGAGTAGGATGTAAAGTAATTTATTTTCCTTACACCAAGGGAACATCTAGCACTTTAATAAATAATACATTGATTAATTTGAGAAGCTAATTTGCGTTGATTGATGAATTATGAAGTTTCTACATATCATTACAAAGTCTGAAGTCGGGGGGGCTCAAACTTGGGTAAAGAACTTAGCGGAGCTTTACCCGGAGCATTCTCACCTTTTGTTGACGTCTGAAAATGGTTGGTTGTGTGAACAAAGCTGCTTTGATGACCGATTTTTAATAAAAGAAATCAATTCATACAGTATGATTTCCTCAATATTGAAAATAAGAAAGGTTATAAGAGAAACATCCCCAGATATTATTATTACTAGTTCTGCAAATGCTGGTCTTTATGGGCGCTTAGCTGCTTATTTATCAAGGAAAAAGGTTGTCTATATATCTCATGGATGGTCGTGTTTATACAATGGAGGTGCATTTAAAGTATTATTCACATTGATAGAAAGGCTAATGTCAAAATTGACCGGAAATATCATTTGTGTTTCAAATAATGACTATCAGCTTGCTTTGAATAAAATTGGAATAAGTAGTAATACTATGGTTTGTATTCCTAATAAAGTACCAAAACCAATAGTTAAGAATACTATCAATAAATATGGTATTGACAAAAATAAAGTCAACCTTCTTTTCTTAGCAAGGCTAGCTTATCCTAAAAGAGTGGATCTACTTATTGATTGTATTAAGAAAAATAATGTAGACAATGTCATGTATCACATTGTTGGTGATGGTCCGCAGTATGACTCCCTGAAAAAATGCGCTTGTAAGAACATTATCTTTCATGGGGCAATTAGTGGTTTTTCTGATTTTGAACTTTTTGATGGTCTAATACTATTATCTGATAGTGAAGGTTTGCCTATGAGCGTCTTAGAGGCTGGAGCTGCAGGTATTCCACTGCTTCTTAGCAATGTTGGTGGATGTCCAGAGCTAATAACATCTAATGGTATATTAACTGAAAATAATATAACTGATGGCTCTAAAAACTTAGCATTGTTTATTGATAATTTAAGGGAATACAGTGAAAGTGCAAAAAAGTTAAGTGGGTTTTATCAAATTGAGTCCAGTAGAGAAAAATACAACGAGTTTTTGCTAAATGAAGTCTAGGGTCTATTCAAATACGATTGCGTTAGTATTCGTTCAGTTGGCAAACTATTTATCGCCTTTGTTAGTTCTTCCTTTTCTTACAAGGACATTTGGGCCTGAAGGTTTTGGCGAGTTAGCTTTAATCTTTTCGATAATGGCAATATTTCTAATCTTTACTGATTATGGTTTTAATATTGTATCCCCTTATAAAATTGCGAAGCGACAGTCAGATAAAAATTATATATCCATGTACGTGTCAAATGTTATTTTGGCAAAGCTTTTTATATACTTACTATGTGGGTTTGCTTTAGCAGTTCTATGTTTATTTACTAATGTTATTGAAGTCGATCTAGATGTATACTTATATGTACTTCTGGGCGTTTTTTTTCAATCAATTCAATTAAATTGGTTCTATCAGGGAATTGAGAAGTTAAAAATACTAACTTTAGCTACAGTTTTTGGCAAGGTTTTTTATTTAATTTCTGTGATGTTGCTTGTTGATGATAGTAGTAAAAGCTTAGTTGTGTTTTTATATTCTATTAGCTTTGGTGTAAGTTCTACAGTCTTATGGTTTTGGTATTTTAAAAATGGTTATCATTTTCATATTAAAGGCTGGAAAGAGAATGTATTAAAAGAAGCTTCTGAATTTTTTATTTCTAGAGCATTTGTTGCTCTATACACTAGCTTCAACACATTTATTATTGGTAGTCAGGCGGGATATCTACAGGCTGGATATTACTCATCTTCTGAAAAAATATATCAGGCTGGGCAGAGTTGTTCGATGCCGATCACTCAAGCGATATTCCCACATTTATCTAAAACGAAAGACAGAAAACTATTCTTAAAAATGTTTTTTTCAGTACTTTCATTAGTTATTTTTGTTGGTTTATTAGCTCTTTATTATTCTAACTACATAATTTTATTTTTATTTGGGCACGAGTTTTTAGCTGCCAACTCAATATTAAGAATCTTCATAATTGCAGGAATGGTTAATTTTGTTGGTTCATTTTGGGGTTACCCTGCTTTTTCATTAATTGATAGATTAGATGTTGCAAATAAATCTGTAATGGTTGGAGGGGGAATCCATGTTGTAGTGTTAATATACTTGTTCTTAACCGGTAACCTTAATGCTTTAAACGTAGTTTGCTCTGTACTTTCTGTGGAATTTATTGTCATGTTAATTCGTATTTTCTCATTTTACAAATTAAGGGAAAGATAAGTTGAAGAATTTTTTTCATATACTTTTATCTATGATTTCACATCTTGCACCCAAGAGAAATATAATATTATTTAACAGCGGGAAACTTCCATCTGATAACCCTTACGCCCTTTATCAATATATATTATCTGATGTAAGATATAGCAATTATGTATTTGTCTGGTATGTAGAAAAAGGGGCTGAAAAAAGCAAGATACCATTAGATATTAAAAATGAAAAAAGATGTAAGATAATTTCAAGCAAATTAAAGTTAGAATATTATAATGTTATATGTAAGGCAGTTATTCACTCACATGGTTGGGCATCAAGAAAACTTTATCCTAAGAAGCTCCCAATTAGTGTCAACCTTTGGCATGGACTACCAATAAAAAAAATTGGGCTTGATGTTAGCTCGGAACAGAAAATATATAAAGATGATTATTTTATGATCTCTAGTGAATATTTTGACAGGTTCTTTTCGAGTTCAATGAACGTTGAAAGAGATAACATCGTTCGTTTAGGTCAGCCGAGAAATGATTGGCTTTTTTATAACGTTGAAAATAAAACGGAACGTTATGTAGTGTGGATGCCTACTTTTAAGAAAAGCATGTACGACAACAGAGTTAATGATGGTATTAATGAGTTAAATAAGGTTTCCTTTCTTGATTTCAAGAAAGCTGATAGGTTAAATAGGGAACTTAGCAGATTTGATATAAAACTATATATTAAGCTTCACCCTTTCGATACGCTTAATTTAGCTGATTTTCCAGTTCTTTCTAATATTGAGGTTTTAAAGTCAACAGATGTTCGAATATCTGGTGACAAATTGTATAAGTTTTTAAGCTCATCTTCTGCTCTAATTAGTGACTACTCTTCGATAGTTTTCGATTATGCTTTGTTAAATAGACCTATTTGTATCGATAAGTTTTCATGCGATACGTATAGTAGAGAACTATATTTTAAATTCGATGATGTTATATCTAATTATTACACAGTGACAAATGTTGAGGAGTTAGAGAAATTTATTACTAATATAGGGAAGCATGAAAATACTAAACTTACCTCTCATGTTTCTATTGTAGATAAACATGGAGAAAATTCAAATTCGATAGCTGAATTTATATTAGGTAAATTAGAATGAAAAAAAAGATTTGTTTTTTTGTAGGCGGAGTTAGTGCTGCTGGAGGTACTGAGAGAGTTGCATCTTTAATTGCTAATTCTTTGATAGATATTGGCCTAGATGTAAAGGTTATAAGCCTAGATGGAACTAATGAACCATATTTTTCTTTAAATGCGCCTATACTTCCGTTAGCGATAGATAAAGGTATTAATAGACATTTTTCTATTATTCAGTCTGTACGGAGAATCGTTAAATCTGAAGGGTTTGATGTTTTTATCGATGTTGATACGATGTTATCGTTTTACAGCGTTCCTTCTTTAGTTGGATTGAATGTTAAACATATATCTTGGGAGCATTTTAATTTTTATGTCAACTTTAACCTTTTTACAAGGCGAATCTCTCGTTATATCGCTGCGTTGTTCTGCGATCATATTGTAACGCTTACAAAAAAAGACGAAGGCTATTGGAAGAAAAATACTTTTGGGAAGGCAAAAATTTGTACAATTCCTAATCCATTGCAACAAATTCCTCTAGGTGACACTTATAATAAAACCCCCTCTCTAGAGCATAAGACAATATTGGCCGTTGGTCGATTAACTTACCAAAAAGGCTTCGATTTACTTCTCAAGGCATGGGGCTTGGTTGATAAACAAGATTGGTCTTTAAAAATCGTTGGAGATGGAGAAGACCGCGCAAGCTTAGTTAAGTTGTCTGATGAGTTAAACCTTAACTCATCGGTACACTTTTTGCCGGCAACTAAAAATATTGATGTCGAGTATCGTTCTGCTTCATTTTTTTGCTTATCTTCTCGATTTGAAGGGTTTGGGATGGTTATTCTTGAAGCGCTTAGCCATGGGCTGCCTGTGGCGAGCTTTGATTGCGATGCCGGTCCTTCGGACATGATTATCGAAGATAGAAACGGAAAGTTAGTTCCTTGTGAGTCCATTGAAGATTTGGCTTCTGTTCTGACCACGTTTTTAAACATGTCAAATGATGAATATGATTATTTCTCTAAAAATGCTCAAGAAAAAAGTCGTGATTTTTATATAGATAAAATTCGAGAAAGCTGGCTTTCTATCTTATGATTATTGTATTTTTTTATATCCTTTTTTCTGTAACAGCTTTAAATTCCCCAGTGACGGTTTATGGCACCCAAATAATCGGCTTTTTATCAATATTTCTTCTCTCTATTTTATTGAGAATGAGAATTAATATTAGATTGAATTTTTTGTTTGTCGGTATATTTTTGGTGATACTCTTTACGACAAAACTAAATTCTATTTATGGTGAATATACAGGAATATTGTGGTTGAATGCTATGCGAAGTTCTTTTTGGGTTTTTATAGCATTTAACCTATATGCTTATATAAAACATCAACCTAAAGATTCTTTAGAACGTTCGTTAAAGATTATTATTTTAATATCAGTATTTTTTGTATACACCCAATTTGTTTCCTTTTATGTTTTCCACTTTAACTTTGATTTGAGCACTCTTTTAGGGGGGGTACCTGCCAGATCGGGTAGTGGGCATATATATAGACCTGTAGGTTTAACAACTGAGCCTGCTATCCATTCAGGATTTATGCTTGGTATGTTGACTCTGTACTACATTTGTAGGAACAAGGTGGATTCGGTTGCCATGTTGGGCTTATCTAGCTTGTTTCTGAGTATGTCAGTTTTTGGCATCATTGCTGCTTTGATTTTCATCGTTGTTACATGTTTCAACTTTAGGTCATATGTGTCGATTATAATTGGATTGCTCTTGCTAATAACGTCTTTTTACTTTGTTTTTGATATATTGCAAAGTCGACTAGATTTATTTTTAAGCGGAGGTGATGGTAGTAATAACGTCAAAGTTACAATTCTAAAGGATATAATCTACAGCAATGTTATTAGTTTGATTGGTTTTGGTTTTGTTGGCAAAACGGGTGACGCTCCACTTTATTATGAAGCCCTTTATGATATGACATTACCAATTAATCTTATTGTACTATTTGGTATGCCAATTGGGCTTATCGCACTTTCTGTTACTTTTGTATTGTTTGTTAAGCTTCAATTTAATTTGAGAAGTAAGGTGCTTATCGCTTTAACACTACTCAAAGTTTCTTCCTTAACATCAATCTTCTTTCCTTGTTTTGTTTGTATTTTATATTGTTTAAATAATCATAAATTAAAGAGTTCTTTAAAATGAAAATAGTTTTTGTTCTCACCGGTTTGGGGATGGGAGGAGCCGAGGTTCAGGTATGTAACTTGGCAAACTCTTTAAGTAAACTTGGTCATAAGGTAACAATAATAACTTTAATTGATGAGGCTAAGGTTTTACCTGACACTAAAGTTCGAGTTATTTCTTTAGGGATGAAAAAAAATATATTTTCTGTTTTAACTTCTTCTCTAAAACTAAGAAAGTTGATTGGCGAAATTTCTCCAGATATTGTTCATGCTCATATGTATCATGCTAATATCTTAACTCGCCTAGTTCGCATTATTTCTCCTATTAAAAAACTCGTTTGTACAGCTCACAATACTTATGAAGGAGGAAAGTTGACGGAGTTCTTGTATCGTCTCACAGATCGTCTTTCAGATATCACCACAAATGTGAGTCAGGAAGCTTTAGAGCTTTACATATCTAAGAAAATGATAAGTAAAGAAAGAGCTCAACTAGTATATAATGGGATTGATATTAATCGATTTGAATCTAGTGACTCAGATAGGGAGGAAACTCGTAAAGAGTTAGGGCTTTCTGCAAATCAGACCGTGTATATAAATGTCGCTCGGCTAACAGAGGCGAAGGATCAGGTCAATTTACTTCAGGCTTTCAATCTAGTTTCTGACAAAAACTCTGCTCTTATTGTTGTTGGTAGTGGGGAGTTAGAGAAGAAGCTACGTGACTTAACCAGCGAGCTTGGATTATCCAGCCGAGTGCTCTTTTTAGGGATGAGAAATGACGTTCCTGCGTTGTTATCATCTGCTGATATTTTCGTTTTGTCTTCTGAGTGGGAAGGTTTTGGATTAGTTGTAGCGGAAGCTATGGTGAACGAAAAACTAGTTGTAGCAACAGATTGTGGAGGAGTAAAGGAGGTAGTAGCTGGGCATGGGGTGTTAGTTCAACCTAAAGATTCAGAAATGTTAGCTAAATCGATGAACGAGTTAGCTCGTTTGCCTTCAGATGTACGAAGCAAGAAGTTGCTTGCAGCAAAACAACATATTGTTAACACATTTTCTATTGATAATGTAACTCAAAATTGGTTAAAACTTTATTCGTCATAGGTTTACTACTTCAGACCTTAACTGAGACTGCCCACTTGTTGGCTCGGTGCTTGTCAGATTACATCTGGGCTAGATCTTGTTTAGTCCAGACTGATTACCCAATCTCTAATGCTTCTACAGGTGTTCTACGGCAGTACCTTTTTTACGATTACTCTTGTATTGCTCCATCCATTCATCTAAATCTTTTTGTAATTCTTCCATTGAACAATACAGTTTATTTCTGAGTGTCACTTGGTAGAACTCATTGGATATGGTCTTGTAGAAGCGTGCAGATAGCATTTATCTACGACGATATCGCTTTAGCTTTCGCGTGGTTGAAATTTGAGACCACACAGGGTATCCACAAAAACTCTCCCCATCAATAGGCATGGACATCATTATCGATTGCTTCCCTGATACTCGTTTTTAATCGCACTCAGTCTGACATCGATGTTCATGGTATCCCTTGTTGCTTAGAATAAGTCTTTGATATTAAGTATTTTAAAGTGTTGTCGGTCCCAATTTATTGGACTACATTGGCGCTCTTAAGGGACAATATTACGTTAGCCTGCGAAAATCCAATCACCGTTCAAAGAACAGCTCGACACAACGCTTTCTGTTAGCGCGATTGGTGAAGCACAAACAAAAGTCGCTTCAATGCAGACGCTATGGCATCAAGTAATAAAGCGAGCGCTTTTGATTCATGCTGATAAAATCTCTCATCACCTAGGTGATAAGGAAAGCCTTAGTTAGTGTTGGTCAGTGGTCAGTGGTCAGTGGTCAGTGGTCAGTGGTCAGTGATAATTTTTTCTTTGAACTAATTCTTTATTCGTTCTCGACCTCAACAGCGAAAGAGATGGTAGATGAAAGCTATACAGGTATTGTTGTCATACTGCCCATATATGAGCCGGGTGCACAAGCAACAAAATTGTTCGACCACTGGTTATGTAAAAGAAGTATGTGTGATGGTCAAATGATGCCGGGAAGATTCAAACTGCTGCTCAAACATAGAGAGATTATGGGGTTTCCCAAAGGAAACGTCAAACCCCTTAACCAATAATGAAGCTGAGAGAAATTTGAGAGACTTTGTGACTTAAAGGAAAATCAGCTTTGGAGAGATTGCCGCAGCAGGTGATAAATTTCTTAGTAGGAGCCATTCGCTCATTGAAACATGCAAAGAGCATGCTTTATCAGAAATGTCGGTTGCTTGGCAGATGCACGATGTAAGCTCATCGAGGCTAAGAAGCTTCAAGGGAAAGGGAATGCGGATAAAGCTCAGTCTACAACCCAGAAGCTCCGTAGGGTAAAGTGACTCTCCAAAGATGCATCTTCCGAAAAACGAAAGAAGAACGTCAACATAATATTAAGCCGATACTGGATGAGGTTCCGACAAGTTGTAAGATCTAATCCATTAAGTAATAAGATAAGGTAAACGCGAGAGGAATAGCCGAAGTGCATTTGCTACATTGATGATGTTCACTTATCTATTCTATCGACAACAATCGCTATGAACGTGCAATTAAACCGCTGGTCATTGGCAAAAAAAACGGCTGTTTTAGAACGCCGTAAAGCGACCGCGATGCTTTACAGTATCATAGATACTGCGAAAGTAAACGGTCTGGTCCTATATTACTAGATGCT
Source organism: Vibrio sp. 1727 (assembly GCF_033344415.1). Lineage (NCBI taxonomy): Bacteria > Pseudomonadati > Pseudomonadota > Gammaproteobacteria > Vibrionales > Vibrionaceae > Vibrio > Vibrio sp. 1727. The sequence goes on from NZ_JAWPOT010000001.1 coordinate 218,027, forward strand.
CTGTTGTATTAGGGTGACTAAATCCGAGACTGTTATCTATACACTCCGAGCTCGGAACTCCACTAGCATTATCGCCCATGTTTTATGGGACGTTTACGAGATGAATATATCGAATTTGCATAGCTCGCGCTCGTTTGAACTTGCTGGTGAACTGGAAAGTCAATGACGTACTTAAGAACGGGCTGTTTAGCTTCACTTATGACACTATCCTTCAGGTTTGGTGTCCTTTGGCTTTGGTGAATTAGAACATCGATACCACCGGTTGCGACGAGCTCTTACTAACCGTAGAAAGTGTATCTGGACACACCCATTACTTTAAGGTTTTTGATACGTTGCGGAGGTCTTCTTCAAGATGGGGAAGGCCAGTTTCGTGTTCGAATATTGTATTGTTAGTAAGAAGTATGAGAGCTACCTTTAATCTTATTGCCTTTGGTTTCAGATTAAGCATCTTTAATCAAAGTGGATAACTCTCTTTTTTTCAAACTGAAAGGGCAGCTCCGATCTGAGCTAAGACATACTGGGTTTACCTTATTAAAGAAGCACTGTCATGAAATACAAAATACCCTCTTTATAAACCCGTTGACGGCTTTTACCTACCCATCCCAAATAACACCGTTTTGACTGTAAGGAAAAGAATCTTCACTTCCATCATCCAGTTTTGGTGTTTGATATAGTAGACATCGTATTTATGCTTCCAAATAGCGTCTTCTACCGATGCGCCGTAAGGATATTTTACTTGAGCTAGGCCAGTGACCCCAGGTTTAACGGCGTGACGAAAGCGATAGTAAGGAATGGCTTTTTCCAACTCAGAGATGAACACTTCACGTTCTGGGCGAGGGCCAACCATCGACATCTCTCCCTTTAGTACGTTGATTAACTGAGGGAGCTCATCAATGCGAGTTTTACGAATAAAACAGCCGACTTTCGTTACGCGCGCGTCATTTTTTGTTGCCCATTGGGCTCCGTTCTTTTCTGCATCGTTCCGCATCGAGCGAAACTTAATCACTTCAAACTCTTCATTATACTGGCCGGTACGACGCTGTTTAAAGAATACCGGACCTGGCGATTCAAGCTTAATGAGTAGTGCCGTAATAAGCCCTACTGGAATAGCAACCCATGACAGCATGAAAACAAACAACAGATCGATGAAGCGTTTTTGCCAGCTGTTCTTGCGATTAGAAAGGATAGAAAAAGCTTTTTGGTGTAAGAAGTAGCCGCTGTGCAAAAGCTCCGTTTCAGTATATCCGAGTGAACGGTCAAAATAGCTCACTAATGGCTCAACCCAAGCACCTAGCTCTGTCGCCGCGACAAGAAACGCTTGCTGTTCAGGATCTAGATGCGAGCTTTTGAAGTGGCAAAGCGTTTTGCTCTTGAAGTCTCTAAGAGAATAGTTATTAACCTGAGCATTAATCTCAGGATGCCTCTTAAGTACTTGAGCAATTTTTGCTTCGTCTTCTTTTGGACAGTAGATATAAAGGCAAGCATTTGATTCACTTGCGGATAACTCGTCCAATGCTGATGTTATGCTGATAGAATTATGCTTAGTTAATTCAGAAGCTTCTCGTTCTTGAAGCGTGTCGCTCATACTGTCTGTCATAGGAATGGAATAAGTTGTTATCGACTAGCCAATTGCTTACAAATCGGCGATTATAATTTATTTCGTATAGAAATTATATCCCTGAATCCAGAACATGCTCATAACTTTGTTAATTTTCTTGAACCTGAGTCCTTGTTCATGACTTGTTTTTGAATCTTGACGTAACTATATCAATGAATTCGACAAACTATGTTTGCGATATATTATATTGCCTCGAAATTAAATGATTGTTCATTTCACTATATAACGCAGTTATATCCGAGGGTTATCAGTTGTTGATAAAGCGATCTTTTCGACTCTTGTTCACCATGAATAAGGTGAACTTCTTTCGGAGGAGTAGGAATACCAGAAACAAACTGTATTAAATCGTCCCTATCCGCATGTGCAGAGTAACCTGACATGGTATGTACTTGAGCCTCCACTCTAACGCGCCTTCCTTCAATCAGTATGTTCTCTTCTCCATCCTGAATTCGCCGACCTAACGTCCCTTCTGCTTGATAGCCTGCAAATAAAACATCATTTCTTTTATCTGGCAGCAATGCTTCTAAATAATTGACGACACGTCCACCTTCACACATACCAGAGGCCGCAACCACGATAGCAGCTTCTGCCGTGCTCGCGAGTCGATTGACGAGCTTTAAATGGTCAGTGTGGCTTTCGATGGTAATACATTGATCAAACGCAAGAGGGTGTCGGTGATGCTCGAGCCGCTCTTTCGCTTCAGCTCCCCAAAGCTTTTTAAATTGCCTATAGGTAGTAGTTACCTTTTTAGCCAAAGGAGAATCGAGAATAATAGGCAGAGAATCTTGCAAGGCGTGCTCATGAATAAGCTGTTCTATATCAAACAGTAACTCTTGAGTTCTCCCGACGCTAAAAGCAGGTATAACAATTACGCCACCATCCTGAAGTGCATGCTCAACAATAGAAAGCAATCGCCTACTACGAGACTCAACATCTTCGTGAACTTTATTGCCGTATGTTGACTCGATAAACAAATAGTCTGCTTTTTCAGGCGATACCGGGTCAGGTAGGAGAGGCGTGTTACGAGGTCCCAAATCCCCTGAGAACACAACAACTTCATTGTTTGATAAATGAAACTCAACATATGCAGACCCTAAAATGTGTCCTGCTGGTTGAAAGCGAAGATAGGTATGTTCTTCTATCTCTATCCATTGGGAGTAAGAGCAAGGGCGAATAAGCGTTCGAATAAAATCGAGCAAGCTGTCCCTTTGATGGCGCCTCATGCCTAACTGGAGCTTTAATCCATCTTCTAACATAAGCGGTACGAGCTCAGCGGTGGCTTCCGTACAGTAGATAGGCCCCTTATAACCTGCAGCCAATAGCCAAGGTAGCCGACCAACATGATCGATATGAGAATGGGTTAGAACAACCGCTTTGAGATCAGAGATAGAAAAGTCGATATTCAAACTCTCCTGCTGAGCATTATCTTGACCTTGTAGCAAACCATAGTCGATCAGCACACTTCCATTTTGTAATACGAGCTCGTGACAAGAGCCAGTAACCGTATTTTTCCCACCGTGGTGCAGTACTTTCATAACGAAACGACGCCTTTCCTTTGTTAACCCACGCTTACGAGTATTTGCTTTTATATAGCGACACCTCGCGACGTAAAGACGGCTCAGTCAATCGCGCAATGAACAAGGTAAGCAGAAAGTGATGAATAAGTGAGCGTATTGTAGGCAAGGATAATGAGAGTTAGAAAACAGCAAAACCGAAAGTTTAGAGAGACTTAGATATTCGTCATAAATTTGACTACGTTTCATTGCAACCGCTTGTGATGCAATTCATATTATTGCAACTATTTTCATTTAAGCTTTTGGAATCAGCGTCACTGGCTGTTTAGTGCTCGCTGCGTAAATGAGTGTCTGATAATTATAATCTTATAAAACACGCCACATTTATGACGGAATAAGTGTCAGAAAAAAGACATTTTTTTGTAAGCTTTTTACACGTTCTACTTTTAGTTGCAACGTGTTTACTATACAATTCGTCTCCTGTTTGGAAATGCAACCGTTCACATTACGTGCAAAAACTTGCTTCTAGGAGCCAGACCTAGGGGCGGTAGCGTGCCCAAATCATCGGTGAAGCCTCCTTCCTAATAAAAGAAAGAGGTCAAACTAAAGAATGTTCAATAATAATAAGCACCTAAGTGCATTTCTGGCAAGATTGATTTATAAAAAACGAGAACTATTACAAATTTATGTAATTCCCTTTTGTCAGAGGGACGCTCAAAGCTAACAAAGTGGCGAGCAAATGTTGGTTAGGCATAGGTTACAATTTAAATCTCCATTTCTCATACCTATCAAAACCAAGCACTAAGCGTGTAGAAGTAGTTAACTGTCGGCCCAAACCGTTAGTTAGCATATACAAGCTTTGTATTTGGCCTGCCTATAAAAAGCTATGAACCCGTGACCGTCATGAGCGAGTATCGGAGTGATTCAGTTACTTACATATCAATATTAAAAATTAGCGTTTGCTGTGCGTTACAACCCATGTTGTCTAATGTGGTTTTGTCACGCCAAAAAATCACCTGCTTGTTCTTGGGTTCGGCTTATTCGGATATGAGCGAAAAAGAATCAGCAGTATCGGACCTGTGATGCAATGGAATCCGTAAAGGGAATCAGTCGGATGCGTTATAGATTTACTTCAAACTTATTTAATAACACAGTTGGCTATCATGAATAATGCATATTTATTTGTATTTATTTTGTCGTTCGTTCTACTTTTTGTTATGCGCAAGGTCGCTAAGCACGTAGGTCTAGTAGATAAACCCAATGCAAGAAAGCTTCACCAAGGTGTGGTGCCACTTGTAGGAGGGATCTCCATTTTCTCTACTATATTGGTGGGGTTCCTTCTGTTCTTACCAATGAATGACAACCTATCACTCTACTTATCTTGTTCGGCTGTACTCATCGTGCTCGGCGCATTAGATGACTATTATGATGTAAGTTTCAAAATTCGCCTTATTATCCAAGCAGGAATATCCCTTGCGATGATTTACATCGGAGGCCACAGCTTACACGATTTAGGCTACTTAATGGGAAGCGAAACCATTGCCCTGAATGAAGTTACTGGCGCGGTGATCACCGTGATTGCGGTAATAGGCGCCATTAACGCATTTAATATGGTTGATGGTATAGACGGCTTGCTGGGCGGGTTAGCCTCTGTCACCTTTACAGCATTAGGTGTTGTATTTGTCTACAACGGAAACGAATACTTAGCCACGATCTGTTTATTGATCGTGACTGCGATGCTCCCTTATATCTTCCTGAACTTAGGTTTCCCACTTGGTCGCCGCTTTAAGATCTTCATGGGTGATGCAGGCAGTATGTTTATCGGCTTTACCGTGGTCTGGATGCTGATTCGCGGCACGCAAGAACCAGGAGCTGTAGCCTTCAAGCCAGTCACAGCACTATGGTTGATAGCTTTACCGTTGATGGACATGGCAACCATTATGATCCGTCGTATTCGTAAAGGTCAGTCACCATTCCAACCAGACAGAGAGCACCTACATCATATTTGTCAGCGTATCGGGCTTTCTCCAGGTGCTACGTTAATTTTCATCTGTTCGTTGGCATCAACTTGTGCCGCTATCGGTTTGTGGGCTGATTTTGTTGGCATTAGTGAATCAATAATGTTTATTGCTTTCTTGATTTTGTTTACGTGCTATTTTTCGGTAATTAGCCATATTTGGCGCATTTCTTCTTGGTTCAATAAGCTATTTCATACTTTAGGACTGCAGTTTACGTCTAAGTAGAAGTTAAAAAGCCTATTGGGGCGGGTAAGAGAAAAACACTCAAAACAAGGTATTACAATGAGATAGGTGAAATGGACTGTCTCAAAATGAATGATGAGTGTCTCAGTGCATGGGGAATATCTGAGATATTTGTTTTTCAATTACGATAATCCCCCTTTTAAACTTTATGGTCAATTCTCCTTTCATGATAAGTATCTGAAGTATTGGTGAGAGCATTTCTATCTTCACTACGCATTCTTTTTGACAGTTTGTCGCACCTCTCTACATGGTTAATGAAGCGTAGTAAAGTGTAAAAAAAGAGCAGGATATTATCTATCAACATAGCAAGCACCTAGCCATTGGTTATTTACATGTAATATAACCTTGGTTTTGTTACAAAACTAAACTGATTGTATGAAGGTTATGTTTAAGTAGGGCAGGGGAAAATTACGAACATGCTCAGGCAGGACAAGATCATGAGAAACCCTTGTGGTAAAAGGCTTGACGGCGCATAAGGGGTCTAATGATATTTACCTTGTAGTAAGATGAATTGCAATAGTTTTTAGATCGATTTGACGATCAATTTTGGCTGTGATCATATACTGTTTTTGCAACAGCGATGACAGCACAATGAACGGATTAAGCCTTTTGGACCATATTTCAGATATCAAAGACCCTCGTCAAGCATGGAAGATAGAACATAAGCTGACTGATATCGTTTTTCTAACCGTAGCGGCGGTGATTGCCGGCTCTGAAGGCTGGGAGGGCATTCAAGACTTCGGTGAGATAACCTTGATTGGCTTAAGCAATATGGTGGTTTGAAAACGGTATTCCGGTTCATGACACGATAGCACGAGTCATCAACATGATATCTCCCAAACGTTTGCAAGCATGCTTTTCAGCATGGATGAAAGATTGCCATGAGGTCACCAAAGGCGATGTAATCGCGATTGATGGTAAAACGCTGCGAGGCACTTACGATAAGGATAAACGTAAAGCGGCGATTCATATGGTGAGTGCGTTTACTGCAGCGAACCAACTTGTGTTGGGCCAAGTAAAACAGCGGAAAAGTCCAATGAAATTAAAGCGATCCCAGAGCTATTGAAGTTACTCGACCTACGTGGTTGACTGGTCACGATAGATGCGATGGGATGCCAAAAAGAGATTGCAAAACAAATCGTCAATAAAGATGCCGATCACCTTCTCGCAGTGAAAGGGAATCAGGAAAAGCTCGAGCAGACAATAAGTAAGACGTGCAACTCGAGTATGATTAATGGCTATGATGGCGATAAGATTGTATTCAGGAGCGAGGTCATGGACGTACAGAAACACGCTTAGCCCTCGTGTGCCATGACACGTCTGTGTTGGACGATATTGCTTATGATTGGGCAGAGTTAAAGACAATCGGCATGGTAGCCTCGATTAGACAAGAAGGGGACAAGGCAGCAGAGCCTATGAGCATTCGGTATTACATCAGCTCTGCTGACTTAGGAGCTCAAGAGCTTTTAGAAGCTTCTCGTGCGCATTGGAGTATAGAAGTCCAAATGTACTGGCGTTTGGACGTGGGCATGAATGAGGATGAATGCCGTATTCAGCGAGAATTCGCTGGTGAAAACTTAGCGGTGATCCGCCATATGGCGTTCAACATGTTAACTAATGAAAAAACCTTTAAAGCAGGTTTAGAAAGAAAACAGCGAAAGGCAAATAGGAATACCCGTTACCTTTCGGTAGTCCTTGCGGGTTAAGGGGCTTCGGAATCTTGCCCTGAATAACAATACGCTATAGCAATAAAAGAATAAAAAATGAACAAGTTTTTTACAAATATACTATTTTTACTTTCTGGCACAGCTGGGGCACAATTAATTGGTTTTCTTTCTATGCCAATTATAACTCGGCAATATGGACCGGAAGCTTTCGGTATATTAGGCTTTGTTATGGCGATAACAAATGTTATTAATCCGATTTCATCACTAACGCTCCCTTCATCAATTGTAATAGCAGATGAAAAAGAAATTAAAAATATAGATGCATTATCTAGAGTCATTTCAATTTTAATGACAATTTTGACTTTATTGCTCTGTTCAATTTATGTACATTTCTACAGGCAGGAAGATTATTATTTATATTTTATATTCGTGAGTGTTTACTTTTCAACAATATATCAAATTGAGCAAAATAAAATAATTCGTCATGGAGATTTTAAAAAAATATCCAAGTCATTTATTGCGTCATCATTTATAATTAATGCTTCAAAAATATTGTTTGCATTTATATATCCAGAAGCATTTGTTTTAGTATTAATATCTATTTTAACCCCAATGATACAGTCTTTTTTTATAGTAGATGGGTACAAGAAAGTGATTTTTCACTTTAATGGTTTTCAAAAAAATACGCCTCTTAAAGTTTTAAAAAAATACAAAAATTTTCCATTATATAAATCTCCACAAGTCCTACTAAATGCAATGACACAGAGCTTGCCTGTTATCATTCTTGCTTCAAAATTTGGTGTCGTTTTTAGCGGTTATTATTCTTTGGCTAGAATGGTGATAGGTGTTCCAATTAATTTGATCAATAAATCTGTAGGAGATGTATTTTATTCTAAGCTCAGTGAACTTAAAAGATGTAATAAGAAAATATTCCCTGAAATAAAAAGAGTTACAGTACTTCTTTTTCTTATAATGTCAATTCCATTCTTTGTATTCTCCCAAATTGCTCCAGATATTTTCATTATTGTTTTTGGTGAAAAGTGGGAAATTTCAGGTACTTATTCGGCTTGGATGTCCCTTTGGTTATTATTTGCATTAATCAATCGTCCATCTGTTATGGCTATCCAAGTACTAGGTCTTCAAAAGCAATATCTATTTTATGAAACAATTACAATGTTCATTAGAGTTGCAATCTTTTATTATATATCTGTTGTATTTGAAGATCCTCTATTCGCGGTGCAATCATTTTCAGTAATCAGTTGTGTGATTAATATACTATTAATATGTTGGGTTTTCTCTAAGGCTATAAATCATGACAAGTATTAAGTTTGAACGAAGGGTTAAAGATCTATTAAAGCATAAAATATTGAAAGGATATTATTTTAGAAAAATCCATGGATATGAATTGGATCTTCAGCATCCGAAAACATTCTCAGAGAAGATATTTTACAAAAAGAAATTTGGTAATATAGATGCTATGGCACTGATTGCTGATAAGGTGGCAGTTAGAGATTACGTCAAAGAAAAAGTGGGTGAACAGTATTTAATTGATATTGTTGGTGTGTATGAGCATATCGACGTTGAATGTTTTGAATCTTTTCCAAATTCATTTGTAATAAAAACTAATCATGGAAGTGGCTCTTCTCACATAGAAATTGTTCAAGACAAAATGAATTGTGATGTTGAGGATATTATAAGTAAGTTTGAGCTAGCAAAGAGTTTGAATAAAGGTAGTTTTGATGAAGTGTTTTACACAAAGATCAATAGAAAAATATTGGTGGAAAAATACATAGGAAGGAAAGATACAACACCAAATGATTACAAGTTTCATTGTTTTAATTCAGGAAAGGTATTTGTTCAAATAGATACCAATAGATATCAAGGTCATTCAAGAGCATTTTATGATGAGAATTGGAAAAAGTTGAACATAAAAATAAAGCCCTCAATTCCTGATGCAGGAGATATAATGAAGCCTAATAACTTTAGTGAAATGCTGGATATAGCGAAGACATTATCGGCTGACTTTGACTATATAAGGGTTGATTTATACAACGTTGAAGGAAAAATTTACTTTGGCGAGCTAACACAAACTCATGGCGGAGGATTAGAAAAATTTTCCTCGCAAGATGATGATCTGTTATGGGGGAGTTATTGGGAACTAGATCTAAAAAATAATTGGTTATATAAGGTAAATAATGCATCTAAATATTAATCGGATGAATGAAGTATTATTTCAGATAGTTTTATTTATTACGCTACCATTATTTATTGTTGTTCGTCTTCTTTATTATCAAGGTCTCTTTAGTGTCCCTATTATATTTTCTGTTATTTATCTAATAAAGTTTATATTTTCAACTTGTGCCTCATTTTATATACTCATATATCATAAATACTTTGACAAGAAATGGTTGGTCCTATTTGGTGTGATATTTATAACGTTCGCGTTTAAAATAATATATAATTTAGATCTATATGGGCACACTCGAGGAGACTATAAATCAGCGCTCGAATATAACCTGCCATATTTAGTAGATTATGTATTCTACTTTTTTTTAGGATGCTATCTATCTATATATAGTCCAGCTTCTGAGAAGTTTAAGTATATAATTTTATTGTTGTTATTTTCTTTGATAATAATTAATATTGATTTCTCTATGTTAAGGATTAATATTAACTCTTTTGTATCTTCAGACTTCCACTCTTCATATATCTGGTTCTCAGATATGATAGTACTAACAACAATTGTTTATATGGCTGAAGAGAAAGAAAAATTAAAAAACTTCGTATTATTGTTCTCTATTTGGATTCTGTCTTTCTTTTTGATATCTAGAACAGTTTTCATTCTGTTAGGGTTGATGGTATTTTTCTATATTTTATTACATAGTTTCCATTCAAAAAATGGAGGGTCAAAAATTGTATTGTATACATCGCTTCTATTATTGTTATGTATTATGTATTATGTATTTGATCCTGTTAATGTCGAAAGCTTAAATTTTTCAAACAATAGGATTTACAGTCTTATAGTAAATGGTTTATCTGGTGATAATTCATTAAATGAAAGGCAGCTTATGTTCCTTGCTGGTATTAATGATATTCTTAGTAATCCATTTTTCGGCCATTTTGGTGGCCAATTACTTATTGATACTGATTATTGGCATGAACCAAGGTGGGGAGCCTTTATACATAATATATTTTCATATTATAGGCAATTTGGACTGATCCCATTTTTAGCAATTAACATACTTGTTATAATAGGATTGATTTTTGCTTACAATAAAAATAATCTTGGCTCTATATTCTGGGGTTTTGTTTTTTTTTCAATAGAAATATATATATTTAGGTCTTTCACTTCACCATATATATATTTATTTATTGGTTATGTTTCAAATAAAGGCATTAGATTTAATGGATAAAGAAGACTACATCATATCTGTTATTATTCCACATTATAATTCGTTTGATTGCTTACTCAAGTTAATAAATACAATCCCAGAGAATGACAAAATACAAGTTATTGTTGTTGATGATAATAGTGAGTATTTTTATCCCGAGTTTATCACTCGAAGCAATGTAAGAATACTATACAACAAAAGTAAAGGGGCGGGCTCAGCTAGGAACACGGCACTTTACAAGGTTAATTCTAAATGGGTCGTTTTCGCTGATGCTGATGACTATTTTACGCCCCAAGCTTTTGATACTCTATTAAATGATGTAAACCAACACGCTGAATGTGATGTGATTTATTATCATCCATCAAGCGTTAATAATTTGACTAATGATCAAGGTATACGGCATCGTTATTACGTGAGGTTAATTAATAATTATTTGACCAAAGGTGATTACGATAGCGAAATGAACTTAAGAACAAAATTTAACGTTCCATGGTCAAAACTGATAAGTAGAAAGTTAATTGATCAGCATAATATACAATTTGATGATGTAATGTATTCAAACGATGTTATGTTTTCCGTTAAAACAGGGATATTGTCTGATAGAATACATGCATCTACTAAATCAATCTATACTGTAACCGAATCACTTGATTCTTTAACTAATAATAGGAGTTTCGAGTCCTTAATATGTCGATATAATGTTGCTACTAGAGTTAACGAATTTTTAATTGCTAATAATCATATAAAATATCAAATGCCATTAATTTCCTTTTTCATTAAATGCTGTAGAACAAATATTTTAAAATCACCACTATTATTGTTTAATATATTGACTAGAAATCAGAAAGTCATGCCAAATCGATGGCTTAGAAAGCTTTTAGGTGGAAAATGAAAATATAAGCTGTTAGGTAAGAACTGTTGAATTAAAGAAGATGTTGTTAATATTATTTATAGTATCGATTGTTTGTGTTAAGCACTAACAATAGCTATTACAGTATAGATGAAAAGTTAAGTGTCTTTCTCATCTTATGCATAAGTATCGTATGTTTAGTTGTGTTTCACTCTCCGCTTGCACTTATCCCACTAAACGCTGGATATTATTGTATACTAACTTAAATTTTTAGTGACACTTGATTATTATTCTTTTATTTCTCACTCTACCAACGCTTTCATCAAGATAAGGTATGGTTAGGTACTATTACTTATTATTTTATGAAATTTATTTAAATTATGAAGGGTTCTATGGTTTCTGTAATTATAACTACTAAGAATAGAAAAAATTTTTTATATAGGGCTGTAGAGAGTGTTGTAGCGAACACATTAAAACCAATTGATATTATTATTGTTAATGATGGTGGCGACAGAGTTGAAGCTGAACAATTTGAAAACTCGCAAGGGATAAAAATTGATGTAATAAACAACTTATGTAGTAAAGGTGGTAATGTCGCGAGAAATCAAGGTGCGAATTGTGCGAGAGGAGAACTTCTTTTCTTTCTAGATGATGATGATGCTTTCACTCCTACAAGTATCGCGTCAAGAGCTAAGTGCTTTGAGAATATGTCAGTTGGGTTGGCTTATACAGGTAAGAAACTCGTTAAATCAGAGTCACTAGATGAAGTTTACTATGTATCTAAACCAAAATATGAAGGGGATGTGATTAAGCCACTATTTAGTCTCGGAAATGTAATTGGGACCACTTCCTGTGTCGCAGTTCGAAAATCAGTATTTGAAAGTGTCGGTGGGTTTGACGAAGAGTTACAGGCTTTACAAGATTACGACTTATGGTTAAGAATATCAGCAGTTTGTCGTGTAAAGCATGATCATAAAGCAAATCTGATTTATACAATTCATAGTACTAATAACCAAGTTAGTAGTAATTATCATAGATATCTTGATGCAGGTAATTATCTGTATAACAAATATAAGCTAGAACTAAATGAATTAGGTCTTGAACGAAAATTTCTTTCTTTGCGCTATTTAAGGGTAGCGATGATAGCATCGAAACACTCTTCTCTGGAGCGGTTGAAGTATGCCATTATTTCTTTGAAGTATAATTTTTCAATTAAAGGTTTTTTTATGTTGATCCCAGTGTCAATTTCAAAAAAAATAAGAAGTTTCCATTAATGTACAAGGTTAAATGATGGGTAGAATAATTACATATGGTACGTTTGATTTATTCCATGTAGGTCACGTTAGGTTATTAAAACGCTTAAAAGAGCTAGGAAAAGAACTTTATGTTGGTATATCTTCAGATGAGTTCAACGAAATTAAAGGTAAGACCTCATTTTTCTCTTTTGAGGAAAGAGCTGAGATTGTTAGTTCCTGTAAATATGTTGACTTCGTATTCAAGGAAGATAATTGGGAACAGAAAGTTGATGATGTAGTCAAATATAACGCAGATATATTTGCGATAGGTGATGACTGGAAGGGAGAATTCGACTTTTTAGAAGATAAATGCCGTGTTGTTTACCTCCCAAGAACTAAAGATATATCTACAACTAAAATTAAAGGAACATTGTCTTCAATATCAAAAGGTGACCTAGATAGAATAGAGTCATCACTTCATGATATTATAGGTCTTGTTAAAACCATTTCTGCTAGTTAAGTGAAATATGAAATTATTAGATTTTTCAAGAGAATACCCAAAATTTAAATCTGACGTCTCATTGTGGACTGTTAGAAATATACACCAAAACATAGCCTTACCTTTAACATATGCCTGTTATAAGCTAAATATAAAACCAAATGGTGTAACGCTACTGTCATTTTTGACCTTCTTAGTTGGCTCTTATTTTTTTTATAACTCACAGTACTATTCATCCGCTTTATTATGGCTATTAAGTTATGCTTTAGATTGCACTGATGGTGCATTGGCTCGATTTACTAAAACTGGTTCAAGATTCGGAGCTTTTTTTGATGTAGTAATCGATAGAATAGTTAGTACGATCTTTTTAGCATTGATTTGTGTTAAAAGTATAGAAATAGGTATTTTGCCTTATATTTCTATTGCTGGCTCTGTAGCAATAGTTGCTTATGCTATGGTTTCATCAATAAGACCTTTGTATTTCCCAGAATTGAAAGGTTTTGCTAAAAATAATAATAGTATAATTTTTCAGTTAGCAAAGATTCCATACGAAACTTTAGATACGGGAAATATGCTAGTTATTATTTCTCTTTCTTTTGCATTTGATTTTCAAAATTATGTTATGATTTTTTATTGTTTACTATGTTTCTCATTATTAGTTTACAATTTAATTATTACTTACAAAAAGTTTAGCTATAATTAATCGCGTCCTTATTCTTGAGTTATTTATGTCAGAAAAAGTTGCAGTTATCATGAGTGTCTATGGAAAGGACTCGCCGGAAGAAGTTAAAGCTTCAATTAACAGTATATTAAACCAAACTTACGATAGTGATCTGTTTATTTATTGTGATGGTCCACTACCTAAAAAATTAGAAGGAGTTGTAGCTAAGTTTTCAGATAAAGAAAATATTTACGTCTCAAAAAGTTCGTTAAATAAAGGCTTGAGCCATGCACTAAATAGTTTGATAGACATTGTTAGTGGCTCAGATTATACCTATGTCGCTCGTATGGATAGTGATGATATATCTCTTCGTGATCGAATAGAAAAACAAGTTACCTTTATGAAAAATAATCCTGAGGTTGATGTTTTAGGGGGAGCTTGTCGTGAGTTTGGCGCTAAATTTTCAATAGATTATAAACGCCTCCCACTAAAGCATGACGAACTGAAAAGCTTTAGTGTTGCTCGTTGCCCATTTATTCATCCAACAGTAATGTTTCGCTCCTCAGTTTTCAAAGAAGGTTATAGGTATCCTATTCATACCTCCTTTACAGAAGATATGGCATTATGGTTCATTCTACTAGAGGCGGGTAAAAAGTTTGCTAATTTGCCCGATATATTGATTCATTACAAAATGAACGAGAATACTGTAAGTCGTAGACGAGGTCTATCAAAGTCTCTTAGTGAGGTAAAGCTTCGTTTTAAACATATGAAATCAATGAATGCTGTTAATATTAAGAATATTACTTCTCTGTTCTATCGTTTTATTTTTCACTTGCTCCCCTTACCGATAATGAGATTATTATATAAATCTCTACGATGAGTTAATGGTACTAGATTACTTGAATCTTGTAGTGCATAGTGAATTTGGCCTCCTGATTCGGGATGTTTTGTGGGTGTTATCTCGAATGGCGTGATGCAAAGGAGTCTATATTTAAGTCACTTTCGTTTGTACTTTGTTGGTAGTGTCAACCGAGAATATTACCCAGTTGTCATAACTATTGGGGATCCTTGTGATTGTATTTAGTCTCAAATAATCAGCTAGTTACTTCTCATCGTTTCTTAGCGTAAGATAATGTTTAGAAACGTTTCTTAGGTAGTTGTTTTCTCCCCCCCAATAGGTCATTACAGCAGCGATCGATTTCTGGCTATACAGGAAGCCGGTCATTATCTATTGTAAATCTAAGTGGCCCGTTGTAATCACGATGCCCAAAACGTTATCCTGTTGTTTTAACGGGAGCCCAATATGTCTCATAAGAAAAAACATATAAAAAGTTAAACAGGTTTGGACTAGGAAAAATGATAATAGCGATTGCCGGTACAGGCTACGTAGGCTTATCAAACGCGATGTTACTCGCGCAGCATCATGAAGTCGTTGCTTTAGATGTTATTCAAGAAAAAGTACAGCTATTAAACGACAAGATATCTCCGATTGTGGATGCTGAGATTGAAGACTTTTTGGCGAATAAGCCGCTCAACTTTTACGCTACTTTGGATAAAGAGCTTGCGTATAAGAATGCGGATTTTGTCGTGATTGCAACGCCGACCGATTATGACGTTAAAACCAATTACTTCAATACCTCGTCAGTAGAGTCAGTGATTAAAGATGTGATGGAAATTAATCCTGATGCGGTTATGGTGATTAAGTCGACGGTTCCGGTCGGTTACACGGCTCGTATTAAAGAGGAGCTTGGTTGTGAAAACCTGATGTTCTCCCCGGAGTTTTTACGTGAAGGCCGAGCATTATATGACAACCTTCACCCTTCTCGTATTATCGTAGGTGAAAGAAGTGAACGCGCTGAGGTCTTTGCGAGCCTGTTAGTGGAAGGAGCGGTGAAAGAGAACATCAAAGTTCTTTTTACGGATTCTACTGAAGCAGAAGCGGTTAAGCTTTTTTCTAATACTTACCTGGCACTGCGTGTCGCTTATTTCAACGAGCTCGATAGTTACGCAGAAACACATGACCTGAATTCACGTCAGATTATTGAAGGGGTTAGTTTAGACCCTCGTATTGGTAATCATTATAACAACCCGTCGTTTGGCTACGGTGGTTACTGCCTACCGAAAGATACCAAACAGCTTCGCGCGAATTATGCGGAGGTGCCGAACAATATTATTGGCGCGATTGTCGATGCGAATACCACCCGTAAGGATTTCATTGCGGATTCTATTTTGAAACATAACCCTAAACGTGTCGGTATTTATCGTCTTGTAATGAAAGCGGGGTCTGATAATTTCCGTGCATCTTCGATTCAAGGGGTGATGAAGCGTCTGAAAGCGAAAGGTATTGAAGTGGTGGTTTATGAACCAGTACTGAAAGAGACAACGTTTTTCAACTCGCTGGTTCTTACCGATCTGGAGCAATTTAAGTCGGCTAGTGATGTGATTGTATCTAACCGTATGGTGGATGAAATTAGCGATGTCGCAGAGAAGGTTTATACTCGCGACTTATTTGGCAACGACTAATACAAAAAACAAACAATTGGCTAGAAAAAATTATGATTAAAAAATGTCTATTCCCAGCTGCAGGATACGGAACCCGCTTTCTTCCTGCGACGAAATCCATGCCAAAGGAAATGATGCCAGTGGTGAACAAGCCGCTGATTGAATACGGTGTGGAAGAAGCGATTCAAGCGGGTATGACCGATATGTGCGTGGTTACCGGTCGCGGTAAGCATGCGTTGATGGATCACTTCGATAAAAACTATGAACTCGAGCATCAAATTAGCGGTACCAGCAAAGAATCCCTGCTAACGGATATTCGTTCACTGATTGATACGGCAAGCTTTACTTACATTCGTCAAAGTGAAATGAAAGGGTTAGGGCACGCGATTTTAACGGGGCGTCCATTAGTCGGTGACAATCCATTTGCCGTAGTCTTGGCGGATGATCTCTGTGTTAATCCAGACCGAGGTGTTTTGGCTCAAATGAAGGCGTTGTACAATCAGTTTCGCTGCTCAATCGTGGCTGTACAAGAAGTACCAGAATCTGAAACCCATAAGTACGGTGTGATTTCTGGTGAAATGATCAAAGACGACCTATTCCGTGTGGATGACATGGTCGAAAAACCGGAAGCTGGGACGGCGCCGAGTAATTTGGCGATCATCGGTCGCTATATTTTAACGCCAGATATTTTTGATCTGATCGAACAAACCGAACCTGGCAAGGGTGGTGAAATCCAAATTACGGATGCGCTGCTGAAACAGGCGAAGTCTGGCTGTGTGTTGGCGTATAAATTTAAAGGTCAACGCTTCGATTGCGGTAGTGTGGAAGGCTATATTGAAGCCACCAATTATTGCTATGAGAACATTTACAAGCAGCCTTCAGAAGCGACGCCTCAGAAAACGGAGCAAAAGGTGCTTGAGGCTGAAGTCGCCTAATTTTATTCAGAGCGCCGACTTAACGGTTGGTGCTCTCTCTTCTTATCTCCTTCCTCTTTCCTTCTCTTTTTGTGGGCCATCGGATCTCGCTGCGCTTTTTTACCGCACTGTTACCTCTGTTTTTTGAGGAATACCAGCCATGCCAAAATTGAAACCCCAATCGTCAAAACCCTTGGGGGTGATCGTTGGTGATCCTTTTTTGCCTTCGATTAACAGAGTGTTAGCGTAGCCTCCGTCTCAGTGGTGAGACAGAAGTGAGACACTTTTTTGTTGCTTTTAGGCCCCAATAGGTTGGGAATACGAACCTATTGGGGCCTAAAGTATACCGCTCAAGGAGCTCCCTTCCTCAGTAACGAACGTCCTGCCATTTAAACTTTATTTCGCAACGTAATGTATGATTTGAAATAGTTTAAAGTATTGATTATTAAGTTATTTATCTATTGATGTGAGCCTGGGTGCCGATCGCCAGTTTTGATCGATTGTAAGGTAAGCAGTTAATTTTTCCCCACATCCAAGCACCATACCTATCTTTATCACTTCGTCTGAACAATACCTGTCGTGACAGTAAACTCTCTTACTTCTTTTGGCTGTAAATGAATCAATGTTCCATTTTCTTTAGCAGACAGGTAACCTTCTGGCCGACAGGTTGCAGGCAGGACGTAAGCCCCTACTTTTTGGTCTCCATTGTACAAAATCCAGCGTGTTGCGTAGTTGAGTTCCGCAGTATTGAATCGGGTTATTAATCTTTTTCCATTCGCTATATCCACTTCAAACTTCGCCTCCTTTGTGTACTGAGACAAATTGTCCATAAAGTAGACGATTTCAGGATCGTACATTTCTGGTGTAGTAAGCTGCTCAATAGGTGACGCCTGCATTTTTAACGCTTCATTGAAGTCGAGCCATTGTGGTGTTGGTTTTACATGGCTTGGGATAGATTCACGTAACTTGACAGCACTGGCGGGTATGTTTTGCACCATCTTGGCTTGTGGGAAGTATGCCGTATTCATGTGGCACATATACTGAAGTGGCATAGGAACCGATGCTAAGTTCTGGACCTTCATCTTAATCTCAAATATAGAGGCATCTTTCTTGATTGAAACTGAGGGGGTGGCCAGATAGTGGTTGCCAAAGCCCATTACATATTCATATTCACCAGTTATGGTGATTTGATGCTCATCGATTTCTAACCATGCTTTATCCATATTCGCACACGGCATTTCACCATGCAGTGGGTGGTCGTCTTCTGGGCTAGGACAGCCGTTACGAATTAAGCCTGAATGAAAAGCAAAGCATCCGTACGTAGCCACTATTTCATTACTTGGTTTTGGCTCTGAGAACATATTCTTCATACACAGATCTTCACCTAAGAATTGTGCGTCCCAAATCATTTGGCCCATATAGGGAAGAATAGTCAGATATCCTTGCGTATTTTCAATCTTTAGAGCTTCAATCCCTGATTGATATTTAAACCCTGAGACTTTGAAGTGTTCAGATTGAATTAAGATCTCTTCTTGTTGTTTAAACTGTGCTTTGCTTAATGGAATGGTATACATGATCTTATCTCCAGAGAGGAAGGCCACTGCGAAGCGGCCTTTACGATATTAATTGGCTTGTTCGGTTAATGTAGATTGCAGCTCATTTTGTTTTTTGTGTTTCATTTCACCTAAGAAGTAGTAGCCAACGTAACCAAAGCAGATGAAATTCACCAAGAACGATAACTGCATACCAACCACATCAGCCGCAAGGCCTTGTATCGCCGGTACGACTGCTGCACCAACAATAGCCATCACAATTACCGCGCCCGCTGTTTCTGTGTACTCGTTATCTACCGTATCTAGTGTTCCTGCGTAGATAGTTGCCCAGCAAGGACCAAACAGAATACTCACACCAACGGCTACGTATACGGCACTGAAATCATGAACTAACGACACATAAGCTAAAAACGCCATGCCAATCACGGAATAGGCAATAAGTACCTTCTCAGCTGAGAATTTAGTCATCAAAATATTGGCGATGAATTTACCAATGAAGAAACAGACAAAGGAGTAAACCATATAGTTGGAGGCGGCACGTTCGTTGATGTCAGCCATCTCTAGCGCTAAGCGTATTGTGAACGACCAGACCGCAACCTGCATCCCCACATATAGGAATTGAGCGATGATGCCTTTTTTGAAGCGGTTATTGGTTGATAAGTACTTCAAGGTTTTACCAATTGAAGGCGCTTTTTTGCCGTTTTGTTGGACAACTTTACATTTAGGATATTGAGTGAACATGAATAGTGCTAGGACACCGATCAGAATGAAGATGATATATTTATATGGCTTCAGTGTATGTTCGAGCATCTCTAGACGGAAAGCATGAATTTGCTCCGAGGACATGGCTGCCATTTGAGACTCTAAACTCGCTCCTTCTTGGAAAATGAGGTACTTACCAAGTAAGATGCCCGCAATAGCGCCGACAGGATAAAATGTTTGGCTAATATTCAAACGCAGTGTGGCATGTGATTTTGGTCCTAGCATTGAAGAGTATGTATTCGCAGCTGTCTCAAGGAAAGAAAGACCAACAGCGATAGCGAAGATCGCTGCAAGGAACATGGTATAGGTTGCCATATGAGAAGCTGGGAAAAATGCCGCGCAACCAAAAATATAAAGTGATAAGCCAATCATAATGGCAACTTTATACGACGATTTCTTGATGACGAGGGAAGCGGGAATGGCAATTAAAAAATAACCACCATAAAAAGCACTTTGTACCAATGCACTTGCAAAATTGGATAACTCAAAAACAGACTTAAATTGAGTTATGAGAATATCATTTAATGCTGCCGCACATCCCCATAAAGGAAATAAGCAGGATAATAGTATAAATTGAAATATGGGTGTTTTATCCAAGTAGCCATCAGAGCCTTGAGTGGTATTATTTTTTATCATGGTAGGGTTCCTTTCGGTATTAGTTATCTGTGGCCCATTAAAGATAATGAGCCATTTTTAATTATTAATTCAGACCGTTAGACTATTTTGAGTGCTTCTCTTCGAACTCTTTGAATTGTTCGATACTTGGATAAGAGAACTGCGTCCCTTTTTCTGTCACACTGAATGCCGCAAATAATGATGCTTTTTCGAGCGACTTTTCTATATCACCAGTTTGCATAAAGTAGTGAGAGAAGCTGCCAATAAATGCATCACCGGCACCACTGGTATCCACTGCATTTACTTTGGTTGGTTCAATAAACACATCTTGGCCGTCTTTGCTTAACCAAAGCGCACCTTTTGAGCCCATTGTGACGATGATGTTGTTCAAGCCTTTATTAAGAAGGATCGTTGCTGCTTCTTTTATCTGCTTTACAGTTTCAACTGGTTTGTTCACTAAAATTTCTAGTTCCGTTTCGTTAGGAACAAAGAAGTCACAACGGCATGCATATTCAATATCAAGTTCGGGGACTGCAGGGGCAGGGTTTAGTAAGACAGGAATATTATGCTTGTTGCCAAATTCTATAGCGGCGTATACGGTTTCAAGCGGCACTTCTAGCTGAAGTACAATCAAGCTACATTCAACCAATGTGCTTTCTGCTTTGTCTATATCAGCGGGCTTTAGAAAATCGTTCGCCCCCTTGATGATCAAGATAGAGTTTTGAGACGTTGAGTTAACAAATATCGGTGCCACACCGCTTGAAGTCTGAGGGACTTTACTGACATATTGAGTATTAATGCCATAAGATTGAAAGTTTCTGATGGTATTGTCAGCAAACATGTCGTCACCTACTTTGGTTACCATCACAACATCAGCGCCCATTTTTGCAGCCGCAACCGCTTGATTTGCACCTTTACCACCACAGCCCATTTTGAATGACGGGGCTTCTAATGTTTCCCCCTCTTTTGGCATACGATCAGTATATGAAATGAGATCGACCATATTAGAGCCGATAACTGCAATTGTTTTCATTTTCAATGTTTCCTATCGTTGTTATAAAATTAACATTAATCGATATCCATGAGTGATTGCTGAGATCTTAATCACTTAAATGATGCTTTTAGTGGTTTCAAAGTGTGGAATCATATGTTTCGTCACACTTTTAGGTTATTATTTGAACATTTGTTCCTTTTTGTGTTATTTAAGTAACATTGTTTGTTCTCAATATTAAAAGACGAGGTAACCTTATGAATCACTACATCGATCACACACTGTTATTAGCGAACGCAACAACGGACCAAATCAATACTCTATGTGATGAAGCTCATGACCATCAGTTTTTCTCTGTTTGTGTGAATCCGCGCTTTGTTGAACACTGTGCGCAGCGTCTAAAAGCATCAAATGTGAAAATTTGCACAGTTATCGGTTTCCCATTAGGAGCCAATACGACAGCTGTTAAAGTATTTGAAACTCAGAATGCCATCTCTCTAGGTGCTGACGAAATCGATATGGTCGTTAATGTCAGCGATGTACTGGATGCCAAATGGGGAGAGGTTGAGCGGGAAATTTCGGCAATTAAGGATGCGTGTGGACAAACGCTGCTCAAAGTGATCTTTGAAACTTGTTTACTCACTAACGAGCAAATTGTTGAGTTGTGTCACATCTGCAAGCGTGCAGGGGCAGATTATGTGAAAACCTCAACAGGTTTTTCTACTGGGGGGGCAACTGTTGAGCATATTACGTTAATGCGTGATACTGTTGGCAACGAAATCGGGGTAAAAGCATCTGGCGGCGTTCGCACACGAGAAACGGCACAAGCTATGATTGACGCAGGTGCTTCTCGAGTTGGTGCGAGTGCCAGTGTGAGTATTGTCTCGGGTGAAAACCCAATAACGAATGGTTACTAAGAGCAAGAAGCCTTTGGCTGTAACAGGCCGAAAATGGAGAAATATGGTTACAAAGCAGTTAGAAAGACTTCGACGAATTGAAGCATGCCTAAAACACTGCGATAAAATTCATTTGAAAGAAATCGCCCGTCTTTTAGAAGTATCAGAAATGACCGTTCGTCGAGATTTAAGCTCCAATGCTGCTCATTCTTTTCCCCTTGAATACTACGGCGGATATATCCGCCGTGGTAATCCAATTGTGTATGATGAAGCTTCAGAAGGTATTGAAGTAAAACCTTCGGAAGCACTTTCGCCTGAGACTGTATCTCAGAGATCTAGCTCTGTTACTGCTTTTTCGCCAGTAAAAGTCAATAACTATATTTCGGCCGTTGTCTCTGATTTTATCGAAATGAATGATGTAGTGTATTTTGATAACGGAGTTCTAAACGCTGATATCATTGGCTCTATACCCGATCATATGAAATTTACCGGGGTTACAGCATCTTTAAACGTTTTTTTAGCGCTAAAGAATAAGCCCAATTGCAAAGCAATTTTGCAAGGAGGCAATTATAACGCGGTGCATGATATTTTTATTTCAGCTTCTAATGACATTCTCACGCCAATGGTCTTTCAGAAAGTCTTTATTTCATCTGTCGGTGTTCATGACACGTTTGGTGTGACGACTTCTGATATGTTGGTATCAAATATCGCCAGTTTAGTAATGGAGAGAAGTCTTAAAAAATACTTAGTAGCAGAAAAGAAAACCATCAATCAAGTCACTACTTATAAAATCGGTGACTTAATGGATTTTCATTATCTAATTTCTGATGATGTCTTACCACAAAAGCTTGAAACCGCGTGTGCTGAAGCTAGGCTGCAGGTCCTAACACCTACATCATGATGTTCAATCAATAAACCGGTTCTGAGTGACACTCACTCCCGAAGAGTTTGGTAAGTTTTGTCGCCGCCATGGTAAATAAGAAAGTATGCGTGGTTGTAAGGGTTAGCAAAATCGGCGTAAACCATCGCCCGATGAGGGCGGTGATATAAGTCGAAATTGCGATAGCAATTTAAATTGTCTATGTTCGAATTTCTGTAACGAAAACCAAGTGTAGAAAGTAAAACCGATTTTTAACTAACTGACCAAGAAGACCCCGCATAGCCTAGTTGCAGAGTGTGGCAAGGTAACCGTTATGGAGCAGCAGTTCGAAACACCAACGCGGCTGGACGGTCGTATCTGCTTGCGGAGTCTTGTGTAAGACTCGGTATATCGAGCAATAGCCTACGAAACAAGAAACATCGCCTAGTAAGGCGGTGAGAAGTCACATATAGAAAAGAATGA
This sequence comes from Vibrio sp. 1727, assembly GCF_033344415.1. Taxonomy (NCBI): domain Bacteria; kingdom Pseudomonadati; phylum Pseudomonadota; class Gammaproteobacteria; order Vibrionales; family Vibrionaceae; genus Vibrio; species Vibrio sp. 1727. The sequence goes on from NZ_JAWPOT010000001.1 coordinate 241,299, forward strand.
GGGCGAAGCCCTCATTCGTTATGAGCGGTATCTGATCAATTAATATACATCGATACGCCTGGACCAACATCGAGACCAAGACCGGTCCACAATAGTAAGAAAGCTGTCCAGAATACAAGGAAACCAATCGCGAGCGGCAACATTGTTGCCATCAAGGTTCCGATGCGTAATTCAGGCTTGTAGCTTTGCATATAGACCAATGCGACACTGAAGTACGGTGACATTGGAGAGATGATGTTCGTTGCACTGTCCCCAATACGGAACATCGCAAGCGTGAATGCCGGTTCAATATTCAATTGCATAAGCATTGGAATGAAAATTGGAGCAAACAGCGCAAACTGCGCACTTCCACTGGTCATGAAGACGTTACAGATACAAGTGATCAAAATAAAACTGATGATCAGCGCATACCCATCAAATCCTACTGACTGTAAAAAGTGAGCTCCTTCGAAGGCGACTAAATTCCCAATTCCCGTCCATTTAAAATACGCAATAAATTGAGCGATAGCCAAAAATAACACCAGTGTGGTCGCAAGAGCTTTCACTGATTCCGCCATCAGTGCCGGGATATCTTCTATTTGCGCTATTTTCCCAACGGTTTTTCCATAAATAACCCCAATGCCTAGAAAGTAAAAAAACATGAAAGGCACTAGGCTTTTGAGAAACGGTGATGGAATTAAGCCACCATCGGCATTTCTTAGTGCAGAGGATTCAGGTAAAACCAATGCCATCACAAACGCGAGATAACCGAGCGTAAACCAGGCGACACGCTTTAAGCCTAACTTTTCCTCTGAGGTCATATTGACGTCAGCCGTTGGCTGCTCTTTCTGCATACTGGACAATGGGTGTATTTTGTTCAGACGTGGCTCTACCACTTTATCAATGATGAGCGTTCCGACAGTCGCTAAGATAAATACTGAAGAAGCGACAAAATAGTAGTTGTCTACCGCACTGACGTACGCGTCAGGGTCAACGATGCGAGCGGCATCCGTTGCAATCCCCGCAAACAGGGCATCACCGACGGTGATAAACAAGCTTGCATCAAAGCCGGCGCCAGCTGCCGCATACGCTGCGGCAGCCCCGGCTAATGGGTTACGACCAACGCTATGAAAGACCATTGCGACTAATGGGATCAATATGAGGTAATTGGCGTCAGAAGCGATAGAGCCACAGATACCGGCAAGAAATACACAAAACGTCAATAAGTGGCGCGGCGCTTTGGCGACGGTCTGTGTTAGAAGAGTAGACAGAAGACCAACTCGCTCGGCCAGGCCAATACCCAGCATCACCGTAATAATGGTGCCCAGCGGCGGGAAATTGACAAAGTTTTTCACGAAATTCGTGAACATGTAAGCGATCCCATCTCCAGACAGCAGAGACTTGATCGGATAAGTTTCGGCAGTCTTAGGGTTATAGGTGTTGATACCGAAATAGTTTAAGACGGCTGAGATCACCATAACAAAGACAGCGAGATAGACGAACAGTAAAAACGGGTGCGGCAATTTATTCCCCGTCGCCTCAACCCAGGCTAGAAAACGGTTGTCTTTAATGGTTTCGGGTCTTGGTGATAGTTTATCTACGTTTTCCACTATTTATCTCTCCCTAGATAAAATTGTGCTAAATCCATATACACTTGTCTCGCTACCGCGATGTTGTTGTCGTTGAAATCGTAATGAGGATTATGCAAATACGCGGAATCTTCGCCATTACCGATAAAGAAATAACAACCGGGTCTTTCCAGCAGATAAAAGCTAAAATCTTCAGCCCCCATCGTTGGCATGTAATCTATTTCGAGTAAATTATCGCTATCAAAGCTGTCCTGACATGCATCAATCACATCACTGGTTTCTTGACGATGGTTAACGAGGGCAGGAATCGAAAGTAGGGTGGTGAGTTCGTATGTACAATTGAATTGTTCACAGACACATTTCAGTGTTTTTTCTATTTCACGGACCAATAGTTCATCGGTGTCTTTATGATCGGAACGTACACTTAAGCTCAGTTGAGCGTCTGAACCAATCACATTGTGCCCCTGCCCCGCATGGAATTCTGAGACAGTGACAGCGGCGGAGTTCAGAGGGGATAACTTTCTAGAGACGACGGTTTGGACTTGAGTCACAAAGCTTGCGCCAGCAACAACGGGATCATGTGACAAGTGAGGCATGGCTGCGTGCCCTCCTTTGCCAGTAATGTTGATGGCCAGGCTAGTGTTCCCACCCATCGCAGAGCCCGACTTAACAAAGACCAGCCCTTGTTTAAAGCCCGGTCTATTATGGTAGCCAAAGATCTTATCGACTCGAGGATTTTCAAGAACGCCGTCATCAATCATGGCTTTGGCTCCAGCACCGCCTTCTTCTGCTGGCTGCATAATGATCACGATGTTCCCACAATACGCATCCTTGTTAGCCATGAGAGATTCAGCCGCGCAAAGCAAGCTCGCGGTATGCCCATCATGACCGCAAGCGTGCATCTTTCCTTCATTCTGAGACTTATGCTCAAAGTCATTGAGCTCTGAAATCGGTAGCGCGTCTAAATCGGCGCGAAAGGCTATGGTTGGGCCAGGCTTATTGGTATAGAGCACCGCTTTCACACCTGTTTTTCCTATCCCCGTCGTCACTTCGTAGCCTAGATTGGTTAGGTGATCAGCCACCAACTGACTTGTGTCGAATTCCTCATACTTCAGCTCTGGATTTCGATGAAGGGTTTTTCTTATCTCGATGTACTTATTGATATCTGCATTCATATTTATTTCTGCATGTTGATTTACTGTTAATTTTGTTGCTCATGAACAGTAATTCATATGGGTGCAGTTAACAATGTTTCATATGTCACAGTTTTGGAAAACTATCTCTGCAGTCCAGCGATTTACTTAAGTGTTGTTTTTGGAATTAAGTAATGAGCTATACTGCTTAAACCTGTAATACCCTGCTACTTGTTGATTTTTTGGTAAGTGGATGGTTATACTGCCTATAGCTGTAATAACTATAGACTTAAAATGATGAGGCAAGAATTAGCGATTAACAGACTTAACGATCTAGATTCAAAGGGTCGGTATGTCTTTTTACACCGAGATTTAGCCAAAATTTTTCACGAAGATTCCACTCGGTCATTGAACGATAGCCTAGCTCGCCTAGTAAAAACAGGATTACTAGAGCGACCAGCGAGAGGGGTCTACGTATACGGCTTATCAAAAAACAAAAACACCTCGAAGACAATTGAGCTTATTGCTATCGCTCTTAGAAGAGGCGAGTACAACTACGTAAGCCTTGAGTCGGCATTGTCTTCTTACGGGGTTATTTCTCAAATCCCAGTAGACAGACTCACCTTGATGACAACAGGGGCTAAGGGAACATACAAGACAAATTACGGAGTAATCGAATTCACTCATACAAAACGATCAGTTTCAGATATTTTAAGTCAGGTGATCACCATCGATAGGCCGCTTAGGGTTGCATCAAAGGCTGCCGCATTAAGAGATTTGAAGCGCGTGGGTCGTAATACGCATTTGATTGATATGGAGGCGATGGTAGATGACTAAGGCGAAAGAAGATTTTGATTTGTTAGTGGAGATGGCGCTCGCTCAGGGTGGCACAAAGGATATGCGCCCCGTTATTGAGAAGGAGCTCCTTCATTACGATATCTTGTTTGCATTAGATGAAGCGAAGTTGCTAGATCGACTCGTTTTTCAAGGCGGTACTTCTTTACGCCTATGTAGAGGCTCCAACCGATATAGTGAAGACTTGGATTTCGCTGGCGGGAAAGATTTCAGTAGTAAAATGTTAATTGAAATGAAGGAGGTAATCGAAAAATACATCGGTGAACGTTACGGGCTTGAGGTGACAGTCAAGGAACCAAGCTCGCTTAAGAAAGATCCGAAGTATGCTGAGCTGAATATTGATAAATGGCAAATTGCGGTAGTGACTTCGCCGGAGCAAAAACACTTAGCTAAACAGAGAATTAAACTTGAGATAGCAAATATCCCTGCCTACACTAAGGAGCCATTACCTCTGGTTCAGAACTATGACTTTCTTCCGGATGGTTACTCATCAACGTTAATTTACACGGAGACTCTTGATGAAGTGATGGCTGATAAAATTATCTCTCTTCCTGCTACACAGAAATACATCAGGCATCGAGATGTTTGGGATCTGGTGTTTTTGAAGCGAAATGGTGCTGCGCTGAATATTGATTTGGTGCTCCAGAAAATCGAAGACTACAAGATCGAAGGCTTTAAGGATATGCTAGATGCTCGCATCTCTTCACTTAAAGAGATTGTGTACGGTGAAGAGTTTTCAAAAGAGATGGAGCGATTCTTGGCTAGAGTGACCTTTGATGGCACGTTGGCTACTGATAAATTCAAATCCTACATGTTGGCAACTCTGACGAAAATCCTTACCGACACAAGAAAGGCGTTGGAAGGAGCAGACTCAGAAGAGCCAGATTTTCCCATGTAACCGAAATTACGTGGATAGTAAATACAGTTATACGCCATATATGTTGGCGTGGCGGTGCTTATAGCAGCTCTTAAATACATCTTCTTAGATGGCTGCCTGGCCTATGATTGAGCAGTCTTACGTCAAATAAAAACCACTTATCTGTTACCGTCGATTTCAAATTGCTCCACTTGGGGCAACAATATCCTGAGCCTGATTTTATAAAAGCGGTCCTTCTGAAGGTAGTTGACACTGTCGTGCTCCCGTTTTATTTAGAGCACCGATTGGTTAGTCGGTGCTCCCTCTTACTTCTTTCCTTTCTATTGTTGGTCACCGGAGTGGGTTGCGTTTTTTATTGCTTGCTGACCTCAGTGTGGTGAGGGATAGCAACAATGCCAAAACTGAAATCCCAATGCCTTAAACGGCAGAAAGGGTTGGTCACTGCAAACCACCACCCACTGAGTTTCCACATCCATGATCATCACCCATTGTTCGCCATACCCGACGAGTCGTTCCGGATCATAAGACCGTTGCTCCATTGCAAGGCTCATGGCCTGGGTTAAGCGGAGGTGTTGCAGCCACAAATCTCCCTGATTCACCGGATACTCTCGGCAGCAACACGATGCTGACGCGAGCCAAAACTTAATCAATGGCAGATCGGGATAGTGTTGGTGTAACTCAAGATCAAAATAACAATGGCGCTGACAGCCAAAACACGCGGTTACGTGCTCATTGAGGGCATGAAACAAAGTGCTATCGTGTCGGTATTGCTGCCAGCAACGCTGGGCATACAGCGACAGGCTGTCTTGCAAAAGTGCCGAAGGTTGCAAATCAAAGGGCGCTTCGGACTGCCACCAAAGCCGTTGTACATCTTGAGATAACCCGCCTAATGCGATGATGGTCAGCGTATTGTCATGCGCGTGTTGAAAATCAAGCAAGGCATGAAGCTTATCCCATTGCGCTTCAAATGAGAGAGTATCATTCATCATAGTCCCTCCTGTTTCATCAGCTCATTAAACGCACTGCCATCGCTTCTTGATGCATTGGCCACATACGGGGCATAGACTTTGAACAATAAGCTCGTATCACTGTGCCCAAGCATGTGCGAGATATAAAGCGGGTTTTCGTGTGCGGCGATATGAAGGACGGCGGCGGTATGTCTGGTTTCATAGGGGCGTCGGCGTTTAAGGCCCGCTTTTTCAAGCGTTGGATACCACAGTTTTTTGCTGACAAAGTGGGTGTCGAGTGGCTTTCCTTGGTGGGTAAACACAAAAGGCGAGTCATCTGTTTTTTGTTCTTTTAGACGGGTAAACACCGCTAGCAGGGTGTCACACATTTTGAGCTCTCGGCGTGATTTGGGGGTTTTCACGTCCCCCAGTTCGCCATTAACCATATTCTGACGAACACAAATGAGGCGGTGCTCAAAGTCGATGTGCTCCCAATGTAGGCCATGAATTTCACAACTGCGGATCCCGGTCCAGAATCGGACGATAAAATAGTCACGCCATTGGGCAGGTACTGTCTCCAGAAAATGCTGAACCTCCTGTATGGTCATCGGATGAGAGTCGGCTTTTTCTTCTTTGAGCGTTTTATAGCGGCGAAGCGGATAGGTAAACTGGTGCTCATCTGCGGCGAGGCCTAAAATGGAGACCAGCGGCCAAAAGATGCCGTTGATACGTTTGTTGGAGAGCTTACGATGGCCCTTGTCGTCCCGTTGGTTGATGAGTGTTTCTCGAAAGAATTCCACATTGGCGAGCGTCACTTCATTAATGAGCGTGTTGCCAAAGTTGGGGATCAGATAACGGTCTAAGGTGTTACGCACTGTTTGTTGATAGCTGCTTTTCCATTTGCCTTTTTGGCGGTCAAACCACTCGTTGGCGAAATCATCAAAAAATGGATAAAGACGGTCGGGGTGCTTTGCTCGTTGCAGCGCCTCAAAAATCCGGACCTTTTTGCTTTCGGGAAAATAGTCGCGATATTGGAAGGTGTTCAACGCGATCTCAGCGTTCATTTGCTTGAGAAGGGTTTTGGCTTGACTGAGGTTTTTCGGGGTCGCCATTTGCTTTGTGCCTTCACGAAAGCGGCGGCCGTACAAATGTAGATCGAATTGAATACGCCCGTTTGGGCGAATACGAATGTGCGCCATGCTGGCCTCCATCAGTGTAGTATCTATAAATAGATCTGTCCCTGACCGATGGAATTCGTTAGAATCGTGCCATCGGCTGGGTCGGGTTAAACGTCGAGCAGCCGGTACGGGGTAGGGAGGTGGCCGCCTTCCTATCCCAACTGCTTATCTGATTTTCAAAGAGTGCGTTTTTAGCCACTATTGGTGAAAATCTCATCAATTACCATATCAGATGCTGGATGTTTGTCCAGTGCTTTTGCGACAAATGTTAAATGTCGTCATAGCCAACCATGTCAATCTGAGCCGTTTCATCATCCACTTTGCCTTCGAGCTGCGCCTCGAGTTTGTTTTTGGCGTCTAGGGCCAGTGAGAGCTTGTCGGGCGCGGGGGCGACATCATCGACGTACGCGTAAGGGTGCTCGCCTTTCACATCATTATAAAAGCCAAGCTTATACACGCCTTCGCTCGCATTTTTGAGTAGCGCAAGTTTGATCTGCTTAGCCGACGTGATGTCCGTTATCCGCACTTTCGCCAGCTCACTTAAATTGATGCGATGCACCATGTCGTGTTTGTGTTTGATGTCTTTGACATTGAGAAAGGCATTTTCGCCGGTCTCCAGCGTCAGGCCGGCGAGCATCACACGATCTCGACTCACCAGAAGCAGCGCTTCATTGGCTTGTTTCACTAAAGCCATGGCGCGGTAGCTATCGATTTCTTCTTTAAACCGGTGGATGTCGACTACGAGACGAAACTCGGTTTGATACGCGACCTCTTGCTTTTTTTGATACTCGCGTAGCGACTTGAGTGAACTGCTGAAGCAGCGCTGACCATCGGAGAAGAGGGCACACTCGTCATCGGTATAGATCTGGATCTCGTCAGAGTCCGTGGTTTCGCACAGGTGTCTTAGCGTATCCACGCTTTCTTTGTTGAGCAGTAAGTTACAATTTGGCACAAATTCCTCGGGCAGCGCATACGAGTGGATGTTGCCACCACGCTCAATACGAATGCTGGATTTCCCCTTTTCTAGCTCATACGCATCAAATGGTCGATAAGTGTCAGCGACATCGAGCGTGTTTAATATCTCACGGGTGGGCTCACGATGACCGCTGGACTCTTGAATTGGCTTAAAAAAGGTATCGTGATGACGCGCAAAAAAGGTAAGGTGCGCATCTAACGCGTCAATCGACTGAATATACAGCCGCGATTTTCGTTCGGTCAGGGTGTCTATTTGCGGCAGGGTGCGATATTGATCGTAGTTTAACTGTATCGTAATGGTCTGCTTTTGCGCTCGTAGCGGACTTTGCAATGCCCAGTATTCTTTAAAGCTGCTGGCATTGAGGCTCCATTGGCCAGGTTTGAGTTTCCAGTCGCGCTCTATCGGCAGGGTGATGTATTGAAGCGCATCGAGAAGGCCACCGATCACATAGGCATGAGTTTTATCAATAATAAACGTGAGCAGAGCCGTAGAGTCGCTTTTGGCTATGGGAGCAAGGAGATGCTGGAGATTATCATGGTGCTTTGGGTCGATAGATAAACTAGGCATAGACGGCATCCTTTTGTTTGTTATGCGTGAGGTGATCGAAATAGGTTTGCAGTGAGTCTTGTAAGTCCTGCGCTGGTACACGTGTGTGAACCGTAATAACCAGACGAGTATCGCCGGCCGGCACGATGAGACGTTTGACGCGATCGTGTGGACGCGCAAACTCAGCGTTGAGCTTGTCCAGCTTCGGGCTGCGTGCTTTTTGTTTGCGATTTTGATACAGCGTGAGCTCGGCGTTGCAGTGCTGAAGTGGGCCGTGATGGAACAAGGCCTGGTAGGCTTTGCGCGTTTTGTCATTGCAGCGACAGTCAAAGGACAGCGTCAAATACGCTTGACCATCTTGCGCTTTTGTCGCGCCTACCGTGGCGCGGCCCAGAGCACGAAGCTGCGTTCTGGCTTTGCGGTCAAATCGAAACACGTCACCTCGCGCCATCGCGAGCCATTGCTCACTGAGCGTGAGGAACGCGACCGGTTGTCCTGGACGTAACGAGAGCGAACGCTTGGTGAAGGGTGAAAACGGGGTAAGGGCGTGGGATTGCGCATCAAGTGTGCTGAGCCACGCTTTGATCAGCGTATTCTCATCCCAGCTCGGCGGATTAGGTAACGCCGCGCTGCGATAAGTGGTGATGTCCTGGCTAAGGGCTTTGGCCTGGCGCGTCGTCGAGTCACAAACCAGCGTAATGAGCTGCGCGTCACGCAGCGAGAGCGAACACCGCTTTTTTTGCTCATTGCTCATCAGCGCGTAATTGGGCTCGAGCGTATTCAATACGCGCGAGATATCGTTAGAACTCGGTGACATGCCGAGCAGATAGCGAAGTTCATCACGGTGATACACTCGACTGTGGGGAGAGATGAGCAGCCCCACCTTGACCATGTCATGCAGGTAGTGCTTTCGAGTCGTGCTGTAGTAACTATGACCGATTTCATCGCCAATAACGTCCAGTAAAATGCCATCATTGACGTCATCAAAGGCGCGTCCCTCCAGCCAAAAATCGAAGCGGGCCTGGCATGCCTGTGGGGTGAGCAGGCTCAGCGTGGTGGATTCAAGAATGCCTTGAAGGTGCTCGCTGCTTCGTTGGTAGGCAAGATGCAGCCCTTGCAGGTAGAGAAGCTCGGCGCCGCTGTGCCTTAAATGATGAAAACGGATCTGTGGGCCAAAGTGCGCTTTAAGCCTCTGGCTGACAGGGTAAAGGTAATAGTGATCTCGCTGCGCGAAGCTTTCCCCCACATAACCGAGCAGCGGCGTGTCGGGAGGGCACTGCGCTTTGAGCTTAATGACGGCGCGTATCAGTTTGGCACAGACCTCAGGTAGGTAGGCATGCGTGATGCGCGTTTTATTGCCTTTGGGTGCCCCTTCCTTGGTGCGAGTTATGATGAGCTCAAAGCGCTGTTTGTCATGCTCATGATAGCTGATGTCACCAAGGCGAAGTCTCAGCATTTCTCCCCGTCGCAGCATCGCATAGTAACCCAGTAAAACGGCAGTGGCGGAAAACAGGCCATCAAGAGCGCCGCTTTGATCGTCACGGAGCAGCGCCATAGCCACGTCGTGCACCTCTTGGGCACTGAGGCGAAAAGGGTCGACTTGGCTTGGCAGTGTCGGGCGCTCAAACTGCGATAGATCAAGGTGATCGGTGAGCTCAATGTGTGTCATGAAACGCAAAAAATTGAAGAGATGCCAAGGGGTCGTCTTGTCCGTTATCCGTTCAAACTGATCACGAGCCCAGCGAGGCAGTGCTTCAGGATCGCTGGCGTCTTTGAGTGACAAAGGCGAAAGCTGCGAGTAAAAATTGGTATAACGGTCGATGGTGACAGCCCCAAGCGTCTTTTTGATGACGCCGCCTTCACGATGCAGTGAGTCCGCAAAATGATAAAAAAACCATGGCAGGACATTGTCACTGCCCAGTGTGGGCGGTAATCGGTTTTTCTTGCTTTGCGGCTTTAAGCCACGAATAAGCGTTTTGTGTGGCCATGAACGGGAAGCGGAAGCGGGGGAGCTGGCTTTGCCCTCTGAAGGTGTTGATAGGAGGGGAACCCGCGCGCTCGGGGACGGCGTAGAGGCCTTTGTGGACGCACGTGCCTGCCTTTGATGCGCACACTCAAGTGTCGCGACGTGACGCTCAGGATCGCTAAAATCACGCAAAAGAGGCACGGGAAGGGCGTGATGGTGATACCAGATGGCCTGAAAGAGCTTATGCCAGTCTTGGTCTGATCTTGGCGGCATGCAATAGGGCACGCCTTCGCACCAGGCATTGAGCGCACGCGTGAGTCTTGTCGTCGTAAGGTGTTTACAGGGAGGGTGAAGATAAAAGGATTGTAAGACTTTGTAGGCAAAGAGGCTCAGTGGATAGCGCGTAAAGCTCGGTTGCTCTTTGCTGGTAAAGTTGGCCAGTGCTTGCGTGTGTTCCACGGTGAGTGTCATGCGACCTTCAAACCATTCAATGGACTCGGGAGAGGTTAAGATGCGCTGCCAATATCGTAGGGGCAGTGGCGCCACCTCAATGTTAAGCACCAGCAAAAGCCAGCCCATTTCCTCCCAGCGCTCACGCACAAAAGAGGCTCGCTGCGCGTGATAGGCGTGCAGGAGCGAACTGGCGGCCGCGCTTTGTTTGAGAATGGAGAGCAGCCATTGCTGCTGGGTATCCTTAAAGACGGGCGTTTGTACGGCCGGTAGCTCCCACTCACAACGCTCTTTGAGATAATGCAGGGTTTGATCGAGCGCTGCCTTGAGGTGGCGCTGACGACCGGTGACAAATTGACGGATACGAGTATTGAGAGCGTTAAGCTGCGGCACGCTGAGCGCACGCGTGGGTAATTCAAACGCTTCAATCTGTTCACATACCCAGCAAAGATCCGCTTTTGCGGCGCATGGCAGCCCCAAATTATCATGAAACTCGGCAATCGCGTCAGCGCGCAGCGTGGTGTGTGACATCGTACTCCTCCATCGGCTCAGATAGGTGCAAAAAATCGGGTAGCTTATCGAGAAAGCGATGCAGCTTGCGCTGCTTGGCGGGAAACAGCACATCGCTGCCGAGCTGCTCGCCGAAATTTGCATGCCCCATGAGCCTATCGATGTCTCCGGCGGTTAACACAGGATCAAGCGAGTTCAGTGCATGCTGGGCAAAAAAATGGCGAAGCTGATAAGGATCGACACGCTCGCTCGGGTTCACGCTCTGCCACGTTGAACTCATAAACTGGCGAAGTGATTGAGCATTGAGGTGCGCAATACTCATCGCCTCGGTCACGGTAAACCAAAGGTAGGGACTCTCTAACGCAACCCCTGTCATGTCGGCCAGCTGGCGCTGCAGGCTGAGATAGCGACGGAGGGTACGTTCAAAGGCGGGGCATAAATACAAGGTTCGATAAATGCCTTTATCGAACACCAGCGCTGAACGCCGATCAAAACACAGCGCTTTCTCAAGCGAAATCGCGTGGGTGGGCCGAGTCCCCGTGAGCGCGATCAGTAGCAGCGCCAGTTCATAAGCGCGGAAGTTGTGAAGCTCACGCAGTGAGGCGGTGGTGTGTCTTTTTTTCTCCAGTGCTCGGCCTTTGTTGGCAAGTCGGGCGAAAAATTGGCGAACGTCATTAACCAAAAGCTGTCGAGTCGATCCAATCGGCTGAGCCGGTATCGGAAGATACTCGCGCGTCGAATCAGTGATCGCGTAGCGAAAGGCAACAATCTCTCCGGGCGTGGCCAAATAGGCCGGAACCGATGACTGGGCTTTGAACAGCGGCGCATCGTTGCCGGTGACGGGCTCGGGCGCGCAAAACAGCGCCAGTAAGTCACTCGGCATGGCTTGGTGCAGCCGAGAAAGATAGCGACCTTGGGCATGAAAAAGCTCATACCGAACGGCGTTGGTATTACTGCTCTGATAAGCGGGCGCGCTATTATGATGCGGCGACTTGTCCTGAAGTGTGCTGTATTTGGTGCACACAGACACGTGCGGATCGCGATGCAGCATTGAGTCAATATAGTGATAAAAATGATCGCGCCGCATCATGTCGTACCCCTTTAAGGCAACGGGCGTGCGCCATTTTGTCTGAAGAAATCTCAAGAACGCGCGTTTTTCATCCTCACTCATGTGCCACGCCTGGCTGTTCGCCTTGGTGTGGGCGAGGGCACCCACGAACCAGTGATTGAGACCGTTTGGGATGGGCTGCCAGCGCCATTCGGTGCCTTGCGGTGTGCGATGGGGCATCGCGTATTCTACCCAGCTGGGCGCGGTTTTTCGTATCTTTCGCAGGCGATACGCGTCGCAATCGTCACGGCCACTGACTAAGCGAAGATCGGGGATATCTTCAATCGAGTGGCAATGAGGCAAGCGATTGATCAGCCACAGGTAGAGAAAGAGCAGCAGCGCTCTGTCCAGCGGAGAGATTTTCTCGGTATTGGTCAGGTTGGCATCAAGGTGGGGGGCAATCTGAACGGAGAATCGCTGTTTGAGACGTATAATGGCGGCCAGCAGCTTTAAGGCGTGACGTTTCGCATTCGGGGCGACCCCTCCTGCGTTTCGTTTTCGCTCCGCTTTTCTTCGTTGCTCTGAGTCTCTCATCGATCGATTGCCTCTGGTTGTCCAATACCAAGCCTGTTGCCTCCAGAGTCCAAAAGGAGAAGAAAGCGTCTCACATCGTCACGCGGTGCTTTTGGCCACTGGTATGTTTAGAGGACTGTTTAATTCTATATATGGTGTGTCATTTGTGTTTCGCGCCCAATATATTGGGTTTTATTATAGGCGTATTGGTGGGTTTTTCGTCAAGGGAGGAACGGGGAATAATAGCACGGACAATGTGCGATTGATCTCATATCTGAGCAAAAGTGGCTTCAATATTGAGAGGTTGTGGCAAAAAAGGTGGGCCTGGCGCTTTTCTTTGGTGGGGACTTTAGAATCATCGAGAGATCACCAGGAGGCCACCATTTGGGAGCTGAGATCGGTCGCCGTTGCACGTGATGAGAGTCAGCGAGGAGGGGAAGTGGTATGAGTAATAGTGGAAATAGGGGCCTGCCTACGTTGAATGGTGTGAACGACATCTTGTGAGCATTGCCTATATGGGTGTGGGCATCGTAACCGTTGTGACTCTTGTCTTTATGGTTTATTTCAACAAGGAAGAAAATATTTTTTTGCTAAGTCGATGCCGATGATTTTATGCATGAGTCATGGTCTTCTCCTTTTGCTGCAGGACCTGAACACTCCAAGCATGGCTTATGACCATGTGAAGTGGTAGGGGGAGACCATCTCATCACTTAACGCGTCTATGTGTCAGGAAGAAATGGAGGTCAATATGCCGTTAGATCTTAATGACTTGGAAATGGCAATGGAGTTTGTTTCTGGGGATTTGAGTTTTGGTGCTGAGGCGTATTTGAATACGCAGTCTGGGCAAATTCAATACATTGGTGATGGCGTAGATGAGGTTGTACCTGACGATATCGAGGACTCAGATCATTACCTTTGTATTCCGAGTAAGTGTGATTTAGGTTTAGGTCGAAGAACCGTTCTAGAATTTGTTTCCCGAGAGTTGCCAAGTGAATACGATTTGATATCTGATTACTTCAGCCGAAAAGGTGCTTTTGCTAAATTTAAGCATCGTTTAGAACAAATTGGCGCAACAGAGCAGTGGTATCAGTTTCAAAGTTTAGCCACAAAACAAGCTCTGAAAGATTGGTGTGAAGAAAATTCAGTTACATATGTCGCTTAACACATCAAATGCTTTAAGACGGATTCGCAACGCTCGGCGGTTTTGGCTTGATTTGGCTTTTGTGTTTACGGTGCAAAAATTAGGGTTTGTGGTAGCGTCGCTCACCACTTAAGCGGGCTATGACACAGTTTCACTGACGTCCGGAATTACGGATAATTTTCAGTTGTTGAAACCTGCATCTTCAAGTTGAACGGGTATAGAAGTAATCCAAATATCGTATCGCTGTGTATGCTTTAAGCAAGAAAAGGTTAACGGAAATCGGTCACAACAGACGAAGTCGATAGGTTTTAAGATGAACTACTTTGCAAAGGATCCCTTCTAGGTAACGTAAACCTGGAGGGTAAATGAAAAAACTAAAGCAACAGTACCGAAGCCGAGACAAGGAGTATGGGCATTATTTGTGGGATGTGTATCCTCGTGTACGTAGTGGGACTCATAAGCACTTTTCAACCAAGCAGGAAAAGAGTTACTTTTTCCTCCATGAAATCGAGTGTCGAGGGTACCCAATAAAACTGAGAGCAGCTAGAGGAAAAGCACTAGCCGACCCTTGGGATGATTATCCAGCATGCGTATATGACGTTGCGAAGTGCTGGAAGCATAATTCAAAAAGGCGTCACCAGTACTACAGATAAACATCATCGAGCCTCGCTAATGCGGGGCTTTTTTCTGTCCGTCGGCGTGTTCATTAGAGTCTGCTAGCTCGGATTTGCCTCAAAAGTTGTTAGACTAATATTTATGCAGTACACACTTCTCTTGCCATAATTGGCCATTTTTTCTAATGATTGGATATGGTTATTATTTAATAAGGGTGTAGTTCTATATTTGTCGTGTGAGTCGGTGGCGATTCAAGCAGTAGAACATCGGGTTCAAAGCTAGCGGAATCAACATTCCAGATTGACAGCTAGTAAAATCAACAATCCTTAATGCCTGAAGACCGCTTCATGGCTTTTTATTTACTGTAAAAAAAATTACTGTAACTTTTTTTACAGTAGCCCAATTTACACTAAATACCTCATGCTCTATTCTATTGCTAATACGTGAAAGCAAAAGTAGAAAGCAATGAAAAAATTTTATAACCGTCAGAAGGAATTAAAAGCTCTACAAACTGTTTCTGAGCAGATAGTAGAAACAAAGGGGCAACTTAGCGTAATGGTTGGGAGAAGACGCGTAGGTAAAACCCGTCTTTTAAACGAAGCTTTTCACCAAGAAAATACCAAATTCCTTTACCTTTTCATAAGTCGAAAGAGTGAACGCTCCTTAGTGGCTGAATTCGCAGAAATCATCAATAGTGAGCTCGGTGTTAAGTTTTTCCAGCCCCAATCACTGCGAGATATCATTGAGTTCTTGTTGGATTATACAAAGCAAAAACCTCTGACAATCATCATTGACGAGTTTCAAGATATCGACATCGTCAACCCTGCTCTATTCTCCGATATTCAAAATTTATGGGATGCAAACAAGAGAGACTCGATGATGCACCTAGTGTGCTGTGGCTCCCTCTACAGCATGATGACGAAGATTTTCAAAGGCAAAGACGAGCCTCTATTCAATCGTGATGATAGATTCTTTAAAATTCAACCTTTGCAGCCCTCTTATCTTGCCGAGGTAATGAAAGATCACGATCAATTTGATGCTGAAAACATGCTTCGATGGTGGTGCCTATCTGGCGGGATACCAAAATACCTTGAGTGGTTAACCCGATTCTCTGCTGAGAACGATGACCTATTTGAGGGGGTAATCTCCGAATTTTCACCACTAATAAAAGAAGGAACTCATCGACTCGTTGAAGATTTTGGCTCAGAACATCGAGTGTACTTCGATATTCTTGGTGCGATATCAAAAGGCAATACAAGCCGTGCTCGAATTGAAAACTTCTTAGATATGAGTGTCGGTGTTCATCTGGAAAAGCTTGATGAAGTTTTTGATGTTATTACCAAAAAGCGCCCGATTAGCTCTAAAGAGAACTCACGAGATATTCGTTACTCCATTTCCGATCCGTTTCTAAACTTCTGGTTTCGATTCATCCATGCCAACAAAAGTGCTGTTGAGATGGAGAACTACGAATACATCCGAAGATATATTGAACGAGATTTCACCGTTTACTCTGGTCTGGAATTAGAGAGCCTGTTCGTCGCGATATTGGTTGAATCAAAGCAATTCGGAAAGATTGGTGGATACTGGGATGCAAAAGGTCACAATGAGATCGATATAGTGGCTATTAATGACTTAGATAAGAAAATACTCATTGCCGAAGTAAAGAGACAGCAAAAACGTTACAGTGAGGTCAAATTAATAGAGAAGTCCCACTGCCTTTTGAAAAAGTTAAATCTAAAAGGTTATGACGTTGAATATCGTGGATTTTCATTGGATAACTTAGTTGAAACAATGAAAGAGTATCAAGCGTAATCAACACCTATGTGCTTGCGAACTTTTTCGCTGTACTCTCGCGATGAACATAAGATCACAAAGGCATTACGATTGACGATTTCACCGACATTGTGATGTTATGAATCCCCAAAAGTGTAACTCTGCTCTTAGTAGGCTGATAAGTTACGGGGGATCTGATTCAGCCGGTTCCCCTTTTTTACTGCCAATAAAATCAATGCCTTAAGCCTAACTCATTACAAAAAACGTAGGGAGATGTAGATTTTATTATTAAAAACAGTGAGTTAAAAGATTAATTTATAAGGCGGCATTTCAACTTAACTTAAGGTTACATTCCTAGCGCGTATACATGAAGGATGTCAGCCTTGCTTTTTTAATCTGCTATTATGATGGCAAATTATACCATAAAACTCGTTAATTTGTCATTATAGTAATAATAACATCACCGTCACGGTGATGGTTTTTTACGTCATTCGTTTTAATGAAGCAATGATTATTATTACTTTATATTTGCCACAATAATAGCAATAAAACCATAATTGGTGCTATAATCGATATCATGGTGGCAACTTACGAGGCATGTATGTTATCTCTTTATACCGCTTATGATTTGCAAATGGATCTCAAAGAGTTTATCAAGTCCGCTCGGAAAAAAGATAAACTCAGTGTTCAGAAGATGGCCGATCTCTCTGGCGTGCCTTACGCAACGATCCGAAAGTTTGAGTCATCTGGCAACATCTCATTGCGTCAGTTCCTCATGCTGTATGAGACAGTCGGTGACTTGAAAAAAGTGAAAGAGCTGACAAAGTCGTCTGAGCCTGAATTTAAATCAATAGAGGATGTGCTTCGACGTGCTTAAATCAGCCCTAACCGTAAAACGAACGCTTAGCACAGGTGAAAAGGTACTTGTCGGCAAGCTCGTTGAAAATAGTAAGCAAAGCTTCTTTCAATTTGATGAGGCTTATTTAGGCGCTCACTCAACCTCTCTGGCTCCGTTCAATTTAAAGGCTGATACAAGCCTGCAAGTTGCGCCTAGAGAACCGCATTACGGCATTCATGGGGTTTTTGGAGATAGTCTCCCTGATGGTTGGGGTCTTTATCTCATGGATCGTGTATTTAGACAGAACGATCATAACCCAAAGGAAGTTACCGCCCTAGAGCGTTTGGCTTACCTAGGTGACAGATGTATGGGGGCGTTGAGTTATGAGCCTGAATTAGATTTACTTGATGAGCCTAAGGAGTCAATTGATATCATTACCCTTGGCCGAGCTGCGATTGAAGAGTTTGAAGGCACCGAGTCTGCTTTGCTCGAGCACTTGATGAATACTGGAGGATCGGGTGGTGCTAGGCCCAAGATGAACGTTACACGTTTATCGAATGGGCAATATTCAACATTAGATGACGCACTAGGAACAAAGCTTATCGTAAAGCTGACATCTGAAAAGTTTGACTTGAAGCACTCTGAATCATTAGTCGAATATTGCTACATGCAGATGGCCCGTAATGTCGGCATTGAGGTTCCTGACTTTGATTTAATTGATGCGGGTAATGGACGATTTTGGCTAGAGCAGGAACGATTTGATTGCACCGAGCAAGGCGGTCGAATCCATATGATTTCTGCGTGTGGGTTGTTAGATGCACCGTTTCGAGAGCCTTCTTTGGACTATGTGGATTTAGTTAAAGCTACGCGCATCTTGTGTAGTGTCACTGAGTCTCAGAAGCTCATTAAGCGCTGCATATTTAATTACCTAACGGTTAATCAAGATGATCACAGTAAGAACTTCAGTTTCCTTGCCAGTGACGCCGATAACTGGACGCTATCGCCTTTCTACGACATTGTTTACAGCCCTAACCCTTACAAAGAGCATATGACGGCATTTGGTGGTAATGGCCGAACGCCAAAGAGCGCACTAGACCAGTTAGCTGCTCAGTCGGGGTTGTCTTCAAAGAAAGCGATTATGGTTATGGCTGAGGAAATATTTGAAACAACACGCTCGTTTAGTCATGAGGCCAAACATCTGGGCTTGTCACCTAATCTAATCAAGGAGATTGATAAGGATATGGTAGAAAAATTTAAGGCGCTGTAAGTGTAGGATAAATCAAATTCGCCATGGCTTTGTAGACGATAAGTGGATGTAAATGTCGCAGAAGCGATTGATGTGTCTGATGACGTCACTTACAACATTTTATTACACAATGCGGTTGTCTTCACTAATCCACAAGTGACGGCGACTGACAATGGTATTGTGGATGGATATACGGGGATCATTGAACCTGTAGCGCCATAACGTTTGAAGGCGATTATGAAATGGGGGGAGTGACAGACACGTCATACTGCCCGGCTTGTATCATTCAACTGTACGTAGCGTGGTACGATCCAGCCGCAGAAAATGGTGCGACTCCGGTCAATTTAGGCTTGTGGTCTGGTCAGACGCGGACAGTGGGTAGCCCAATTTCTACAAGGCAAGGCGCTCCTTCTGGGCATTTCACTTTTGAGTCTTTTGCACCGACAGAGGCGGGCATTTATTATGTGAGTGCGGGGCGCTCTCTACAACATGACTTTATTCCTACCGCTACGGGGTGGCTTGGAAAGACACAGAAACAGGCGAACTGGACTTTGCGTCCTTTATGATCACCGTGACGAACGATTTTGATTCAGATGGTATTCTGAATGATCAAGACCAATGTCCCAATACGCCACTCGCCACGGCCGTGAATGGTGATGGATGTGCGATTGAGTAATTGCTGCAATGTGATGATAAATGGAAAAATCGTGGCCAATACGTGTCAACCGTGGCTCAGACCGCGAATAGTTTTGCCGCGGATGGTTTTATAACGGAACCAGAAAAGGGTGCCATTGTCGCCACAGCAGCTCAGTCAAGGTGTGGTAAAAAAGAGTAGGGTCATTCCCGTCACCGTCAAAACCCCAGCCGCCATGCTGGGGTTTTCTTGTGTTAGCGTGAGGAATGGAGGAAAGGGAAGACGGACCGAGGTAGCAGGGGTTGGCTCGCCATGATCCCGCCGTGCTGTCCTACTGGCGTAAGCCAACGCGTCAAACCAGCCAGGCGATCCCGGCAGACGGGGCGGATGAGACAAGTGAATGCATTGGGTGGCGACAAGGTAATACTGTCTCAATGTGCGCGGCGAAGGCCTGTGAGTGTCTCATGGCGGGTGGCCGCTCTGGCCTGAGCGCAGCGCGAAGTGGCGGCCCAGTGATGACGGGGCTTCTGGCACAATAGGCGGCACTCTTTTTATTTTAATTTAAGTTCCTGTTTCTATAGATTTTAATTTGATCGAAAACGTCTCATTTTCGTGATCCTTTCGATCAACTGTCTCAGGTGATTTTTTATACCATGCTATCTTGGCGATGGTTAAGTAGGGTTAAAAAGCCTTAGGGCATCGAAGGAAAAACGGTAGTATAATGAAGAGATAGAAGTCGTATGGAGAGAAGGTTTCATGAGCAAAGACTTGTCAGCCTATGGAGTGCCACAGGTAAAAAGACCGAAAGTAAAAGCGACCAAGCAGTTAGACTTGAGTGGGATGCAGGGGCGTCAAATTGTGCGTTCTGAAGCCAAGTTAGCGCTAAGAACGCATCGTAAGACATTCACGAAATTAGCGGATATGTGATGGATATCATCTGTTTTCCATTCGAGCGAGTGATTGAAATAAATTCGTTTATTTTAGCGACTGAGCCAGGTATGCAGGGAGAGGTGGATATACCAAAGCTGCAAGGTGCATTGGGTCGAATTGACAATGCGATCGCGTATGATGGTCTGGAAGATGTCTTTGATATTGCATCAAAGTATGCGGCAAGTATTGCCATCGCTCACGCCCTACCTGATGCAAATAAACGCACGGGGCTGATGGTCGCGCTTGAATACTTATCACTTAATGAGTTTGAAATTGTCATCGACAACGCCTTACTTGCTGATGCCGTCAGAGATCTTTTGCTTGGTGTATTAACCGAAGCGGATTTCGCGGATATTTTGTATGCACAATACGCGGCGGGGCTTGAGTGTTGAGTCAGAATTGATCCTGAGGAGATCGTTGATATTGAACTTCATCGCAGGAGCAAGGCAGATATTTTTTAGTTCACTCCCAATAACGGCACAATCGGTGCCCATCGCCTCTGAGCCCAGGCCATCCCTGATCTTAGCCTGAGCACGTGCCGACCTCATCGCATCGGTGGCAAGGTGAACCCAAAATAGGGGCTGACTTTGCGTTTTGGCAAACCGAACCCAAAATAAGGCCTGACTCTGCGGTCTGACAAACTGAACCCAAAAATAGGGCGGACTTTCACTCTCTAGAGGTATTCGTCTCTACCAAATTTCACTCTTTATTGGGGTTAACGTATACATTGTTGATATTTTGCTCGTATTTTTTGCTGGCGATCTGTGGCGAAACGTCGTGTGAGAACTCTATCCTCGGAAAAGGGGGCGATACGGGAACCGAACTTTGGCGCCAATATCCCTTGAAACATCAGCGTATGGGAACTGCACATTGCGCTCACTATCGATCGACGGTACAGGAAATGCGGGCTAATTAAGTTTGTCGTGACGAAGACTGTAGCAACAAGTTGTCAAGATCCCCCTCTGTTTACCCAGGATGGTAATGAATATCGTCAGGGGGACAGTAAAGCGAACAGTGGCGATAACCTAAGGCTTTGATGTGATGGACGCACCTCCCTTCTAGCACCGTTGTACCAAACTAATGGTGCAACCAGTAAGAGCAGGAGTAATCATCATGTCTATTAAAGTTGTCGGTATCGATATAGCCAAAAACCTCTTTCAAGTATGCGTGTTGAGTTTTGATGGACAAATCTTGTCAAACCGAAAGGTAAAGCGTGACAAGCTTCTTGATACAGTCCGTCAATTACCAGAGAAAACGGCTATTGCGATGGAATCATGCGCAACTTCGCATCATTGGGGCAGAATATTTCAAGAGCTTGGACATAGCGTAGCTCTTATCCCAGCTCAGCATGTAAAGCCATTTGTTGGGCGGCAAAAGAACGATGCTAATGATGCGAGAGCAATTTGCGAAGCATTTTCTAGGCCTGATATTCATTTTGTTCCTGTTAAGTCTGTTGAGCAACAAGACCTCAAGGCTATACGCAGTGTCCGTAAACGCTTGGTGGAGAACAGAACTGCCTTGTCGAACCAGATCGGAACGCTCCGCAATCGGGATGAAAATATCGGGTGACATTGCTTGATTAGGTTCTGATGGTGTCAACCGAGGAGAGCCTCACATGCGAGCTATCGCTCGGTTTTAACGTCGAACTCGGGGGAAACCAGCTTAAACTCATCACGACGCAAAGAGTAGCGAAGTTGTGATGAAAGTGTCCGTTGTTGCAGTGCTTGGTTGAGGGACGAGGTATAGAACTCATAACGGTTCCGTTTCGCTTTCTTCGCTTGCTACATCGCGGATCGGCATTTTTAATAGAGCCTCTTTGTTGCCGCCGTAGTGCGGATAGATACTGATGCCAACGCTGGCCGTGAGAAATACATCTTCATCGCAGAGGGCAAGGCTTTGGCGAAACGTTCGAACTACTTTATTTGCAACGATGTGAACGTCGTCCGTGCATTAGAACCCGTGCTGCTCCCAACAAATTGAACCTTCAAGTCTTAAGCGGTGTTACGAAAAATGAGGTATTCACATACTTATTTAGCATCCTCAATGGAGATGGAGTGAGAAGAAAGTTCGTAATTTGTGATGAGGCGCCGAATTGAAATTCTAACTGATCTAGTAAAGATAGGTTAGCATGACATCGATATCACTTGAGTTTGCTCCATATCATCTGATCTAACGC
This sequence comes from Vibrio sp. 1727, assembly GCF_033344415.1. NCBI lineage: Bacteria > Pseudomonadati > Pseudomonadota > Gammaproteobacteria > Vibrionales > Vibrionaceae > Vibrio > Vibrio sp. 1727. Next base: position 263,279 of record NZ_JAWPOT010000001.1, read on the forward strand.
ACTCAGTTCACTGTGAGCGAACATCAAAGCCGCTCTCAGCATAAAATAATGTAGCAATATGTGTATTGGAAGAGCTATGTTTACTAGGCAAATATGTCTCTTTCGAGGCTATTTGTGTGGAAGTTTTTATATCAAGCTTGGTTGCTAGCTTTGGTTAGACAGCGCATTAATTAAAATGAAACTTGATGCAAATGTAAAGTTAATGAAAAATAAGTATTTTAAACTTCAGTAGTGGCATGACCAATGATAAAAATGATAACTGTGAGGGCTGTGGCATGTTCATTGCCTTTTTATGTGGGGATAGCAAAGGCAACTGAACAATTAGAGCGCTTCCCCTCCAATCAGAGCTTTACCGGCTTGACTTTTACACCTAATGCTCAAGTGAAAGAGTATGGCAACTTTGGTGTATCTTTTGCCCAAGGGCGCCCTTGGCTTGACGAGGTGCAAGGTTTAGATTCTATCAAAGTATCTTTCGGCCTCATTGAAGGGTTAGAGGCTCACGGTAGTATCGTTACTTATGATTATAACTCGAACTGTTTTAAAACAGGCTGTGGCGGTATTCGAGATTTATCACTATCACTGAAGTATCAGGTTCCCAATTTTTGGGGGAATGAGAACTTAGATTTTGCTTTAGGTATGCAAGATGTCGGTGGTGCTGCAACTAAGCTCATGACTAATTTTGCCGTCGCTGATTATACGTTTAATGCACTTCCCTTAAGGGTTTCTGCTGGTTTCGGTCAGTCAGAAGAGCGTTTGATGGGTGTTCTAGATGGCCCTTTTGGTGGCTTTGAATACCAACCTTTTGACTTTGTTCAACTAGTAGGAGAGTACGATTCAGTAGAATTCAACTCTTCTATAAAAGTGTTTACTCCCGATAATTTACTGCCTAATGATATAACTGCCTCATTAAGCTACCAGATTTATTCTGGTCATGAATCGGATGGTTCAAGCGTTTGGAGTGCTGCACTCTCGATGCCATTGATAACGGAATACTCTCGCTCTCGCGACTACGCGAAGAATAATATGACGTTAATGGATCGTTTAGTCGTTGAGCAAAACAAAGCGCAACAAGCGTCAATTTCCTCTTTGGTTAGTGCGTTAAAAAATGAAGGCTTCGTTAATGTTCAAGTGGGCGTATCAAATGACAAAGTTGTAGTCGCTTTAGAAAACCGTCGCTACAACCATAATCAAGTTGACGGACTAGGTGTCGCTCTGGGTATTGTTTCGAGCCATTTAGGTCAAAATGCGGCGCAAGATATAGGTGCTGCATCGGATCAATTTGAACTTGTGATGCTTGCCAACCAAAAACCAGTGGTCAGCGTTTTGTCTGACGCTAACTGTTACCAAAGTTTTGTCAATGGTAGCGCAGCTTGTGATGACATTCAGTTTATCACGCGCGATTTACCGGAAAGATTAGACATGGTTGATTGGAAAACGGAGCGAGTTAATTCAGGCACTTTAGATTCGCAGATCGTGCTTTCTCCTATGGTAAGGCATGGTTTTGCAACCGAGTACGGTGTGTATGATTACTCTTTTGCTATGTCTAGCAACTTATACACCTACCTATGGTCTGGCGCGGCAATTGATGTTCGTCATATTTTACCTTTAGCAGAAAGTGACGATTTTGAAGAAGGTGGGTATTTCGAAGACAGCGCGTACGAGAACGAGATTGAGCGTGCAATGGTGCATCAGTTCTTCCGTTTACCATATGTCGATATTGCTAACCAGGTCTCTCTAGGCTTGGTTAAGTCGGATTATATCGGTGCGCGCAGCGAATCAGCTTGGTTCTCTCAATCGGGCAACCATGAGTTGGGGCTAGAGATGAGCTACTTCCAACATCAAGACGAAAAAGACAAAAATGGTTATGCGAATCCAGACCGACAAACCTTTTTAACTCGTTATACATTCTCTATGCCGGAGTGGGATTGGCAGTTTAATGCAACTGCTGGCGAGTTTTGGAAGGGGGATGTCGGCGCAAAATTCACGACCTCACATTGGTTTGAAGATATAGAAGTATCAGCAAGTTATCAGGTGACAAAGTTTAATGATACAGACGAAGAGCAGTTTGTCACTGTGTCAGTAAAACTGCCATTAACGCCATGGCGCGATATGTCGCCGGGAGTGATACAAGTTCGTGGTAACGAGGCTTATGATTTCAACGTTACGACACGGGTTGGTAATGATGCTAACCATTTAGCGGCAGGCCAGGGTGATGAACTCGTAATGGATAATAGTATGCTTCGTCGCTACTTTAACCGAGGCCGTTATGGTCAAGAGTACTTTGAGCAGAACAAGCTGCGTATCCGCAACGCTTATTTGCGTTACTTGGGTACTCAATTGAATTAAGTTGTGTTGCTAGTTAGGCTTTGAGTTAATCACTGTACTCTACCGAGAGTGCAGGTGTTTTGATATGCTAGCGTCAGTTAAATAATAGGAAATAAAAATGAAAATTGCTGTAGCAGGCACGGGCTACGTCGGTTTGTCCAATGCCATGTTATTGTCACAAAACCATGAGGTTGTGGCGGTTGATATTATCCAAGAAAAAGTGGACTTGTTGAACGACAAGAAGTCTCCAATTGTTGATGCGGAAATCGAACATTTTCTTGCAAACAAAGAGCTCAACTTTGTCGCGACGCTAGATAAAGAGCTGGCTTACAAAGGCGCAGAGTTTGTTGTTATTGCCACACCAACGGATTATGACCCTCAAACGAACTACTTTAACACCTCTTCAGTTGAAGCAGTGATTAAAGATGTGATGGCAATTAATCCCGATGCGGTTATGGTCATTAAGTCGACTGTACCCGTGGGTTATACTGCGCGTATTAAAGAGGAGCTCGGTTGTCAGAATGTCATGTTCTCTCCGGAGTTTCTTCGCGAAGGCAAAGCTCTTTACGATAACCTCCACCCGTCTCGCATTATCGTTGGTGAGCGCAGCGAACGTGCAGAGAAGTTCGCTAACCTTTTAGTTGAAGGCGCAGTAAAAGAAGACATCTCGGTTCTGTTTACTGACTCTACAGAAGCAGAAGCGGTTAAGTTGTTTTCAAACACGTACCTTGCGATGCGCGTGGCTTACTTCAATGAACTGGATTCTTATGCTGAAGCACATAACCTTGATGCGCGCCAAATTATTGAAGGTGTAGGCCTAGACCCTCGTATTGGTAACCATTACAACAACCCTTCATTCGGTTACGGCGGGTACTGCTTACCGAAAGATACAAAGCAGCTGTTAGCAAACTACCAGGATGTTCCAAATAACATTATCGGAGCGATTGTTGATGCAAACCGCACTCGTAAAGATTTTGTCGCAGAATCTATTCTCAAGCGAGAACCAAAAGTCGTGGGTATTTACCGCTTAATTATGAAAGCTGGTTCAGATAACTTCCGCGCTTCGTCTATTCAAGGCATTATGAAGCGCATTAAGGCAAAAGGCATCGAAGTCGTGGTGTATGAGCCAGTACTTAAGGAAGATGAGTTCTTCCACTCTGCTGTTATCCGCGATATTGAAGAGTTCAAACAGATGTCTGATGTTATTGTTTCTAACCGCATGGTTGAGGAACTTGCTGATGTTGCTGATAAAGTCTACACCCGTGATCTGTTTGGTAGCGATTAATTCGTATTTATATTCAAAATAATATAACAGGCTCCCTCAGAGGAGCCTTTTTTTAGTTGGTAATGGTTATGATTAAAAAATGTTTATTCCCTGCGGCGGGTTACGGTACACGTTTCCTTCCTGCGACTAAGTCGATGCCGAAAGAAATGATGCCAGTGGTAAACAAGCCATTGATTGAATACGGTGTTGAAGAGGCGATTGAAGCCGGTATGGACGGTATGTGCATCGTCACTGGTCGTGGTAAGCACTCGTTAATGGATCACTTTGATAAAAACTACGAGCTAGAGCATCAAATTAGCGGTACAAGTAAAGAAGCGCTGCTTGATGATATTCGTTCTTTGATTGATTCTGCGAGTTACACTTACATCCGTCAGCGTGAAATGAAAGGCTTAGGTCACGCTATTCTTACGGGACGTGAATTGGTCGGTGATGAACCGTTTGCTGTAGTGCTTGCGGATGACCTTTGTGTGAATGAGGACAAAGGCGTTCTAGCGCAAATGGTTGAGCTGTACAAACAGTTCCGCTGTTCAATCGTTGCGGTACAAGAAGTGCCGGAATCAGAAACGCATAAATACGGTGTGATTGCTGGCGAGATGATTAAAGATGATATCTTCCGCATTGATAACATGGTTGAAAAGCCAGAGCCAGGTACTGCACCTAGCAATCTAGCGATTATTGGTCGCTACATTCTGACCCCTGATATCTTTGAGCTGATTGAAAATACAGAGCCGGGCAAAGGTGGCGAGATTCAAATCACCGATGCGCTGATGCAACAAGCTCAATCTGGTTGTGTTTTGGCATACAAATTTAAAGGTCAGCGCTTTGATTGCGGTAGTGTAGAAGGCTACATTGAAGCAACAAATTACTGCTACGAGAACCTTTATAAGAAGGATTCCAGTGCGGAGCTCGCGAAAAAACCAACCGTGAAAATTGCTGAGCCAGCATAATTCAGAACTTCCTATCGGTGTACTCCGAGTGGATAACACGCAAACAAAAAGGGATGCATGATGCATCCCTTTGTTATTCTACTCTCAGGAAAAACGAGATTAAGCTTTTGCTTTAGCCGCTGCTTTAGCGATTGCTGCGAAGCTCTTAGCGTCTAGAGAAGCGCCGCCAACTAGAGCACCGTCGATGTCTGGTTGTGAGAAGTAAGCTTCAGCGTTTTCTGGTTTAACAGAACCACCGTATTGGATGATTACTTGTGCTGCAACTGCTTCGTCTTTCGCTGCGATTAGTGCGCGGATAGAAGCGTGGATGCGTTGTGCATCTTCAGCTGTTGCTGCTTTACCAGTACCGATAGCCCAGATTGGTTCGTAAGCGATGATTGCGCCGTTTAGAGCTTCAACACCGTAAGTGTCGATAACTGCGTTGATTTGACGTGCACATACAGCTTCAGTTTCGCCAGCTTCGTTTTGCGCTTCAGATTCACCGATACAGAAAACAGGTGTTAGGCCGTTTTCTTTTAGGAAGTTGAATTTCTTAGCGATAAACTCGTCAGATTCGTTGTGGTATTCACGACGCTCTGAGTGACCGATGATGATGTGAGTAGCACCGAAATCTTTCAGCATTTCTGGAGACATATCGCCAGTGAACGCACCGCTGTTGTTTAGATCAGTGTTTTGAGCACCTAGGATGATCTTGTTACCGCCTTCAGCGATTACGCGCTCTGCTAGGTCGATGTAAAGTGCTGGTGGAGCGACTGCTACGTCAACACCTTCAACGCCTTCAAGCTCAGCGTTAAGACCAGTTAGCAGCTCAGTTACCATTGCTTTGCTGCCGTTTAGTTTCCAGTTACCCATCACTACAGGACGACGCATAGGAATATCTCCCTTATCTTTAATGTAAATAGTCAATTAATGTAAAAAATCTACGTAGGAATATAACAGAATAATGTGAACAGATCATGATTGGCGTCATGTCTTGTCCGGCTTTCTTTACTGATTCGACCAAGCAGCGATCCTGTTCTTTTTGTCAAAAGCAATCGATTGGTGATCACGTAGACAGAATGATAGTTCATTCCTCGGAAATTGCTGCTGAGATTGGTATTACTACGCGCTGGAATTAATTGTTGTAGAAAGGAATCAAAATGCCAAATCTCGTTTTAGAGTATTCAAACTCGGTGGAAGAACGCGTCAATGTTCAGGGATTGCTGGAGGATTTACATAAAACGGCGTTAGAGAGTGGTCTTTTTGAACTCGCGTCAGTGAAATCTAGAACGCTCCGGTGCCACAATTGGTTAATTGGGGAAGAGGGCGATAGCCTCGACTTTATCCATATCAACTTTGATTTGTTATCTGGCCGTTCCCAAGAGCAGAAGCGAGAACTGTCACGAGCCTTGATGGCGACTCTTCAAGAGCAAGCCAGTCACGTGCACAGCTTAACGGTCAACATCCGAGACATGGATGTAGACAGTTTCCAGAAGGTAGTGAATTAGGTTGAACAGAGTTTCTTGAGAATAACGAGTAGGGTTACGCATCGTGAGGTACAAGGAAACTGAAAGCTAATAGGCCTTATCGAGTGTTTGTCGTTGCTTCAGCTTAGCCTCGCTCTGCTTGTTGTAACGCCGCTGTTGGCGCTTACACTGCAGGTGTACTTTCCAAACCATATCGACTCGGCTAATCTATAACCTTTCTATTTTGGGGTAAAATTTGATGTCGACTAAAGAGTTACTGTTTTCTTTTCAAGGACGTATAAACCGTAAAACCTACTGGATTTGGAACGTCATTTACTATGTCTCTATTCTAGGTTTTGGTGCTGGAATCAGTAAGCTATTTCCTACTTTCTCCTATTTACTTCTCCCTATTTTCTTGGTGATTTTGTTAATCCCTGATTTGGCGATCACCACCAAGCGTTGGCATGACCGCAACAAATCAATCTATTGGCTAGCACTGAATATTCCGCTGATTATCGGACGAATCGCTACGCCAATGACTAGCCCTGTTGCACAAGAGCCGTCGACACCGCAAATGTTCGTTGCATCCATTTCTCTGATTTGTGGTTTATGGATTCTAGTTGAATGTGGCTTATTAAAAGGAACATCAGGACCAAACCAATATGGCCCTGAGCCGGAGTAATCGCTTTAAGTAACGTGCTCGCTGAAAGTAGATTCTGAGTCTCGCTAAGGCTCGCTAGAATGACTAACTCCTTTGCTCTAGAGCTTGTTATAGTGACGGTCATTCTGAACAACGAGGTACGAGTGTGATTCAGAATCTACGCACAGAGCGGTCCGAGTTTGGACTGAGCGAGTGAATTACAATGGAAAAGTAACAGCGAATCATGAAGGAGAATGAATCATCGATAGGACACCTTGCGTTTATATCGTGACTTCTCACCGCCTTATCAGGCGATGCTTCTTATTTCGTTAGCCGTTGCTCGATAGTATCGAGACTTACGCAGCTTCCATAAGCAGAAACGACCGTCCAGCCGCCTTTAATTCTAGAATGCCTTTATCACGAATATTGAGGGCGGCATTTAAGTCGCGATCAATATCCGTTGTACCGCAAGATGGGCAATCCCATTTGCGAACCGATAAGGGCATGTCTTCCATTTTATGACCGCAACAGTGGCATGTCTTAGAACTGGCGTACCACTGGTCTAGCTTTACTAGGTGCTTACCTTGCTCTTTCAGTTTGTATTCCAGTTTCGCAACAAAGCTATGCCATGAGGCATCAGCGATATGTTTCGCTAGTTTGCGGCTTTTCATCATATTTGCTGATTTCAATGTCTCAACTATCACCGCTTGGTTTTCGTCAACGAGAGTTCGAGAGAGTTTGTGTTGAAAATCAGCGCGAGCATTCGCTACCTTTTCATGGCATTTAGCTACAAGTATTCGAGCTTTTGCGCGATTAGCACTGCCTTTTGCTTTTCTGGATAGCTGACGCTGCTTACGTCTGAGATTCTTCTCTGCGCGTTTTACAAATCTTGGGTTAGCTGTCTTTCTGCCGTTTGACTCAATCGCAAAATGAGACAATCCCAGATCGACACCTGTCACTGTTCTTACCGTGTGGAGTGGTGTTAAGGCTTCTACTCCATCATCCGCAAGGATTGATGCGTAGAACTTGCCTGTCTTGCTCAGGCTCACTGTGATGCTTTTAACCACACCTTCAATCTCACGGTGAACATTCGCCTCGATAGGTTTCATTTTGGGAAGCTTAATTGATCCATCAAGTACCTTTACACCCACACAGTGATAGCTCGACTGCTTGCCATGTCTACGTTTGAATTGTGGATACTTGGCTTTCAACTTCGGATTAAAGAAGTTATCGAAGGCTTGGTGAAGATTGATCACTGATTGCTGTAAGGCGATTGAATCATATTCCTTCAACCATTGATATTTGCGGGATTTCTTGGCAACGGCAAGCAGTGGTTTTATATCCTTTTTTGGATTCAGTGTGACACCATGCTTGCGGTACATGTGCGATTTTAAATGCAGAGCTTTGTTATACGCAAAACGCACGGCGCCAAACTGAGCGATTAAAAACTCAGCTTGTTCTTGCGTTGGGTAAATGCGTATTTTTGTTGCTCTTAACATTTCAGTGCTCACATGTATAATTTATTTATATTATTGTCTTATGCGGATATTGTAAAGTGAGTGCGCACAACAAAGAGTTACTTCAAGACTACCTCAGAAAAAGGCACAGCGTGAGCAAATTGGTTGTTCATCTGGTATTTACAACGAAGTACAGACGCAAGTTGTTTACTGGAGTTATGATTGAACAGTTAAGGGAAGCTTTTGAGTCAGCGTGTGTAAAACTCGAATGTGAATTGATAGAAATGGATGGTGAACAGGATCATGTTCATTTACTGATCTCATACCCTCCAAAACTTTCAATCAGCGTAATGGTTAACAACTTAAAAGCAGTTTCATCTCGTATGCTACGACTACAAAACACACACCTTACAAGGCAGAGTAAAACCTCCGCCCTATGGTCTCGTTCATACTTTGCTTGTACTGCTGGCGGTGCGACTATTGAAACATTAAAAGCTTATGTGGAAAGTCAGTCCACCCCAGATTAAGACGCTATCGCGTCTTACGCCTTATATCCCCGCCCTCATCGGGCGAGGGTTTACGGCGAAATTGCTAAGAAATACAACGTTCATAAGCTCGTTTACTTTGAGTTATTCGAAGATATGGCAACTGCCATAACCCGAGAAAAGCAGCTCAAGCAGTGGAAGCGTGAGTGGAAGTTAGACCTGGTAAGAGAAACGAACCCTAACTTTCTCGATCTATCTACAGAGTATCAGTAAAAATCATCCCTACCTTTAAATGCCTCTAAGCTAACCACATCCGCTTTTTGAGTCGGTGCCGTTTCCCCTTGTAGCGCCGCTCTGAACTTCACGACCTGTTTTTGTAATTCGTTCATCAATACCACATTGGTGTGGTGAGGGTTTTTACACGCACTGATGACCCTATCGATGTGGCTTTGCTGAGCCCACAGTCTTTCTTGCATGTTTTCTGATGCACTTTCGATCATCTCTTTTGCCATTTCATGACGAAATTGCTCAAAAGCTTCTGGGTCTCGCTCAGCCATTCGAACCATTTCATCGAATGGCGGAAGCGTTTGAGAAGGGGAGTGACGTAGAGTAGACATCGATGCTCTCCAAATCCTTATGGAAATTGCCTTTAGTTACTAAAAGCCTATACCACTAGAAAGAGGTGAGAGGATGAATTCTTCAGCCGTCTCACTTATAAGAGAAGCTTTCAGGCGTTAGATTGAATAAGTGCGGCATGTCGATGTTTGGTTGTGGTGGTTACTGCAGTTGTTGGATGCGGTAAACGCAGCGTCTTTGGCCACTAATGATGTGTTCGGTACGCTCTACTTTGGTGTCACGTCCAAGTAAAGACTGAAAGACACTTAATTCTGATTGGCACAAGCTTGGGCAGCGAGTTGCGGCTTTACAAATCGGACAGTGATTTTCGATCAAGATCCATCCGTTCTCATCTTGCTCAAGCTCGGTCATATAGCCTTCTTGTTCTCTGAGTGTCACAAGAGTTTCTAGTTTGCTTTGCAGAGAGTTGCATTGCTCAAGGTGCTGACGATAACTTTGTAACGTGAGTTTTTCTCTTTCCGATGTGACTTTGTCCAGTCCATCTTTGCCAAAAATGTGTTCGACAGCTTCTATAAATTGAATGGTCAACTCACCGTGACGGTCAGCAAATTGCTCATGACCTTTTTGAGTGAGAGACCAATGACGAGCAGGGCGACCTACTTTGACTTTGACGTCATGAATAGACAGGATGCCATCATCTTCTAAACTCTGCAGGTGCTGACGCGCCCCCATGGTTGTCATACCTAGCTCAGAAGAGAGTTGTTTTGCAGTGACGGAACCATCACGCTTAACGATTTGCAATATCCTATCTACGGTCTTCATATACCCACCATTTATACGTCAGTACATATTATGCGCGACAGGGTTAGTAAAGAAAAGTGTTGACTTAGTTTGAGTGGGGATCTGTTGGGTCTATGTTCATGCGAACCAATATATATCGCCACTCTGAACAGCGAGAAACGAGTGTGCTTCAGAATCTATCGTTCGGTTGTGCAATGGTTATGGTTATGGTGAGAGGGAGAGAATAGGAGTTTGCTGTTATTAGATTCTTAGTCTCGCTGGAGCTCGCTAGAATGACGAGTTCTTTTGATTTAGAGCTTATTAAAGTCACCGTCATTCTAAACAACGAGGAACGAGTGTGATTCAGAATCTATCGTCCGGCTGTGTAGGAGTTATGGTGAGAGGGAGAGAATAGGAGTTTGCTTGTTACTGGATTTTTTAGTCTCGCTGGAGCTCGCGAGAGTGACGAACTCTTTTGATTTAGCGCTTGCTGTGGTAACCGTCATTCTGAACAGCGAGGAACGAGTGTGAGAAAGAAAGGCTCCAACTCAGATTGGCTAGAGCCTCGAGAAATGCTTAAAGAATAATATCACGCACTTCTGGATCTTTACGATCTAGGTAGTGAGTCGACTTAATGCGACGAATAGTACGGCATCGACCACGCACGAGCAGCGTTTCTGTGGTTGCGATATTGCCTTGGCGAGAGATGCCTTCCAGCAAGTCACCTTTAGTGATGCCTGTAGCTGAAAATACCACATTGTCGCTACGAGCCATGTCTTCCATTTTGAGGACAACATTCGCTTTTACGCCCATTTCATCGCAGCGTTTTAGTTCGTCTGCGCCGTAAATGCGGTTTTCTTCAGTATCGCCTTTTACTTCGTGACGCGGAAGTAGACGACCGTGCATGTCACCGTCTAGCGCTCGAATCACCGCGGCTGATACGACCCCTTCTGGCGCGCCGCCAATACAGTACATCATGTCCACTTCACTGTCTGGCATACAAGTCAGAATAGAGGCAGCCACGTCACCATCAGGCACCGCAAAGACACGTACGCCCATTGCTTGCATTTCTGCAATAACGTCATCGTGGCGAGGTTTCGCAAGGGTAATAACGACTAAGGTATCAAGTGGTTTGTTCAGGGCTTTTGCTACGTTCTCTAGGTTCTCTTTTAACGGCTTTTCTAAATCAATTGCGCCTTTTGCACCAGGGCCAACAACCAGTTTTTCCATGTACATATCTGGCGCTTTAAGAAAGCTGCCTTTCTCACCTGCGGCAAGTACGGCTAGTGCGTTGGATTGCCCCATTGCGGTCATGCGAGTCCCTTCAATCGGGTCGACTGCAATATCCACTTCATCACCACCAATACCCACTTGCTCACCAATGTATAGCATTGGCGCATCATCGATTTCACCCTCACCAATGACAATTTCACCACTGATATCTGTTTTGTTCAGTAGGATGCGCATAACTTCAACAGCTGCGCCATCGGCTGCATTTTTATCGCCACGGCCAAGCCATTTGTAACCAGCCAAAGCTGCACCTTCAGTCACACGGGAAAATGCCATTGCTAAATCGCGTTTCATGATGTCTCCAAGTAAGCAAGAGGGAAGAAGAATTTGCGCGGCGATTCTATCACAACGTAGGGTAAACGTTTGCCTTTTTGCGGAGCTTTTACTTTATCTAACTTGAATTTGATCAATACTTAGGGCGATTTTCAGCGTGGCGGGAGGCAAAATTCTTGCTCAAAAATGCTTCGGCGATAAGAAAAGTCAGCGTTTAGTGAGATTGCGCCGATTTTTTGACCGAATGATGCGAAATATCGAATATAGTGAGTGTTTCTCATCGCGACGCTGAGTAGAATGAACCTTATATAGGTTAGGTGTGCATCAATCTCGCACATCGTCCCAACGGAATAACATAGGTAGGCCAAGATGTCTTTTGAAGTACTAGAACAACTAGAATCTAAAATTCAAACTGCAGTTGACACAATCACTCTTCTTCAGATGGAAGTCGAAGAGCTGAAAGAAGATAAAGCAAAACTTGCGGAAGAAGCGAACGAGCTTCGCTCTCAACGTGAAGAGCTAGAGCAAAAAGCACAGCAAGCACAACAAGAGCACGCGCAATGGCAAGAGCGCATTCGTGCACTACTTGGCAAAATGGACGAAGTGGAATAATTCGGCTTCTTCATTCCAAATTAAAAACACCCGCGTTAAGCGGGTGTTTGTGTTTTGGGCAAGTTGAAAATCGTTAGGACAAGCTCGATTCTGATAGCCAAGAGAAGGTCCTATAACTTAGGTACCTAAGACTCGTTATTCTTCTTCATCCAACTCTAAATCAATATTCAATGGCTCAGGCGACAGGATGATCCCAGTGCTATCAGCATAAATATAATCTTCAGGTAAGAAGCTGACGCCGCCAAAGTTGACTGGTACATCTAATTCGCCGATACCCTGGCTGGTCGCTCCAACAGGAATAGAAGCGAGGGCTTGAATGCCTAAGTTCATATCTTCAAGTTCATCTACTTCACGAACACAGCCGTAAACGACAATGCCTTCCCACTCGTTTTCTTCCGCAATAGTTGCGATTTCTGCATCGATAAGGGCTTTACGTAGGGAACCGCCACCGTCAATTAACAAAACGCGACCAAGTCCATCTTGCTCTAATGTCTCGCGGATCAACGAATTATCTTCAAAACACTTGATGGTGGTAATTTGCCCGGCAAATGAAGCGCGACCGCCAAAATTACTGAACATTGGTTCAACCACATCTACCTGATCGAGGTAGATATCACAGAGTGCTGAGGTATTGTATTCCATAGCGTACCTTTCTAAACAGAAATTGGTTGTCTTTGAGTATATCTAGGCATTAAGTCAATGCAATGACAATCCTTTTTTAACTTACTAGAGTTTGAGCTACCACAATTGTTGCAAACAAAACGTTGGTGACTAAAGAGCATCTCACGATGACTGGCATCATTGGTGCTATCTGAGCGGGCTTTTGTGTATGCCAAACCGCTTTACCATGATCGGCCACGAAATAAATACTAAGTAAAAATGGCAAGCTAATCCAAACGGGTTTGTCTTGAATTAACAAGTAAGCCGCAAAGGCAAGAATAGCACCGCCAAGTAAAACAAAGTGGTACTGCTTGGCTTTGCGTTGACCCAAACGCACTGCGACCGTGCGTTTACCACACTCTCGGTCGTTCTCGATATCACGCATATTGTTGATGTTGAGTACTGCAACGGCGAGTAAACCGCAGCCTAGAGCAGGTAAGAATAGCGTGGTATCTACGTGACCAGTATGCAAGAAATAGGTACCGGAGACGCCGAGTAAACCAAAAAACAAGAAAACTGAAATATCGCCAAGCCCCACGTAACCGTATGGTTTGCTACCCATGGTGTAAGCAATCGCCGCGAGGATGGCTAAAATTCCCAGCCCGATAAACGTCACAATGCTTTCTAGTGAGCTTAGTGAATAGAAAACTAACACTAAGCCAGAAATGGCGGTCAGAACGATGTTAAAGATAATCGCCTGTTTCATCTGTTTCGCACTTACCGCGCCAGACTGCATCGCTCGTAATGGGCCAAGGCGTTTGTCGTTATCTGTACCTTGAACGGCATCGCCATAGTCGTTTGCCAGGTTGGACAGAATTTGCAGCAATGTCGCGGTTACGAAAGCCATGATGGCAATCGTCAGTGAGAAATGACCCGCCGAGTAGGCGAGTACGCTACCTGTTAAGATAGAGACCAATGCCAGAGGTAATGTTTTTGGACGAGCGGCTTCAAGCCAGATCTGTAAAGATTGTTTCATGGAAATTTCGTGCTAGTAACCAATGTGCCCAGTATAAGCACAAAGAGGCAGATACGCTATTGACCTAAAACAACTCAACTAAAAAGTCAAAGGGTGAAGTAGAAGGAAAGCAGTTTCGATATTTGAGGCGATAAAATAGCCCTCTTTTTGGAAAGTGGAGGGTACGGAGAACACTGCTATTAGATTCTTAGTCTCGCTTGAGCTCGCTAGAATGACCAGATCTTTTGATTTAGGTGTTGTCACAGTAATCGTCATTCTAAACAAAAAGCCCAGAAACAAGGTTCTGGGCTTTGGTAAAATAGATTGCGATTAAAGAATAAAGCGGCTTAGATCTTCATCTTCAATCGTGTCGCCTAGGCGCTCTTTCACATAAGCGGAATCAATAACGAATTTAGCGCCAGATTGCTCCGCTGCGTCGTAAGAGATTTCATCCATCAAGCGTTCCATTACGGTGTGTAAGCGACGAGCACCGATGTTTTCTGTGCTTTCGTTGACCGTCCATGCCGCTTCCGCGATTTGCGTGATGCCATCTTCTGTGAACTCGATGTCCACATCTTCCGTTTTCATCAACGCAACGTACTGCTCTGTTAGAGAGGCTTTTGGCTCTGTCAGAATACGTTTGAAGTCGTTGCTGCTTAGTGCCTCTAGCTCAACACGAATTGGTAGACGACCTTGCAATTCTGGGATCAAGTCAGATGGTTTTGCCACTTGGAATGCACCAGATGCAACAAACAGAATGTGGTCTGTTTTTACCATGCCGTGCTTGGTTGATACCGTGCTGCCTTCAATCAATGGAAGTAGATCGCGCTGAACACCTTCGCGTGAAACGTCTGGGCCTGAGCTCTCACCGCGTTTACAGATCTTGTCGATCTCATCGATAAATACGATGCCGTTGTTTTCAACGTTGAAAATCGCAGCTTCTTTTAGCTCTTCTTGGTTTACCAGTTTCGCCGCTTCTTCTTCCGCTAACGCTTTCATTGCGTCTTTGATTTTCAGCTTACGCTTTTTCTTAGTGTCGCCTGCCAGGTTTTGGAACATGCCTTGCAGCTGGTTAGTCATCTCTTCCATACCTGGGGGCGCCATGATCTCTACGCCCATTTGTGGTGCGGCTACGTCGATTTCAATTTCTTTATCGTCTAGTTGGCCTTCACGCAGTTTCTTACGGAAGATCTGGCGAGTGTGAGAAGACTCTTCCGTTTGCTCTGCTTGACCCCAGCTATCACGTGCTGGTGGCAGTAGCGCATCAAGAATTCGTTCTTCCGCTTGCTCTTCAGCGCGGAATTTTACTTTTTCCATCGCTTGTTGATGCGTCATTTTTACCGCGACATCAGTCAGGTCACGGATGATGGTTTCAACTTCTTTACCAACGTAACCCACTTCTGTGAATTTTGTCGCTTCAACTTTGATGAATGGTGCATTTGCCAGTTTTGCTAGGCGGCGTGCTATTTCAGTCTTACCAACACCAGTAGGACCAATCATCAAAATGTTTTTTGGCGTCACTTCGGCACGCAAGCTTTCTTCAAGCTGCATACGGCGCCAGCGGTTACGAAGTGCAATCGCAACCGAACGCTTGGCTTTTTCTTGACCGATAATGTGGCGGTTCAATTCATGAACGATTTCGCGAGGCGTCATTTCAGACATATTCTTTCCTTACTTCGTTACGATTACGCGGTTGGTTTTTCAGGCTCTACCGTTGAGTCTAGCTCTTCTACTGTGTGGTGGTGGTTGGTGAAGACACAAATATCACCCGCGATGTTGAGGGCTTTTTCCGCGATCTCACGAGCATCTAGATCTGTGTTTTCTAGTAGGGCGGTTGCGGCAGCTTGTGCGTAAGCACCACCAGAGCCAATCGCAATCAGGTCGTGTTCTGGCTGTACGACATCACCATTACCGGTAATGATTAACGATGCGGTTTCGTCGGCAACGGCAAGCAAGGCTTCGAGCTTGCGCAGAGCACGATCGCTGCGCCAGTCTTTGGCTAGCTCAACCGCAGCCTTAGTAAGGTGGCCTTGGTGCATTTGCAGTTTGCTTTCGAAGCGCTCAAAAAGGGTGAAGGCATCTGCGGTGCCGCCAGCAAAGCCTGCTAGTACTTGGTTGTTATATAAGCGGCGAACTTTGCGCGCATTACCTTTCATTACGGTATTGCCTAGAGATACTTGGCCATCACCCGCGATGACGACTTTATTATTTCGACGTACAGATACAATGGTAGTCACAGTCGACCTCTTGATTATTTCTCTTTGGATTTAATTCAGTATATGGGGGAGGGGAAATAGGGATTCAAGGGGGCAAAAAGAAAGGCCCTAGGATCTTAGCTCCTAGGGCCTGAGTTTAAAGATTTTCTTTCCAAATCGCACATGGCTCGATTTTCGCGCGTTGCAGTTTATGACGGTCACGTTCTGCATCACGTTTGAACTTATACGGACCTAGCACCACGCGATACCATGAACTACCTTCTTTCTTACGAATCTTGCTCGACATCCCTTGGAACGCGATTGCAAGTTTACGCTCTTCTGCTTGCGCCTGGGTTTTGTAAGCGCCACATTGCATGATGTAAGGAATTTTAGAAACTTCAATTTCTTTGGCCACAACTTCAACTTCACGTTTCGGTAGTGACTCGACATATTCCCATTTTTCTTCTGGTGGTGGCGGCAAATCTTTTTTCGGCTTTGGTTTGCTCGCAGTGGTTGTTGGCTGTTTCACGACAGGTGGTTTTGGTTCTGGGTCGCTACTCAAAAGGTAAAGACCATAGCCAAAACCGCCCACAAGCAAGATAGCGAGCAGGCCACTACGCCAAGGTTTTTTTCTTCTCGGCGGTTGTTTTTTTGTCGACTTTTTTGGGGCACCTCGCCCCCGTCTTACATAATCTCTATTTGCCACGGTTATTTCTGGTCATCAAGGATTCTTGCAAATATGTTAATCCAGAACGAGTTGAGAAAACACCCTATTGATAGAATCTTGATAGCTAAAGCGCGACAACGCCCGAGTGTAGGAGTGTGTTTCCGTTCTCGCTTATATTTATTCAGGGATACACAAAAAGCAGGAGGGGTAAATAAAAAGCGGCGCCTTAGCACCGCTTTGGGTATGGATACTTAATTTTTAGGTTAAGGGCGCTGTGGTGGCGCTGCGCTTCCGCGAATGACGAGGTTAGTTTCAAGTAGGCGCGAGCCTGAATGCACGTCGTGTCCTTTTAACATCTCAAGCATCATTAGCATCGCTTGTCGACCAATCTCATAGCGAGGCTGAGAGATAGTGGTCAACGGTGGATCGCAGTACTGAGCGAAGTTAATGTCATCAAAGCCCACAACGGAGAGATCTTGCGGTACTCGTAAGCCAAGATTTTTCGCTTCTTGAATTGCGCCGATGGCCATTGTGTCACAGTGACAGAAAATAGCCGTTGGTGGCTCAGGCAATTCGAGCAGTTTACGAACGGCTTTTGCTCCGCCATCAAAAGAGAACTCAGTAATGACACTATATTGAGGATCTTTATTGATGCCTGCGCGGCGCAAGGCTTGTTGATAACCTTGCTGGCGGAACTGACACAATATTGCCGTATCTGGCCCCGAGATTTGCGCGATGCGTTTATGACCTAGTTGGGTTAGGTAATTCACCGCTTCAAATGCTGAGGTCAGGTTGTCAATATGTACTGTCGGAAGTTCTAACTCTGGCGCAAATTCACACGCCATTACCATCGGAGGTAAGTTCTTTTGTTCTGGCTTACTGACATCGAACGGTAGATCTGTGCCAAGCAGTAGCATTCCATCCGCCTGCTTAGTAAATACGAGGTTAACGAAAGAACTTTCGCGTTTCTTCTGTTGTCCGCTATCGCCCAGCAGGACTAGATAGCCATGTTCCATGGCAGCATCTTCAATGCCGCGAATAATTTCAGAAAAATAAGGATCACAGATGTCGGGAACGATAGTGACAATGGTTTTTGATTCGTTTCTACGTAAGTTACGCGCTAATGAGTTTGGAGAATAACCCGCTTCAAGTACGGCATCTTCTACTCTTTTTCTCGTTGAAGAAGAGACCTTCTCTGGGTTCATTAATGCTCGAGATACCGTAGCCGTAGACACTCCCGCAAGCTGGGCAACATCCTTCATTGTCGCCATAGTTTTTAACCTCTCGTTTATTTTTTGCCAAGATGACGTTATTCCGGTTTGAAATCATAGTAATCACGCTGAGTTAGAGCAGCGTTTGCTCTTCGCTCAGTTCGTGTTAACAAGTGGAAAAATGGATTCTTCACTGCGACATCAATTTGTGGGAATAGTCATTGTTTTAATCTAAGCCTGTGCGAACAAGTCACTTTAGACTTTTCTAATTTGGATAGTCTATTCATTTCTAAAGTGAAAGTTACGGTCTGTTTAACAAAAATTGCAATCCTGTCGTGATGCTCGTCACATTAAATGGTAATTCATTACATAGTTAAACGTTTGCTAGCTGAGATCTTGTGGCTCTATGTCTAAATTCCAGCGAACTTTCTTGGCATTTGGCAACAACTCAATAGCAGGTTTGGCACTGGTTAATAACTTTTGCATCAATGAACGATGCTGGGTTTGAAGTAACAGCTGCCAGCGGTATTTACCAGCCCGCTTGGCCAAAGGTGAAGGAGTGGGGCCTAACACCATGCAGGAATCATCGAACAGAGGGTGTGATTCTAACGTAAAGCGAACCTGACGCAGGAAGTCTTCAACTACCTCACTTTGGTTTGCTTCTGCTTTAAACAGAGTCAAGAAACTATAAGGCGGAAGCTGAGCCAGTTTGCGTTCTTCCAGAGCTGTCATAGCAAAGTGACGATAGTCTTTTTGAAGTAGGGCTTGCAGCAAGCTGTGCTCAGGATGGTGAGTTTGCAGGATCACTTCGCCAGGTTTACTTGCTCGGCCAGCACGACCTGCGACCTGAATAAACAGCTGAGCTAATCGCTCCGAAGCGCGAAAATCACTACTATACAAAGAGCCATCAACATCCAAAAGAGCTACGAGCGTTACATTTGGAAAGTGGTGCCCCTTAGCCAGCATTTGAGTGCCTATCAGTATTTGGTATTCACCTTTACGAATCGACTCAAGGGCATCTCCCAAGCTACCTTTGCGACGTGTGCTATCTCTGTCGATGCGAATGGCTTTGTATTCTGGAAACAACTGAGCCAATTGTTGTTCGAGCTGTTCCGTTCCTACGCCGACGGTAACCAGTTGAGTTGAACCACATCCCTGACACTGATGAATGACAGGTTGTTGTGAGCCGCAGTGATGGCAGCGTATTTCGTTGCTGTAATGGTGGAACGTATAGTACGCATCACAGCGTTTACATTCTGCAATCCAACCACATTCATGGCACATCAAAGCGGGCGAGAAACCTCGGCGGTTAAGAAACAACATAACCTGATTGCCTACTTTTAAGTGTTTGCGAATTTCGGCAATCAGTTGGGCGGATAAGCCACTTTCTAAATACTGACCTTTTACATCTAACACTTTATTGGTGGTTGGCACGGCAGAGCCAGCTCGTTGGGTGAGTGTTAAATGGTGATATTTACCAGACAGTGCATTATGTAGGGTTTCTAACGCTGGCGTCGCTGAGCCAAGGACAATCGGCACTTGCTCTTTATGGGCGCGCATGACAGCAACATCACGAGCGTGGTAACGCAAGCTGTCTTGTTGCTTATAAGAGGAGTCATGCTCTTCATCAACGATAATAATCCCCAAATCAGCAAAAGGTGTCAGTAGGGCTGAGCGCGTACCAATGATGATCCCCGCGGCTTTATCGCGAGCCGATAACCAGGCGTTCAAACGCTCTGTTTCATTCAAACCGGAATGAATCACATCTACTGGGACATTAAATCGATGTTTAAAGCGGCTGATGGTTTGGGGCGTTAGACCGATCTCAGGTACTAAAACTAATGCTTGTTTCCCTTGCTCTAGAACGGGCTTGATAAGGTTTAAGTAAACTTCGGTTTTACCGGATCCCGTGACCCCTTCTAATAAATAGCAAGCAAAGCCCGTTTGGCTATTTACGCTGGCAATCGCGAGTGCTTGTTCATGGTTAAGCTTTGGTTTCTCTACCGCACACTCTACATTTTGACTCCATTTCGTAATGGTCGGCTTTTTCTCGATGCGCTCGACCCAACCTTTTTCTTCGAGATTTTTTAAGATGGTTGAGTTTACTTCTTGATCCAAGAGCTCTTGATGCGAGATTGGGCCGTTGATCATCATTTGGAGTGCACGCTGTTGTTTTATCGCACGTCCAAGCCCTTGCATGAGCTTATTTCTTCCTGCTTCTGTCAGTTGCCATTCTTGTAGCGTTGCAAAGTCGGCCGGTTTGCCTTTCCTCAGCGCGGCAGGCATTGCATTGTGTAGAGTGTCACCTAGAGGGTACTGATAGAACTGGCTGCACCAATTTAGCAGAGAATAAAGCGTCTCTGGCCATATCGGTTGGGAGTCTAATACCGCTTTGATTGGCTTAAGTTGATCTTTAGGAAAGTCGGAGTCGTTCACCATTGCGGTGACGATGCCGACTAAGGTTTGGCGTCCAAAAGGTACGGAAACGCGTCCACCAATGATCGGAAACAGGTGCCCCGGAATGGCGTAATCAAATTGTTTGTCGAGCGGAACGGGTAATGCCACTCTAGCAATGGTTGGACGCATAAATTCTTAGCTATTAAAAAGAGGGAAAGGAAATGAGAGTCTATTAAAATCGGTATGGAAATTCGAGTAAAGCTATGTGATTCAGCGTGAATCGTGCCTCTATGATTAGTCTGGCTAAAAAAGTGGCGAAAAAGTTGCCAAATGTGTTGATCCGAGCAATGTGATTCTTTACTATATCGCGCCTTGAGATATGGCTTCGGCAATTAGTTGATGCGGTATCCCATTTTATTATTAATTGCGTGTGGTGTGCGGCTTAGATTCGTATAGCGACACGGCCTACTATTGAGGTTATCCCATGAAAGCTGGTATCCACCCAGAATACAAAGCAGTAAAAGCGACTTGTTCTTGCGGCAACTCTTTTGAGTTCAACTCTACTCTAGGTAAAGAATCTATCCACCTAGACGTATGTGACAAGTGTCACCCATTCTACACTGGTAAGCAACGTATCGTTGATACAGGCGGCCGTGTTGATCGCTTCAACAAGCGTTTCGGTGCACTATCAAGCGGTAAGAAATAATAGCAGCCGCTATTACGATTACAGTTTAGAAAAGGACGCTGAAGCGTCCTTTTTGTTTAATGGCTACCAAGCGAAGAGGGATGTATAGGGTTTGGAATATTCCCGATTATTTTTCACTCAGCGCTTGCAACCTAAAGTGTGATCTGTATAATGCAGCGCACTGGTTAAGCCAGTTGTGAACCAATGAGCAGTGAGGAGCGAGCAAATCTAAGGATTTGTGAGGTAATGTATACTCAGCTTATGTTCGCGGTTAATACAATTAGCTATCTTTTCTTCGGAAAAACTATCCTCAAAGGTGACTTTGGCATATAGGGATAGTTAATCGAAAATTAACTGACAATGCGTCCTAATCTTGGATGCTACGGTTTCACATAAATCAATCGGCATTCTCTCGTCTTGACGAGTTTGAGTGGCGATATTGTTTGTGTAATTTATTAAATTTGGAGCTCTGTCTCATGCAGAACCAACGTATCCGTATCCGCCTAAAAGCTTTCGATTACAAACTAATCGATGCTTCTACAGCGGAAATCGTTGAAACAGCTAAGCGCACTGGCGCACAGGTTCGTGGTCCAATCCCACTGCCAACTCGTAAAGAGCGTTTCACAGTTCTTATCTCTCCACACGTTAACAAGAAAGCACGTGACCAGTACGAAATCCGTACTCACAAGCGTCTAATCGACATCGTTGAGCCAACAGACAAGACTGTTGATGCTCTAATGCGTCTAGACCTTGCTGCGGGCGTTGACGTTCAAATTAGCCTAGGTTAAGGGAGATTAGAAGTATGATTGGTCTAATCGGTCGTAAAGTGGGCATGACCCGCGTATTTACTGAAGAAGGCGTTTCTATCCCAGTAACTGTTGTTGAGGTTGAAGCTAACCGTGTTTCTCAAGTGAAAACTCTTGAAACTGACGGCTACGCAGCAATCCAGGTTACAGCTGGTTCTAAGAAAGCTAACCGCGTAAACAAAGCTGAAGCAGGTCACTTTGCTAAAGCTGGCGTTGAAGCTGGTCGTGGTCTTTGGGAATTCCGTTTAGAAAACGGCGAAGAGTTCGAAGTTGGTTCAGAACTAACTGTTGAACTATTCAACGAAACTAAGAAAGTAGACGTTACTGGTACATCTAAGGGTAAAGGTTTCCAAGGCGCTGTTAAGCGTTGGAACTTCCGTACTCAAGATATGACTCACGGTAACTCATTGTCTCACCGTGCTCCTGGTTCTATCGGTCAATGTCAGACTCCAGGTCGCGTATTTAAAGGCAAGAAAATGGCAGGTCACATGGGTGCTGAGCGTGTAACGACTCAAAACCTAGAGATCGTACGTGTTGACGCTGAGCGCAACCTGCTTCTTATTAAAGGTGCAGTCCCAGGCGCAACTGGCGGCAACGTGATCGTTAAACCAGCTGTTAAAGCATAACGTCTCAGGAGTAAGTAATGGAACTAATGGTTAAAGGTGCCGATGCACTAACTGTTTCCGAAACTACTTTCGGACGTGAGTTTAACGAAGCTCTTGTACACCAAGTAGTTGTTGCGTACGCAGCAGGTGCTCGTCAAGGTACTCGTGCTCAAAAAACACGTTCAGAAGTTTCTGGCGGTGGCGCTAAGCCATGGCGTCAAAAAGGTACTGGCCGTGCGCGTGCTGGTACAATCCGTAGCCCAATCTGGCGTACAGGTGGTGTTACTTTTGCTGCGAAACCACAAGATCACAGCCAAAAAGTAAACAAAAAAATGTACCGTGGTGCTATGAAGAGCATTCTTTCTGAGCTTGTTCGTCAAGAGCGTCTAATCGTTGTTGATAACTTCTCAGTTGAAGCACCAAAGACTAAAGAGCTAGTTGCTAAGCTTAAAGAGCTTGAGCTAACTGACGCTCTAATCGTGACTAGCGAAGTAGATGAGAATCTATTCCTAGCTGCTCGTAACCTATACAAAGTTGACGCACGTGATGTTGCTGGTATCGATCCAGTATCTCTAATCGCGTTTGACAAAGTTGTAATGACTGCAGAAGCAGTTAAGCAAGTAGAGGAAATGCTAGCATGATCACTGAAGAGCGTATCCTAAAAGTTCTACGTGCACCGCACATCTCTGAAAAAGCAACTATGGCAGCTGAGAAAGCGAACACTATCGTTTTCAAAGTAGCTAAAGATGCGACTAAAAAAGAGATCAAAGCAGCTGTAGAAAAGCTATTTGAAGTTGAAGTTAAGTCTGTAAATACTCTTATCACTAAGGGTAAGACCAAACGTCAAGGTCTACGCCAAGGTCGCCGCAGCGACGTTAAGAAAGCGTACGTTACTTTGAAAGAAGGTCAAGATCTTGACTTCGTTGGCGGCGCGGAATAACAGGAGTAGTTAAAAATGGCTATTGTTAAATGTAAGCCGACTTCCCCTGGTCGTCGTCACGTTGTTAAAGTTGTTAACGCTGACCTACACAAGGGCAAGCCATACGCACCTCTTCTAGAGAAAAACTCTAAGAATGGTGGTCGTAACAACAAGGGTCGTATCACAGTACGTCACATCGGCGGTGGTCACAAGCACCACTACCGTGTAGTTGACTTCAAACGTACTAAAGATGGTATTCCAGCGACAGTTGAGCGTCTTGAATACGATCCAAACCGTAGCGCAAACATTGCTCTAGTTCTTTACAAAGACGGTGAGCGTCGCTACATCCTAGCACCTAAAGGTGTTGTAGCTGGTGATGTTATTCAGTCTGGTGTTGATGCACCAATCAAAGCTGGTAACACTCTACCAATGCGTAATATCCCAGTAGGTTCAACAGTACATAACGTTGAACTTAAGCCTGGTAAAGGTGGTCAGCTAGCTCGTTCGGCTGGTGCTTACGCTCAAATCGTTGCTCGCGACGGTGCGTACGTAACTATCCGTCTACGTTCTGGCGAGATGCGCAAAGTTCTTTCTGAAGGCCGTGCAACAATCGGTGAAGTTGGTAACTCTGAGCACATGCTACGTGAACTTGGTAAAGCAGGTGCATCACGTCATCGCGGTATCCGTCCAACGGTTCGTGGTGTTGTAATGAACCCGATTGACCACCCACACGGTGGTGGTGAAGGCCGTACTTCTGGTGGTCGTCACCCAGTATCTCCTTGGGGTATGCCTACTAAAGGCTTCAAGACTCGTAAGAACAAACGCACTGACAAGTACATCGTACGTCGTCGTAACAAGTAATCTATATAAAGAGGAATCGCCATGCCACGTTCTCTCAAGAAAGGTCCTTTTATTGACCTACACTTGCTGAAGAAGGTAGAGAAAGCGGTGGAAAGCGGAGACAAAAAGCCTATTAAGACTTGGTCCCGTCGTTCAATGATCATCCCTACGATGATCGGTTTGACCATCGCTGTCCATAATGGTCGTCAGCACGTACCAGTATTTGTAACTGATGAAATGATCGGTCACAAACTGGGTGAATTCGCACCAACACGTACTTACCGCGGTCACGCTGCGGATAAGAAAGCTAAGAAGCGCTAAGGAGTAAATAATGGAAGCAATTGCTAAACATAACTTTGCTCGCATTTCGCCTCAGAAAGCTCGCTTAGTTGCGGATCTAATCCGTGGTAAATCTGTTGACCAAGCTCTAGAAATCCTAACGTTCAGCAACAAAAAAGCTGCTGCACTAGTTAAGAAAGTTCTAGAGTCTGCTATCGCTAACGCGGAGCACAACGAAGGTGCAGATATTGACGATCTGAATGTCGCAAAAATCTTTGTAGATGAAGGCCCAACCATGAAGCGTATTATGCCTCGTGCTAAAGGTCGTGCGGATCGTATCTTGAAGCGTTCAAGCCACATCACTGTTGTTGTAGCAGATCGCTAGAGACTAGGAGAGTAAGCAATGGGTCAAAAAGTACATCCAAATGGTATTCGTCTAGGCATCGTTAAGCCTTGGAATGCTACATGGTTTGCTAACACCAAAGATTTCGCTGACAACCTAGACGGCGACTTCAAGGTACGTCAGTTCCTTACAAGTGAACTGAAAAAAGCGTCTCTATCACGTATCGTTATCGAGCGTCCTGCTAAGAGCATCCGTGTGACTATTCACACTGCTCGTCCAGGCGTTGTTATCGGTAAGAAAGGTGAAGACGTTGAGAAGCTACGCGCAGCTGTAGCTAAAATTGCAGGTGTACCAGCGCAAATTAACATCGCTGAAGTACGTAAGCCTGAACTAGATGCGCAACTTGTTGGTGACAGCATCGCGTCTCAGCTAGAGCGTCGTGTTATGTTCCGTCGTGCTATGAAGCGCGCAGTACAAAACGCAATGCGCCTAGGCGCTAAAGGTATCAAAGTGGAAGTAAGCGGTCGTCTAGGCGGCGCTGAAATCGCACGTTCAGAGTGGTACCGTGAAGGCCGTGTGCCTCTACACACTCTACGTGCTGACATTGATTACGCAACTTCTTCGGCTCACACTCAATACGGTGTGATCGGCATTAAAACTTGGATCTTCAAAGGTGAAATCCTAGGTGGTATGCCAGCAGCTAACGCTGTAGAGCCTAAAGGCGACAAGCCTAAGAAGCAGCGTAAAGGCCGTAAGTAAGGAGTCGACAGATGCTACAACCTAAACGTACTAAGTTCCGTAAGGTTCAGACTGGTCGTAACCGTGGTCTAGCTAAAGGTACTGATGTAAGCTTCGGCGAATTCGGTCTTAAAGCTGTTGGCCGTGGTCGTCTAACTGCTCGTCAAATCGAAGCGGCACGTCGTGCAATGACACGTCACGTTAAGCGTCAAGGTAAAATCTGGATCCGTGTGTTCCCAGACAAACCAATCACAGAAAAACCACTTGAAGTTCGTCAAGGTAAGGGTAAAGGTAACGTTGAGTACTGGGTAGCCCAAATCCAACCTGGTAAGGTTATGTACGAAATGGGTGGTGTACCTGAAGAATTGGCACGTGAAGCGTTCCGTCTTGCGGCACGTAAACTGCCTTTCAAAACTACATTTGTAACTAAGCAGGTGATGTGATGAAAGCACAAGATCTACGCGAGAAAAGCGTTGAAGAGCTTAACGCTGAGCTAATGAATTTGCTACGTGAACAGTTCAACTTGCGCATGCAAGCTGCGACTGGTCAACTACAGCAAACTCATGCTCTGAAAGCTGTACGCCGTGATATCGCACGTGTGAAAACTGTTTTGACTGAGAAGGCAGGCGCATAATGAGCGAAGTAAAACGTACTCAACAAGGTCGTGTTGTTAGCGATAAGATGGACAAGTCTATCACTGTTGCTATCGAGCGTTTCGTAAAACACCCAATCTACGGTAAATACGTAAAACGTACGACTAAAGTACACGCACATGACGAGAACAACGAGTGTGGCCTAGGCGACACAGTTGAAATCGCAGAGTGTCGTCCACTGTCTAAGACTAAGTCTTGGACTTTGGTAAAAGTTCTAGAAAAGGCGAAGATTTAATCTCGTTAATTCTATGAAACTAAAGCGGCTCCAAAATATTTTTGGAGCCGTTTATTTTTTGACTACCCAATCACAAAAAAGGGTGGTACAATTCGCGTCCCTTTTAAAGAGGCAGCCCGACCCGTGATGGGTCTAGTTATTAATATTTAGCGGAGCACTAACATGATCCAAATGCAAAGTATGCTGGACGCAGCTGATAACTCAGGCGCACGCAGCGTAATGTGTATTAAGGTTCTGGGTGGCTCTCACCGCCGTTATGCACATATCGGTGACGTCATCAAAGTTACTGTGAAGGAAGCAATCCCTCGCGGTAAAGTTAAAAAAGGTGATGTTCTGAAGGCGGTGGTAGTGCGCACCCGTAAAGGCGTACGTCGTCCTGACGGTTCTGTCATTCGCTTCGACCGAAATGCTTGCGTATTGCTAAACGACAATACTGAGCAACCAATCGGTACACGTATCTTTGGTCCTGTGACACGCGAACTTCGTGGCGATAAGTTCATGAAGATCGTTTCACTGGCTCCAGAAGTTCTGTAAGGAGCACGTAGAAATGGCAGCTAAAATCCGTCGTAATGACGAAGTAATCGTTCTTGCTGGTAAAGACAAAGGCAAGAAAGGTAAAGTAACTAAGGTTCTAGCAACTGGTAAAGTTATCGTTGAAGGTATCAACCTAGTTAAGAAGCATCAGAAACCTGTTCCAGCTATGGGTATCCAAGGCGGTATCGTAGAGCAAGAAGCAGCAATCGACGTTTCTAACGTGGCGATTTTCAACGCAGCTACTGGTAAAGCTGACCGTATCGGTTTCCGTTTTGAAGACGGCAAAAAAGTTCGTTTCTTCAAGTCTAACGGCGAAACCGTTTCTAACTAATAGAAGTAATTTGGAGTTCTACTATGGCGAAACTGCATGATTACTACAAGTCGTCTGTAGTCGCTGAACTGACCAAACAGTTCGGTTACACAAGCGTCATGCAAGTCCCTAGAATCGAGA
This sequence comes from Vibrio sp. 1727, assembly GCF_033344415.1. Lineage (NCBI taxonomy): Bacteria > Pseudomonadati > Pseudomonadota > Gammaproteobacteria > Vibrionales > Vibrionaceae > Vibrio > Vibrio sp. 1727. The sequence goes on from NZ_JAWPOT010000001.1 coordinate 290,567, forward strand.
AAATCACCCTAAACATGGGTGTTGGTGAAGCAATCAACGATAAGAAACTGCTAGAAAATGCAGCGTCTGATATGGCAACGATCTCTGGTCAAAAGCCACTTATCACAAAAGCGCGCAAATCTGTTGCAGGTTTCAAAATCCGTGAAGGCTACCCTATCGGTTGTAAAGTAACCTTGCGTGGCGAACGTATGTGGGATTTTCTTGAGCGTTTAATTAACATCGCTCTTCCACGTGTACGTGACTTCCGTGGTGTTAGCGCTAAGTCTTTTGACGGTCGCGGTAACTACAGCATGGGCGTTCGCGAGCAAATCATCTTCCCGGAAATCGACTTTGATAAAGTTGATCGAGTACGCGGTCTAGACATCACTATTACGACGTCTGCTGGTACTGATGAGGAAGGCCGTGCTCTGCTGGCTGCCTTTAACTTCCCATTCCGTAAGTAAGGTGAAGGGTTACTGTTATGGCTAAAAATTCAATGAAAGCGCGTGAAGCAAAACGTGCGAAGCTAGTAGCTAAGTTCGCTGAAAAGCGTGCAGCGCTAAAAGCTATCATCAGCGATGTAAACGCATCTGAAGAAGATCGTTGGAACGCGGTTCTTACACTGCAATCTCTTCCACGTGATTCAAGTGCATCACGTCAGCGCAACCGTTGCAACCAAACTGGTCGTCCACACGGTTACCTACGTAAGTTCGGTCTAAGCCGTATTAAGGTTCGTGAAGCTTGCATGAAAGGCGAGATTCCGGGTCTTCGTAAGGCTAGCTGGTAATTGCCACTTAATCATTTGGAGTAAATCATATGAGCATGCAAGATCCGATTTCGGATATGCTGACCCGCGTTCGTAACGGTCAGGCAGCAAACAAAGTTGCTGTAAAAATGCCTTCTTCAAAGCTTAAAGTTGCAATTGCTGCACTACTAAAAGCTGAAGGTTACATCGTTGACTTCGCTGTTGAAGGCGAAGCAAAACCTGAGCTAGAAGTTACACTTAAGTACTTCCAAGCTAAACCAGTAATCGAGCAACTTAAACGTGTTTCTCGTCCAGGTCTACGTGTTTACAAGAAGAAAGATGAACTTCCTTCTGTAATGGGTGGTCTTGGTATTGCTATCGTTTCTACTTCCAAGGGTCTTATGTCAGACCGCGCTGCACGTAAAGCAGGTCTTGGTGGTGAAATCATCGCTTACGTAGCTTAATAAGGAGTAGACTATGTCTCGTGTTGCAAAAGCACCTGTCGCTATTCCAGCTGGCGTAGAGGTGAAACTAAACGGCCAAGAAATCACTGTAAAAGGTGCGAAAGGCGAACTAACTCGCGTTCTTAACGATGCAGTTGTAATCGCTCAGGAAGAAAATAACCTGACTTTCGGTCCTAAAGAAGGTGTTGCTAACGCATGGGCTCAAGCAGGTACTGCTCGCGCTCTAGTTAACAACATGGTTGTTGGTGTTACTGAAGGCTTTACTAAGAAGCTAACTCTTAAAGGTGTAGGTTACCGTGCTGCTATCAAAGGCAACGCTGTAGGTCTAACACTAGGCTTCTCACACCCAGTTGAGCACGAGTTGCCAGCGGGTATTAAAGCTGAATGTCCAAGCCAAACTGAAATCGTGATCACTGGTGCTGACAAGCAACTAGTTGGTCAAGTTGCGGCTGACATTCGTTCTTACCGTGAGCCTGAGCCATACAAAGGCAAAGGTGTTCGTTACGCAGATGAAAATGTGCGTACTAAAGAAGCTAAGAAGAAGTAAGGTAACACTATGGATAAGAAAGCATCTCGCATCCGTCGTGCTACACGTGCACGTCGTAAGATTGCAGAACTGGGTGCGACTCGCCTAGTTGTACACCGTACTCCTCGTCACGTGTACGCACAGGTTATCGCGGCTAACGGCTCTGAGGTTATCGCAGCAGCTTCTACTGTAGAAAAAGCGATCCGTGAGCAAGTGAAATACACTGGTAACGTTGATGCAGCTAAAGCAGTGGGTAAAGCTATTGCTGAGCGCGCTCTTGAGAAGGGCGTAACTGCAGTTGCATTTGATCGTTCTGGTTTCCAATACCACGGTCGAGTAGCGGCGCTAGCAGAATCTGCTCGCGAAGCTGGTCTGAAATTCTAAGGTAGGGTTGGAAGATGGCTAAAGAACAACAAGTTCAAGCGAATGATTTGCAAGAAAAGCTAATCGCAGTTAACCGCGTATCTAAGACGGTTAAAGGCGGTCGAATCATGAGCTTCACTGCACTAACAGTAGTTGGTGACGGTAATGGTCGTGTAGGTTTCGGTTACGGCAAAGCTCGTGAAGTACCTGCAGCGATTCAAAAAGCAATGGAAAAAGCGCGTCGTAACATGACTACGATCGCTCTAAACGAAGGCACTCTTCACCACCCAGTGAAAGGTCGCCATTCGGGCTCTAAAGTTTACATGCAGCCTGCTGCAGAAGGTACTGGTGTTATCGCAGGTGGTGCGATGCGTGCAGTACTAGAAGTTGCTGGTGTACACAACGTACTATCTAAAGCGTACGGTTCTACGAACCCTATCAACATCGTTCGTGCAACGATCGATGCACTAGGTAGCATGAAGTCACCAGAAATGGTTGCTGCTAAACGTGGTCTAACTGTTGAATCTATTTCGGAGTAAGAACACCATGGCAACTATTAAAGTAACTCAAACTAAAAGCTCAATTGGTCGTCTGCCAAAGCACAAAGCTACTTTGCGCGGTCTAGGTCTTCGTAAAATCAACCACACAGTAGAACTTGAAGATACTCCGTGTATTCGCGGTATGATCAACAAGGTTTACTACATGGTTAAAGTTGAGGAGTAATCAGAATGCGTTTGAATACTCTAGCACCGGCTGCTGGCGCGAAAACTTCTGCGAAGCGAGTAGGTCGTGGTATCGGTTCAGGCCTAGGTAAAACTGGTGGCCGTGGTCACAAAGGTCAAAAATCACGTTCTGGCGGCAGTGTTCGTCCAGGTTTCGAAGGCGGTCAGATGCCTCTGAAACAACGTCTACCAAAATTCGGTTTCACTTCTCGTAAGAGCCTAGTGTCTGCTGAAGTTCGTCTAGCTGAGCTAGCGAAAGTTTCTGGTGACGTAGTTGATCTAAACAGTCTTAAAGCTGCTAACATCATCACTAAGAACATCGAGTTTGTAAAAGTTGTTCTTTCTGGTGAAATCAACAAAGCAGTGACTGTGAAAGGTCTACGTGTGACTAAAGGCGCTAAAGCTGCAATCGAAGCTGCAGGCGGTAAAATCGAGGAATAATCTCGAGGAACGAGGTACAGATGGCTAAGAAACCAGGACAAGATTTTCGTAGTGCTCAGAGCGGCTTAAGTGAACTAAAGTCGCGCTTGTTATTCGTAATTGGTGCACTTTTAGTATTCCGAGCCGGCTCTTTTGTGCCGATTCCTGGTATTGACGCTGCTGTACTTGCCGATTTGTTCGAACAGCAAAAAGGTACCATCGTTGAAATGTTTAACATGTTCTCCGGTGGTGCTCTTGAGCGTGCATCTATATTAGCATTGGGCATCATGCCGTATATTTCGGCATCTATTGTTGTCCAATTGCTAACTGTAGTTCATCCAGCGTTAGCTGAACTCAAAAAAGAGGGTGAAGCAGGCCGTCGTAAGATAAGCCAATACACACGCTACGGCACGCTTGTACTTGCAACCTTCCAAGCTATAGGTATTGCAACTGGCCTACCAAACATGGTCGACAATCTGGTTGTTATCAACCAAACCATGTTTACGCTAATTGCTACCGTAAGTTTAGTAACCGGTACCATGTTCTTGATGTGGTTAGGTGAACAAATTACAGAGCGCGGAATTGGTAACGGTATTTCGATACTGATTTTTGCAGGTATTGTTGCTGGATTGCCTTCTGCAATCGGTCAAACAATCGAGCAAGCGCGTCAAGGTGAATTGCATGTACTTCTTCTGTTGCTAATCGCGGTATTAGCTTTTGCAGTAATTTACTTCGTTGTTTTCATGGAACGTGGTCAACGCCGAATCGTCGTTAACTATGCGAAACGTCAACAAGGTCGTAAAGTGTTTGCTGCGCAAAGCTCGCACTTGCCTCTTAAAATTAACATGGCAGGTGTAATTCCAGCGATTTTTGCATCAAGTATTATCTTGTTCCCAGGAACATTGGCTCAGTGGTTTGGTCAAAACGGTGAGAGCAGCGCGTTCGGTTGGTTAACTGACGTGTCTTTGGCTCTTAGCCCTGGTCAACCGTTGTATGTAATGCTTTATGCAGCAGCAATTATCTTCTTCTGTTTCTTCTACACGGCGTTGGTTTTCAACCCGCGTGAAACAGCAGATAACTTGAAGAAGTCTGGTGCATTCGTACCCGGTATCCGCCCAGGTGAGCAGACAGCGAAATACATTGATAAAGTAATGACACGTTTAACCCTTGCTGGTGCACTGTACATTACCTTTATCTGTCTGATTCCCGAGTTCATGATGGTCGCGTGGAACGTACGTTTCTACTTCGGCGGTACATCGCTACTAATCGTAGTTGTTGTAATTATGGACTTTATGGCACAGGTACAGACTCATCTGATGTCTCAACAGTATGATTCTGTGTTGAAGAAAGCGAATCTGAAAGGCTACGGCCGTTAATCCGGCGGTAGACTCAGTTTCATTTACGGAGTTTAGCAATGAAAGTTCGTGCTTCCGTTAAAAAAATCTGCCGTAACTGTAAAGTAATCAAGCGTAACGGTGTCGTTCGCGTGATTTGCAGTGAGCCAAAGCACAAACAGCGCCAAGGCTAATTAGCAGAAATTTTTACTTGAAAATGAAGGTTGGGTCGAGTATATTCCTCGGCCTACCTTTTGCGTGCAAAAGAAGTAGTATTCCGCAGCGTATCCATAACGGGCTTTGCTGCGGCTAATTCTTTTATAGAAACACTTAGGAGTGAATAATGGCCCGTATAGCAGGCATTAACATTCCTGATCAGAAACATGCAGTAATCGCTCTAACAGCGATCTACGGCATCGGTAAAACTCGCTCTCAAGCTATCCTAGCTGAAGTGGGTATTGCTGAAAATGTTAAGATCAGTGAACTAACTGAAGAGCAGATCGATCAACTGCGTGATGGTGTAGCTAAGTACACTGTAGAAGGTGATCTACGTCGTGAAGTATCTATGAACATCAAGCGTCTTATGGACCTTGGCTGTTACCGTGGTCTTCGTCATCGTCGCAGTCTACCACTACGTGGACAGCGTACTAAAACCAACGCTCGCACCCGCAAGGGTCCGCGTAAGCCGATCAAGAAATAATCGGGAAGGTAGAGTACAATGGCTAAACAACCAACTCGCGCTCGTAAGCGCGTACGCAAGCAAGTTGCAGATGGCGTTGCGCACATCCATGCTTCTTTCAATAACACAATCGTAACCATTACTGACCGTCAAGGTAACGCTCTTGCATGGGCTACTGCAGGTGGTTCTGGTTTCCGTGGTTCTCGTAAGTCTACTCCGTTCGCTGCACAGGTTGCTGCTGAGCGTTGTGCTGAAATGGCTAAAGAATACGGCCTAAAGAACTTGGAAGTTATGGTTAAGGGTCCTGGTCCAGGTCGCGAATCTACTGTTCGTGCACTAAACGCCGCTGGTTTCCGCATCACAAACATCGTTGATGCTACACCAATCCCTCATAACGGTTGTCGTCCACCTAAGAAACGTCGCGTATAACGTTTCTAGGACAATTGGAGAAGAATCATGGCAAGATATTTGGGTCCTAAGCTGAAGCTTAGCCGTCGTGAAGGCACTGACTTATTCCTTAAGTCTGGTGTTCGCGCGATCGATACCAAGTGTAAAATTGATAACGCACCAGGTGTACACGGCGCTCGTCGCGGTCGTCTATCTGAGTATGGCGTTCAGCTTCGTGAGAAGCAAAAAGTACGTCGTATGTACGGCGTTCTAGAAAAACAATTCCGTAACTACTACAAAGAAGCTGCTCGCCTAAAAGGCAACACTGGTGAAAACCTACTTCAGCTTCTTGAAGGTCGTCTTGATAACGTAGTTTACCGCATGGGCTTTGGCGCAACTCGCGCAGAAGCACGTCAGCTAGTTAGCCACAAAGCTATCCTAGTAAACGGTAAAGTTGTAAACGTTCCTTCTTTCAAAGTAGCGGCTAATGACGTTGTTTCTATTCGCGAGAAAGCTAAACAGCAAGCTCGTATCAAAGCAGCTCTAGAAGTTGCTGAACAACGTGAAAAACCAACTTGGATTGAAGTAGATGGTGGCAAGATGGAAGGTACATTCAAGCGTATGCCTGAGCGTTCTGATCTATCAGCTGACATCAACGAACAATTGATCGTCGAGCTTTACTCTAAGTAAGGTTTAAACTAAAGAGAGGACACAATGCAGGGTTCTGTAACAGAATTTCTTAAGCCACGTCTAGTTGACATCGAACAAATCAGCTCGACTCACGCAAAAGTAACTCTTGAGCCATTAGAGCGTGGCTTTGGTCATACTCTGGGTAATGCACTTCGCCGCATCCTTCTATCTTCTATGCCAGGTTGTGCTGTAACAGAAGTAGAAATTGAAGGCGTACTTCATGAGTACAGCACGAAAGAAGGCGTTCAAGAAGATATTCTTGAAATTCTTCTAAACCTTAAAGGTTTGGCTGTGCGCGTTGCCGAAGGCAAAGATGAAGTGTTCATTACTTTGAACAAATCAGGCTCGGGCCCTGTGGTTGCAGGTGACATCACCCATGATGGTGATGTAGAGATCGCTAACCCTGAACACGTAATTTGTCACCTAACGGATGACAACGCTGAGATCGCAATGCGTATCAAAGTTGAACGTGGTCGTGGTTATGTTCCAGCTTCTGCGCGTATCCATAACGAAGAAGACGAGCGTCCTATCGGTCGCCTACTAGTAGATGCTACTTACAGCCCAGTAGACAAAATTGCCTACGCTGTAGAAGCTGCTCGTGTAGAACAGCGTACTGATCTAGACAAGCTTGTTATCGATATGGAAACAAACGGTACTCTAGAACCTGAGGAAGCAATCCGTCGTGCAGCTACAATCCTAGCTGAACAATTGGATGCATTCGTAGATCTTCGTGATGTACGAGTTCCTGAGGAGAAGGAAGAGAAGCCAGAATTCGATCCGATCCTACTGCGTCCTGTAGACGATCTTGAACTAACAGTTCGCTCTGCTAACTGTCTGAAAGCAGAAGCGATTCACTACATCGGTGATCTAGTACAACGTACTGAGGTTGAGCTACTTAAAACGCCTAACCTTGGTAAAAAATCTCTTACTGAGATTAAAGACGTACTTGCGTCACGTGGTCTGTCTCTGGGCATGCGCCTAGAAAACTGGCCACCTGCATCAATCGCTGAAGATTAATCGATACTAGTTAGAAGGATTAGGTCATGCGCCATCGTAAGAGTGGTCGTCAACTCAACCGCAACAGCTCACATCGCAAAGCGATGTTCAGCAACATGGCTAGCTCTCTAGTACGTCATGAAGTTATCAAGACTACTTTGCCAAAAGCAAAAGAGCTACGTCGCGTAGTTGAGCCTTTGATTACACTAGCTAAGACTGACAGTGTTGCTAACCGTCGTCTAGCATTTGCACGTACTCGTGACAACGAAGTAGTTGCAAAACTATTTAACGAACTAGGTCCACGTTTTGCTGCTCGTCAGGGCGGTTACACTCGTATCCTAAAAGCTGGCTTCCGTGCTGGTGATAAAGCTCCAATGGCTTACATTGAGCTTGTAGATCGCCCAGCTGCTGAAGAAGCTGCTGAGTAATCAGTTCGTAAGAACGAGAAAGCCGAGCATTAGCTCGGCTTTTTTGTATCTGTAATTCAGTAAACCTTTATATCCAGCCTGCATTTATTTCAACCCATGCAGACTGGCAATTTAAAAAGTGATTATCACTTACGCTTATTTACTAGTATTCCACAACCCGCCCAACGAACTTAGAAGCCCTTCGCTAGCGCCTTGCTTGTTCAAGTAATCCAAGATGACTGGAGCAAACTGACTGATCATAGATGGGTCTAAACCTAACGTATCGAATGCACTTTTGACTGCACTGATATTCTCAATATTTCCTAGTAAGCTTTGTGCTCCTTGCAAGTTTGAAAGTCCAGGAATCAAAGACTGTAATTCACTACTATTTTCTTGCGAAAGCTGGCTTTGAGCCAAAGCGAGTAGCGCACCACTGCCTCCGGCTGCTTGCTCAGTGGATACTGGTAATTGGCTAGTTAGCATGTCTGTTAATGGAGATGACTCGGTGTTCAAGCTGCTGCCGACCATGTCCATCAGGCCACTTTCTTTACTTTTTTGAGTGACTGAATCTAAGAATGCGTGCGCACTACCAATGTTGATTGATAGGAGTGCTAGAGTTAGGAGTGTTTTACGCATAGTACCTCCAAAGGTTGAGCGTTTTTTAAAAGTGATTTTATTTTTAAAGGCTATCAGAGTGAAAGGTTCAGAGGTGAGAAAGTCTATTCAGTTTAGACAAAAAAACGGCGCTAGTGCGCCGTTTTATTTAATCATAATTGAAAATGGTTTCAATTAGATAATATCTAATAGTTCTACTTCGAAAACTAAAGCTGCAAATGGAGGGATAGCCGCACCAGCGCCACGCTCACCGTACGCAAGATCTTGTGGTACGTATAGCTTCCACTTAGAGCCAACAGGCATTAGTTGTAGTGCCTCTACCCAACCTTTGATTACACCTGTAACAGGGAATTCAGCAGGTTGACCGCGAGATACAGAGCTATCGAATACAGTACCGTCAGTTAGCTCACCGTGGTAGTGAACGCGAACTGAGCTTTCTGCTGTAGGAACTGCACCAGTACCTTCAGAAATGATTTCGTACTGAAGACCAGAGTCTAGAACGTTAACTTCAGGTCGTAGAGCGTTGTCTTTTAGGAACGCTTCGCCTTCTGCTGCCGCAATTTTTGCTGCTTCTTGGCGAGCTGTTTCTGCACGAGTGTGAAGTTCTTGTAGTGCTTTGTTGATTTCATCAATTTCGATTGATGGCATGTCACCAGTTAGTGCTGTTGCAATACCTGCTGCGATAGCATCAACGCTAAGACCTTCAAGACCAGAGCCTGCAAGTTGCTGACCCATTTGCAGACCAATGCCGTAGCTTGCTTTTTGTTCTGCAGTTTCAAATTTAATTTCAGACATGAATGTCGCTCTTATTAGGAGTGATAAAGGTAACAGGATATCAGTTTCGAGCTTAGGTTTAAATGATTGCGACTGAATGCTTAATTGAGGCGACCAGGTTGTGACTTATCTCTTACTCCAAGTGAAATTTCTGCTAATTTAATCCCAATTCCATTTTAGTTTGGTGAAAAACATATACTCTCCGCGTCGGTATTTTTATACTGGCCGTAGAAGTATTAAGGGACTCATTACAATGAATCGTCGCAGAAAGAAAAAGCAGCAAGTCGACTATGTCGAGTTGGTTAAACAAAAATTCGCTGCTATCGACTGGAAGCAGCCGTTCAACAAAGAGCAATGGTTGGAGCGTATACAGCCTGTTAAGCAGTTTTGGTTGCGCCTGCCTAAATTTCATCAGCGTGCTTTGATGGTCTTAGTGCCATTGATTCTGGTACTCCTTGTTATTCCTTTGCCTAATAAAACAGACCAGCCAGTTGAGCAGACTGAGGTCGATCATCAACGCGTAGCGATTGAGCTGAACGCGCAGAGTTTAAGCCAGCAGAGAACCTCTCAGAACTCTGGACCGAAATCTGAAGACTGGAAAGAGTACACGGTTAAAAATGGTGATACATTAGCGCAGGTTTTCAGAAGTAATCAGCTCTCTATGGCGGATCTTAGCGCTCTAGTCAAAATAGAAGGCAGTGATAAGCCGCTAAGCCAAATAAAGCAGGGACAGTTGATTCGCTTTAAGCTTAGTGACGAAGGCGAGTTAGATATGCTACAGCTGGAAAAAAGCGGGCGGTCCGTTATGTTTTTCCGTTTATCGGATGGGTCCTTTGGGCGTAACAAGTAAACGCTTCAAATGAAAAGACGCGAATATCGCGTCTTTTTAGTCGGTTTTTCATAGCGATTAGTTTTCATAGTAACCAATCGAATTGAAGCTTATAGCGCTACGGATTCTTTCCGCATATCCACATGAGGGATACCATCTTCAAGATAGCACTCTGAGATAACCTTGAATCCATGACTTGCATAAAACTGGATGAGGTGTTCTTGAGCACCTATATCTATTGTCTGTCCTGGCCATAATGTTTCGCATTGTGCCAAGGCCTTGTCCAATAACTTATGGCCTAAGCCACCGCCTCGCGCGGTCTGCTTTGTCACCACTCGACCAATACTCACATTGTCATACGAGGTGCCTGCGGGCAGTAATCGTGCGCAAGCAACCAGTTCATCACCGTGATAGCCTATTAGATGATAAACGCCTTCCAGTGTGTCCTTACCATCAAGTTCAGGGTAAGGGCAGGTTTGTTCAACAACGAATACATCCACACGCAATTTCATCATTTCATACAGCTGTGTGGTTGTTAGCTGAGCAAAGGGCAAAGTAATCCAAGTGAGCATGTTGTTATCCGTAATGAGAATAGAGTGACTGACTTTACTTTGTTTTGAGCTCATACTCATTAACAAAGGTTAATTAGCACTGGTTTTCCCACCAAATCTGGTGATAATGTGCCCTCTTTCCATCTCACCTGAGGATATCCCCGTGAGCAAACAAACATTCGATCAAGTTGGGCTGAACCCAGCGTTACTCGCCACACTTGATTCCCTGAACTATACCCACATGACGCCAATTCAAGCTTTGAGCTTGCCTGCAATCCTAAAACATCGTGATGTCATCGGGCAGGGTAAAACGGGCTCAGGTAAAACCGCTGTATTTGGTTTAGGGGTTTTATCGAACCTCAACGTCAAACGCTTTCGTGTCCAGTCATTAGTATTGTGTCCAACACGTGAGCTTGCAGATCAAGTAGCGAAGGAAATTCGTACTTTAGGTCGCGGCATTCATAATATTAAAGTGCTTACTCTCTGCGGTGGGATGCCAATGGGGCCACAAATTGGTTCGTTAGAGCATGGTGCGCATATCCTAGTTGGTACTCCTGGTCGTATTTTGGATCACCTTGAGAAAGGCCGAATTGATCTTAGCGAACTGAATACCTTGGTGCTAGATGAAGCTGATCGCATGTTGGACATGGGTTTCCAAGACGCATTAGATGCAATCATCGATGCAGCGCCAAAGCAGCGTCAAACTCTACTTTTCAGTGCTACTTTTCCAGAAAAAATTGAGCAAATTGCGCAGCGTATAATGCAGACACCGGAAGTGATTAAGGTGGAATCGACGCATGATACTTCAAGCATTGCGCAGTACTTCTATAAAGTTGAAGGCTCGGAAGCGCGTGATGAAGCATTGGCGAATTTGCTGCTGACTCACCAACCAGAGTCCGCGGTTGTTTTTTGTAATACCAAAAAAGAAGTGCAAAGTGTCGCAGATGAGTTGCATCACAAAGGATTCTGCGTTATTGATATCCATGGGGACTTAGAGCAGCGTGAACGCGACCAAGCATTGGTGCAGTTTGCTAACAAGAGTGTGTCTATCCTTGTTGCAACAGACGTTGCGGCGCGTGGTTTGGACGTTGATAATCTTGATGCTGTCTTTAACTTTGAGCTATCGCGCGATCCTGAGGTTCATGTGCACCGTATTGGTCGTACAGGTCGTGCGGGTAGTAAAGGTTTAGCGTTCAGCTTTTTTGGTGAGAAAGACGGTTTACGTGTAGCTCGTATTGAAGAATACCTAGAGATGGACGTGGTACCAGCAACATTGCCTGCCAAATCAAATCAGCAGCCATACCAAGCGAAGATGGTGACGATTAACATTGATGGCGGTAAGAAACAGAAAGTACGACCGGGTGATATTTTAGGTTGTTTGACAGGAAAAAATGGTATTCCAGGCTCTCAAGTCGGAAAGATTCACCTGTTCCCTGTGCGCGCTTATGTTGCCGTCGAAAAATCTGTGGCTAAAAAGGCTCTACAAACCATTAGTAACGGCAAGATGAAAGGGCGCCAGTTCCGGGCGCGAATTCTTAAATAGCTCAAATAGCAGAGAAAAAGCTCTTCGTTTGAAGAGCTTTTTTCTTTTTTGAGTTTATTTGAGAGTGTGATCTTTGGTTAAGCGTGCTTTGATTCGACTCAAACTGATTGGCGTAATGCCCAGGTAGGCCGCAATTTGACTATCGGTAATACGTTGCTTTAAATCTGGGTAATGAGCGCAAAATAATTGATATCGTTCCTCTGGAGAGTAGAGCAACATAAAGCGTTCTTTATTCTCTTTATTAACCAGTTGGTTTTCGAGTAGCTTTAAGTAAATGGCGTGCTTTTCTGCTCGCCAGTGATGCAACGTTTCAATTGGCAAGCAAAATAGCTGACAAGCGCTCAGCGTTTCCAATAAGTAAGGCGAAGGTTGGTCCTTTATTATGCTCTCAAACCCGATAACCCAGTCCTTCTCCCAATAAAATTCTTTACTGAATTCTTTGCCGTGCTCAGTGAGATAGCTTGCGTGACATAACCCCTCAATGATGAAGTAAAGGTGTGAGCTCAACTCTCCTTGGTGATTAAGAATGTGGCGTGTAGGCAGTTCGAGCAACTCACCATTTTCAATAAGTTGGTTTGCTTCTGTCTCTAAAAAGCCATGATTGACTAAGTCTGAAAAAAGATCGCTGTGCATGTGATAACTCGGAAACGGTTTTCTTTATTTTAACGGGTTTTATTGATAACAAAAAAGCGGCTCATGAGAGCCGCTTAGTGTTGCTGTCAAATCAACCTTATTTATTCAGATCGATTTGATAAATTGCGAAACCAATGTCGTCTGTTGACACGCGTTTCATTGGGTATTGTCCTTTCTCTTTGATGAACTGCGCCGCTTTATCGCTAGGGGAGGTTTCGAAACGAATATCTAGCTTGTTATCGGACTTAATCGGTGCGAAAGACCAGTTGTTGTCAGCGCTTGGTGTCACTTCTCCTTTTTCTTCACTCACGCGAGAAATATAAGTGGCGACGACAGAGCGGTTTTCATCTGGTGCGTCAAACGCAATGAAATCTGGGCCTGTACCAGGGAAAGTATTGCTATAAGCACGGTAGTTATTGGTTGCGATGATGAAATCTTGCTTCGGATTGAAAGGCTTACCGTTGAACGTCAGGTTCACAATACGCTGAGAATCTGGATTAATCACTTTACAATCCGCATCGTACTTCGGCGGTTGGGTAACGTCGATTTGGTAGTTAACCCCATCAATAACATCGAAGTTGTAAGTACGGAAATTATCCCAATCAATCAAAGATTGCGGTTTAGGATTGTTGATGTCGATGTGGTTGAATTGACCCGCACTGCACTCTAGCCATTCGCGAACTTCTTTACCTTTCACTTTCATCGCAACCAAGGTGTTTGGGTATAAGTAAAGATCGGCCGCATTACGAAAGGTGAGTTGACCGGATTCTACTTCTGTAAAGTTATTCGGATCGTTCTTACGACCGCCGACTTTAAATGGTGCTGCCGCACTCAGTACTGGAATGTCAGAAAGGTCTGGGTCGCCTTGAATAAAGCGTTCTACGTAGTCTTTCTGAGCAAGGTTAACGATTTGAATGGTGGGGTCGTCCTGCACTAATGCCAAGAAGCTGTACATGACATCATTTGCTTTGCCGATTGGTTGGTTTACAAATTCACGAGTGCCTTTGTGATCTTCTTCTAACGCTTTCACAATATCTTCATCGGCTTTAGCTAATGACTTCTTATTTACTTTATCGAAGATAGGGCGTGCTTCTGCTTGGCCTTCGATGACTTGCCATCTGCCGTCTTTCTCTTTCAGCATCAAATCCATCACACCTACGTGACTTCCCCAGCGGCCCGGCATCACGGACGTTACACCATTGATGGTCCCTTTATCTATATCAACACCAGGTAGATTTGCGAAGTCTTTCCCTGGGAAGACGGCGTGAGAGTGGCCAAAAGCAATCGCATCAATACCTTCAACTTCTGTGAGGTAGTAAACAGAGTTTTCTGCGCCTAGTTTGTATGGATCAGTAGAAATGCCCGAGTGTGGAATCGCCACAATAACGTCTGCGCCTTCTTTCTTCATCTGAGGAACCAGCTTTTTCGCTGTCTCAGTGATGTCTTCAGCGAAGACTTTTCCTTCTAGATTCTTCTTATCCCATACCATGATTTGTGGCGGGACGAAGCCGATGTAACCCACTTTGATTTCGTGGCTTTGACCATCAGTGTCTTTGAACGTGTGCGTTTTAATTAGATAAGGTTTGAAGTAGTGCTCGCCTGTCTTCTTGTCGAAAACGTTAGCACTAACATAAGGGAAGTTCGCACCGTCGATAGAGTTTTTCAGGAACTCAAGGCCGTAGTTGAATTCGTGGTTACCAATGTTACCCACATCGTAATCCAACTGGTTCATCGCTTTGTATACCGGGTGGATTTCGCCAGCGTTAATCCCTTTCGCCGCCATGTAATCGCCCATTGGGCTGCCCTGAATTAAATCACCGTTATCTACTAGTACCGTGTTTTCTGTCTCGGACTTAGCTTGTTTCACTATTGTCGCTGCGCGACTTAAACCGATTTGCTGTGATGGTTGGTCTTTGTAGTAATCGTAATCCATCACGTTGGTGTGAATGTCGGTGGTTTCGATAATACGAAGCTTGATGGTATCGGCCATTGTTGGGCCAGCAAGCGTTAGCATGCCACTTAATACTGCGAGGGAAATAGGATGAACTGCCACTTTCATTTGGTGCTCCAATTCAATGATAAGGGGAAATCGCACTGCGTAATGTATCAAACACAGATGCAACTCGATGATAAAGATACAGAAAACTGTGAACATTAATCAGTTTACTGAACCTTATTCATATTAACCGCCGACTTTTTCACGCTTTTGAATGAGACCAAACAAAAACTTCTTAGCAGATTTTTGAATAAAAAATGAAATTTTAGAATTTCAGGTAATATAAACGCCCCGCCATAATGCTTGCATGACGATATCAATGGACGATGAGCAAGCACATGGCAACGAACGATTCAGTCACTTCTTTTCCTAAACCAAAGCCCCGGTTAGTTTCTGACAACCCAGTCGCTGGTGTTACTCGTTTTGCAAAGCAATCGCTACAGCCTGGTGAAGTCGCCTTAGTAGGTGCAGGACCAGGCGATCCTGAACTTCTGACGGTGAAAGCACTGAACTGCTTGCAGCAAGCTGACGTGGTTTTGTACGACTACTTGGTGTCTGAAGAAATCATGGCATTGATTCCAAGCGATACGATTTTGGTGTGCGTTGGGAAGCGAGCTGGGCATCACAGTGTGCCGCAGGAGAAGACGAATCAGCTTTTGGTGGATTTTGCCAAGCAGGGCTACAAAGTAGTGCGCATTAAAGGTGGGGATCCGTTTGTATTTGGTCGTGGTGGTGAAGAGTTAGAAGTGCTTGCTGATGCCGGCGTTCGTTTTCAAGTTGTCCCTGGCATTACCGCAGCAGCTGGCGCAACCGCTTATGCTGGTATTCCACTGACTCATCGTGATTATGCGCAATCGGCCATCTTTGTGACTGGCCACTTGAAAGAAGAAAGTGATGAGATGGATTGGTCCACGTTGGCGCGTGGGAATCAGACTTTAGTGATCTACATGGGGCTGATGAAATCACACTATATTCAGAATCAACTCATTAAGCATGGCCGTTCAGCGTCGACTCCGATTGCCATTATTGAGCGTGGCACGCAGATTCAACAAAAAGTATTTACGGGAGAACTCTCCCAACTCTCTGATTTATCGAAGGAAGCACAATCGCCATCTTTGATTGTTGTCGGAGAGGTAGTGCGACTGTCTCAAAAGTTAGACTGGTTTTTGTCTAGTACTGAATTCAACAAAAGTGCTATTGCCAACTCCATATAATTTCAGACCAAAGATTAGAGACGTAATGCGCCTTCAAGCTTAAAAAGGAAATACAAAACATGGACCAACAACGTTTAACTCACCTTAAACAACTCGAAGCGGAGAGTATCCATATTATCCGCGAAGTTGCGGCTGAGTTTGATAACCCAGTCATGATGTATTCGATTGGTAAAGACTCATCAGTGATGCTGCACCTAGCGCGTAAAGCTTTTTACCCAGGTAAGATTCCATTTCCATTGCTGCATGTCGACACCGATTGGAAGTTCCGCGAGATGATTGAATTTCGTGATCGCACCGCGGCCAAATACGGTTTTGAGCTTTTGGTACATAAGAATCCAGAAGGTCTAGCCATGGGCTGTAGTCCGTTTGTTCATGGTTCTTCTAAGCACACTGACATCATGAAGACTCAAGGCTTAAAACAAGCGCTGAACAAGTACGGTTTTGATGCGGCTTTTGGTGGTGCGCGCCGCGACGAAGAGAAATCACGGGCGAAAGAGCGCGTGTATTCATTCCGCGATAAGAACCATACATGGGATCCTAAAAACCAACGTCCTGAGCTATGGAAGACGTACAACGGCCAGGTCAATAAGGGTGAGAGCATTCGTGTATTCCCGCTGTCTAACTGGACTGAGCTTGATATCTGGCAATACATCTATTTAGAAAACATCGAGATCGTGCCGCTTTACCTCGCGGACAAACGCCCAGTTGTTGAACGCGATGGCATGCTGATCATGGTTGATGATGATCGTATGGAGCTTCAACCGGGTGAAGTGATTGAAGAGAAGAGTGTGCGCTTCCGTACCCTTGGTTGTTATCCATTGACCGGGGCCATCGAGTCTGAAGCAAACACTTTAACTGGCATTATTGAAGAGATGCTAGTGGCAACGTCGAGTGAGCGCCAAGGCCGAGCGATCGACCACGATCAGTCAGGATCGATGGAGCTTAAGAAACGTCAAGGTTACTTCTAAAGGATCTAAGGAAAGATAATGAACAGTGCAGTTGAAGCTCAATTAGCCGAGCTTGGTATCGAAGGCTATTTAACACAACACCAGTACAAGTCGTTACTTAGATTCTTGACTTGTGGCTCGGTGGATGACGGTAAAAGTACATTAATCGGTCGCTTACTCCATGACTCAAAACAAATTTATGAAGATCAGCTAGCGGCAGTGCATTCAGACAGCCAACGTGTGGGCACCACGGGTGAAAAACCTGACCTTGCGTTGTTGGTCGATGGCTTACAAGCTGAGCGCGAGCAGGGGATCACGATTGATGTAGCTTACCGCTATTTCTCGACGCAGAAACGTAAATTCATCATTGCAGATACTCCTGGACACGAGCAGTACACACGTAACATGGCTACAGGTGCATCGACATGTGACTTAGCTGTGATTCTGGTTGATGCACGTAAGGGCATTCTCGATCAAACTCGTCGTCACTCTTTCATTTCCAACCTGTTGGGCTTGAAGCACTTTGTTGTCGCGATCAACAAGATGGACTTAGTGGATTACTCCCAAGAGCGCTTTGAAGAGATCCGCGATGAGTATCTGAAGTTCTCTGAGAATCTGACAGGGGATATTGATATTCAAATCATCCCGATCTCAGCGCTTGAAGGGGACAATGTGGTGGATAAAGGCCAAAACCTGACTTGGTTTAAAGGCCCATCATTGCTTGAGCTTCTTGAAACGGTCGATGTGGATCAAGAAAAAGGCGCGGGTGAATTCCGCTTCCCTGTGCAATACGTTAATCGTCCTAACCTCGATTTCCGTGGTTTTGCGGGGACCATTTCTTCTGGTTCGATCAAAGTCGGTGATGCCATTAAAGCATTGCCATCGGGTAAAACGTCAACTGTGGCACGTATTGTGACCTTTGATGGTGATATTGAAGAAGCTCGTGCCGGATTAGCTGTCACTCTGACGCTAAGCGATGAGATCGATATTAGCCGTGGCGATTTGATTGTTCTAGATAATGCTCAAGTGGAAACCACAAACCATTTGCTTGCCGATGTGGTGTGGATGACAGAGCAACCCCTGCAACCGGGTCGTGACTATGACATCAAAATCGCAGGTAAGAAAACCGTAGGTCATGTTGAAGCGATTCGTCATCAATATGACATTAATAATCTCTCGACTCATAGCTCGGCAGAGCTGCCATTGAATGGTATTGGTTTGTGTGAATGGTCTCTTAATGAGTCAGTCGCGCTGGACAATTATCAAGACTGTGCAGATACCGGTGGCTTTATCATTATCGATCGTCTGACGAACGTGACGGTTGGTGCCGGCATGGTTAAAGAGAGCCTCGCCGTGGTTGAGCGCGATTTGACGGACATCTCTGCGTTTGAAGTTGAGCTTAATGCGCTTGTCCGTAAACACTTCCCACACTGGGAAGCAAAAGACGTCAGCCAGTTTCTGAAAAAGTAACTGGCTCACCCAAGTACGATAATTTCAGACACTGTCTGCTGTTGTACTTGGGGCGTCGCTACCTAACTGAATTGCGAAATGTCGTTAGGTATTCTCCTAATACCAGAATGCTTCGGTGGAGCCCAAGAAAACCGAGCATTCTGATGTTCTTTTCGCTTGCGCTGATTTTTGTCTGTTTACTCGTTTGTCGGTGTCTCATGGATAAATGAGTCGTTGTTGTGCCCTTTGGGGCTATTTGGTAAGGAAAGGCTATGTGGGAACAAGGGTTTGTGTTAGCGATTTTGCTTGGCATTATCACTTGCTTGCTTGTCACGAAAATTAAGCCTAGTTACGTCTTTGCGGGTGCCGCTTTTATTGCATTCATGGCTGGGATGATGGATTCAGCCACTATCGCATCCAATTTTACCAACTCTTCATTGTTAACCCTGGTTCTATTGATTCTTGCATCCTGTGCTCTAGAAAAAACACTGCTGATCAGTTGGGTGAGCCGAAGTATCTCTGAGGGCCAGTTAGGCAGCGTGATTGCTAAGCTCGGTGTATCGACAGCCTTGCTCTCTTCATTTACGAATAATACCGCTGTGGTTGTCTCATTGATTGGGGCGATTAAGCGTAATCAGCAGCATGCACCTTCGAAATTACTTATTCCCTTGTCTTATGCCGCCATTTTTGGTGGCACGTTAACTTTGATTGGTACGTCGACTAACTTAATCATCAACAGCTTTGTCGAAGACGCAGGCTTACCGAGCCTGAGCTTTTTTACACCTACGATGATAGGTTTGGCTGTGCTGGTGGGAGGGATGCTGATTCTTATCCCGCTTAGCTACTTGCTACCGAATTATGATGATCAAAACCAAGAAGATTTACCTTACTTTCTTGAGTCTCGCGTTGAGCCAGGCTCACCGCTAGTTGGGCGTACGATCAGCGAGAATAATTTACGTGCGCTGCGCAAACTGTTTCTTGCAGAAGTGGTGCGCGATGGTGTTACTGTTTCTTCTGTGGGACCGGATTTTGTGCTCAATGCAAAAGACCGTCTGTTATTTTGTGGCGATGTTGAGAGCGTCGCTACCCTGCAAGAAATTCCGGGCCTCAAGTTGTTTGGTCAGCAGCACTTAAATGGGCAAAACTTTATCGAAGTTGTGGTGAGCTCGTCGGCGACATTTTGCTACAAAACCCTCAAAGAGAGCCGATTCCGCGACCGATTCGATGCCGTTGTTGTGGCGATTCGCCGAGGCCACGAACGCCTAGAGGGTGGCTTGGGTAGCATTACCTTAGCGCCAGGGGACACGTTAGTTCTGGTTCCAGGCAAGCGTTTTGAGTCTGAACGCCGAGCTCATCGTAAAGAGTTTGTCTTAGTGCATGACTTGGACTCTAGCGCTCGGCTTGATACGAATAAGTCTTCCATTGTATTACTGGGCTTTGCAGCCGTAATTGGATGCGCTCTATTAGAGTTAGTGCCAATTATTAAAGGTCTAGCTGCGTACCTTATCGCGCTTATTGCGTTTGGTATTGTGCAGATTTCAGAACTGCGCCGCCGTTTTCCGATCGATATCGTCGTGATTGTCGGTTCCGCTTTGTCTATTGCTCAACTGATGATCTCTTCTGGATTGTCAGAAAGAATGGGAGTGATGTTTATTGAAGCGTTTAATGGCTGGGGAGTATTTGGTGCCTTGGTGGCGACTTATATCATGACATTGGTACTCACTGAATTGGTGACAAACAATGCCGCGGCTGCGCTTTCTTTTCCTATCGGCTATAGCATGGCGGTGGGTTATGGCGTGGATCCGATGCCATTCATCATGGCGGTTTTGTTCGGCGCGAGTGCGAGCTTTATCTCTCCCTACGGTTACCAAACTAACCTGCTGGTGTACAGCGTAGGAAATTACAAATTGACCGACTACGTGAGAATTGGAGTGCCAATTTCGATTGTGTACTCTGTATTAGTACTTACTTTGATCCCGGTCTTTTTCCCGTTTTAATTCCGATATTTACAAGGATACGTTATGACTGCCGAAACGACGGTAAAAGATGAAAACATTGTTTGGCACCAGCATTCGGTTGATAAACAGTTTCGTGCTGAATTAAAGAAGCAAAAACCTGCCGTATTGTGGTTCACTGGTCTATCTGGAGCGGGTAAATCAACCGTAGCAGGGGCGTTGGAAAATCGCCTTGCAGCATTGGGTTACCACACCTATTTATTGGATGGTGACAATGTACGGCATGGTTTGTGTAGCGATTTAGGTTTTTCTGAACAGGACCGTCGCGAGAACATTCGTCGCATTGGTGAACTGGCGAAGTTGATGGCAGATGCGGGTTTAATTGTTCTGTCGGCGTTTATTTCACCGCATCGTGCAGAGCGGAAGTTAGTACGCGATTTATTGCCAGAAGGCGAGTTTATCGAAGTGTATGTCAATGCATCTCTAGAGGTTTGCGAAGGTCGAGATCCTAAGGGTTTATACCGTAAAGCCCGTGCGGGAGAGATTCCTAATTTCACTGGTATTGATTCGGAATATCAAGCGCCAGAGAACCCTGAAATCGATTTGCCCGCGGGAGAAAAGAGTGTCGATGAGCTGGTGGATTTGTGCTTAATCGATCTTAAACAACGCGGTGTGATCCGATAAAAAAGCATTTAGATCATAGGTGACCTAAAGCTCTTTGAGCAGCTTGATAAGTATTTGGATCATAGGTGATCAAATGCTTCTCAAGCTGGCTAGACGGTATGATGAACCGTACTTTTAGCTTCACTATGGACACTAAACCTATGATTTAACAGTGCAAGCATTTGATCGTAGTATTCGGCATGTGGTTTGTTACCGAGCAAGGTACAGAGCTCATTACCTGTGGGTGTGAATCGGTAATATAAAAGGCGGACACCTTTGCTGTTTACGTTCAGTGATAAGTTTTTACCTTGGTAGGTAAGGACCAACGGTGTCTCGATACTAATTTCGCCAGATTCAAGTTCGGCACTGTGCAGCAGCCCTAGTTCAATTAAGAGCAACAAGCTTGAATACGGCAGTTGAAAACTTCCCATATTTAGGCTGTTAGCGACGTCTCGCTTGCCGAAGCTAAATATGCCTCCTTGCGCTTTGTAACCAATCAGCAGTTTTCTGCTGTGATCCCCTCCAAAACTGCACGCTAAAGAGGCAGCTCTTTGCAGAGTTTGTGCTTCCTTTGGTGACATATCCTTGAGGGTTTTCAACGCTTTCATGGACGTTGAACCCGGGTTGGTCACTTCACGCTTCATCACTTGAGCCCATAGCTTTTGCATCGCGCTGTTATGGATGTCTTGAGCCATCTCAAAAAATCGATGCAACCAATCTTGGTCTGGCTCTCCCGCTGTCTCATCTCGGCATGAACTGTGCGCTAATTTTAAAATCTGTTCTAAGTTTTTTTGTCGCTGTTCTTGGCGTCGTTGCTCTCGCAATTGGGCTCTTTCAAACGCAGATTTGGCTGGCGGTTCGGTTTGCAGTAAGGCGTCAAGACCGTGTATTTGGGCTATGGTTTTTACCTTACTAGCACTGTCTTTTATGTAGCCTTGTTTCTTTTCTTGTTGCGTATTTTTTTTTGTGTCTGACTGATGTTCGATGACAACAGGTTGCTTTGTCGGGTCTGCCATTCGTTTTCCTACCAAGAACTGCGCGGTTCGCACGTTTAAATTTACACCTTATCTGACCAAGCGACCAGACAGGAGTTCTCAGTTTTTGAACGAATAGGGCTATTCAAAATGATAATGAGTTGTTAAAATTGTTATCGTTATTTTGGAGGGGCTATGAAGTTCTCAGAAGCAGGTAAACTCAAAAAGCACCTGTCGATAGCGTTTCTTTTGGTTATTTATGTGGGCGTGTTAGCGTATTTATCTCGTTATATCGTGTAGCACAAAGCTAAAAAAGGCGCCAGTGTGACGCCTTAGGTGTAGCGAGGCTTATCGACGACTTAAATTACATATCGTCGTAGGCTTCTATTTCTGATCCCTCAATAACGTAAGCCGTTTCTGCCAGTTCGTGGTTTATCGTCTCGGTTTTCAACGTTCCAACCACATATATAACATCCCACAACTCTTGAACAGGCGCGCCTTTCGGAAACTTCACGTAAATGATCTGGTTTGGAGGCGGTGGTGGCACGTGAATACAAGCTCCAAAATATGGCACCAATAAAAATTCGGTGACGGTATCGGCATCACCTTCAAGTGGGATAACAAACCCCGGAATTTTAACTTGGCTTCCGTTCAGTTCTGGTCGAACGTTACCAATCTTGGACTGCTGGGCTGCGCCACCACTGTGATCAGATGCGGGCATGCCTATACTGTCGAACAATTTACGCTCTTTTTCTGGAACAAGGTCAATCCAGTCAAGCTTTAATGGTTCTTCGCTGGCCATAACAGGCGCTGTGAATGCGACGACCAGCAAGCAACTTGCGAGTATTTTTTTCCACATTTTATTAAATCCTTATTGTCATTCCGTCACTCAGTGACTGTCGGTAGGCGCGGAGTGCGGGAATGAAACCAATCACAATACCAGCGCATTGTACGAAACCTAATAGCATCCACTCATAAGTAGATAAGATGCTTAAGGTGAGATGTATTCCATAGTGCTGTTGGATGATCGGCTGCGCGATAGTAAGAATGGCATACAGCCCAGTAACGCCAGTAATAATACCAGCAGCAGTGAGCAAGCTGGCTTCACTAATTAATAGTGAGAAAACATGACGAGGCCTTGCTCCCATGGCTCGCAAAATCGCCATTTCACGGCGGCGTTCCTGTAGGCTAGTTAATAGACTGCTTAACATACCTAACAACCCTGCGATCACGACAAAACCAGATACTGCCATTAGGGCTTGCTCTGCAACCGACATCATTCCCCATAACTCATGCAACGCAACGCCGGGCATAATGGCGCTGAGCGGCTCTTTGGGGTAGGTGTTAATTTGTCTTTGCAGGGCGAAAGTTTGAATACGAGATTTCAAACCAACGAGCATAGCGGTAATTTGTTTGGGCTGAAAGTCTCTGTTTTTGAGATCTTGTGCCTTGGGTGTCGGGCCCAAACGCGCACCACTTTCCCATCCGACGTGAATGGCTTCGATGGCTTCCAATGATACATGGACAGTTTTGTCGACTGGTGTTCCTGTAGGTGCAAGGATACCGACAACTTTAAATGGCAGATTGTCATGACGGCTAAAGCCAACGTCGCTAATGCCGTGGGCAATGATGATTTCGCTACCGATATCATAACCAAGTTGTTTAGCGACATCAGAACCTAGCACGGTTTCAAATAAACCATTGAATTCTCTGCCCTTGCTAAATGTTAGTGGTTGCTTACTTCCAAACTTGTAATGCTCAAAGTAACTGTGATTGGTTCCCATAACTCGGAAGCCTTTATGCGAGTCGCCAAGCGAGATTGGAATAGCCCAATCGACTGAACGATGATTGGCAAACTCTTGGTAGCTTTTCCAATCGATGTTGTTGGTCGCATTACCAATACGAAACACAGAATAGAGCAATAGGTTCACTTGCCCAGAGCGTCCACCAATAATGAGGTCAGTGCCTGAAATTGTATTGGCGAAGCTATCCTTCGCTTGAGTTCGGATACGCTCGACGCCCAAGAGGAGTACCACTGAAATCGCAACGGTCATGATGGTTAGAATTGCCGTCGCTTTGCGGTTCATCAAGCTTTTCCAGGCGAGCTTTACAACAGCACTCATGATATGGCTCCTAGGCTAGATACTTGATTAATGTCGGGTAGATTGAGCGTGCGATCGAATAAGGGTTCGAGTGTTGGGTCGTGGCTAACGAATACCAGTGTGGCATTGGCTTGATTCGCTTGCTCCATAAGGAGCTCAATAAATGCTTTACGATTGTCATAGTCTAAAGCTGAGGTTGGTTCGTCAGCGATCACTAACTCTGGATGTCCTATCAGAGCTCGAGCCGCAGCCACACGTTGTTGTTGACCAATACTCAATTCAGAGACAGGGCGTGTATGAAGCTCGTTTGGCAAGTGCAGTCGTTCTAGTAGGGCCTGAGCCTGTTCATTTAATGTTTGAGATGAGGCACCTAAATGGGCACGGTCACGTCGTATTTTACTGAACTGACATGGCAATAATACGTTTTCAAGTACGTTAAGGTACGGCAATAAATTGAACTGTTGAAAGATGTAGCCAATATGATTGGCGCGAAAGCGGTCTCTCTGACTGGCACTTAAACTAGCAAGGTCAGTATCGAGTACAGATAGAGAGCCTGAAGTTAATGTGTTAATCCCCGTCAACAAAGCGAGCAAGGTCGATTTACCGCAGCCACTTGGACCTTTGATAAACACATGCTCGCCTTGTGTAATGTGTAATTTGGGGATGTGGATGGTTGGGTTGGTTGAACCGGGCCAGAAAAATTGGGCATCCTCTAGCTCGACAACATTTGGTGTGGTTTCAGTCATATTAAATCACCAAAGCTGTGGCGTGTAAGTGGGTACTCACACGCCACTCGTGTTATTTGATTACGATTTGGGTGTTATCTTTGCTTAATTTAATTGCTGATTGCATGGTATCAGTGAATATATTGACGCTGATGGACTCTGTAGTTGGGAATTGGTTAAACCAATCGGTTTGGATTTGGCTAAGCTGATTAACTTGTTCGCAATTGAAGCGATATTGCACCGAAAACTCACCGTGACCGCCATGATCGTGCGCCTCATCATGATCGTCATGGTGGTCATGTTTATCATGATGTTCATTATGATCATGGTGTTCGTGTCCTTCATGATCGTGATGTGCATGGTCATCATGGTCGTGCTCACTATGATCATGTTCCTCATGAGTTTCGCTTAGGTTGTGGCTCACGTAAGCTTCTTCAACATTACAATCAGCTTGTGAGTTAATAGCGAACAATGCGTTGCTGTCTTCGAGTGTAGCGACGGCTTGTTTAAGCGCTTGCTCTTGTTGTGCGTTTTCTGGAGCATGTTCGAAACCCACAACATCAGCTCCAGGAGCTGTGATCTCTACTAACAGATCTTTGCCATCTTGGGCGATATTAAACTCGACGTGACCATGCACATGAGCACCATGCTGGCGGTATTCGTTTGCATTCGCTGCTGTCGATAAAGTGAGGCCAATAGCAAGGGCTAAAACGTGTTTTGATGACATTGTATTTTTCCTAATTTTACTGGCATTAACCAAAGGCGGTATTGCTCAGATTCGAGTTTCACTAAGTTATTGTTCCTGACACACTAGGTGCGGAAATGAACTCAATAATTTTGAGTGTGGAATAGTTTGGAAATTAAGCAAAATAAGGAGGGGCACGAGCAG
Source organism: Vibrio sp. 1727 (assembly GCF_033344415.1). Taxonomy (NCBI): domain Bacteria; kingdom Pseudomonadati; phylum Pseudomonadota; class Gammaproteobacteria; order Vibrionales; family Vibrionaceae; genus Vibrio; species Vibrio sp. 1727. Next base: position 316,138 of record NZ_JAWPOT010000001.1, read on the forward strand.
CGCCAAGAACTTCTTCGCCGTACACGAGATGCAAAAAAACATGATGATGCTGGGCGCGCGTAAAAGTCGGTGTAGAGAGGGTAGGTTGTACCTTTGCTATACCGTGCTGAACACCAGAAAATAATTGGCAATGATGATGGGTATGATGGTCGGGCGTCAGATCGACTTGATGGAGTACAACCGCAAAGTTCCAAGCGATCAGCAACGCAACACTGAAAAATAAAGCAGTGCGATACCAATATCTTAGTGTTTTTTGCTGGTGGTGGTACATCTGAGCTCCTCTTACCGACTGTTATAATATAACACCCATAATGAATAAAAGTTCACTCTTTTGTTGGCTAGCAGAAAAATTTAACTCCACACATACGTGCCGAAAAATATTGGTAATACTCTCTGTGGAAGTGTCGCACTTATAAAGAGCAGAGTTGTCACTGCCCATGCTTCTAATCAAATTCATATAGCTCCTTACAACAAGAACAAGGAGCCATTCAATGAAGCTAGATGTTCTGTTTAATAAGCTCAATGACTTTTGTTATCTCATCTTGCTCAAGTGCGCCCTCTTTGACAAACAGAACTTTGCCCGTTTTGTCTTGAACAATAATGGCCGAGCTTTCTTCTTTCAGGTCCCAAGTATTGGCAACTACGCCATTTTCATCAAGAACCATGGATGACCAAGGAAACTCTTTTTTGCTGTCTTGAGCTGAAGACTTCACGAAAGAGCCTGTCCCCCAAATTGCATCATCTTGGTTGATGATAGTCGTCGTCTGGTAGCTTTCTTGTGGAAAATTTGCCGCTGTTATTGCCGACATTAAAGGGGCATTCATCTCTTTTGAACTGCTACGGCCTGCGATGGCTTGAATAACACGAACTTTGCCTTGCATATGTTGAGTTGCCCAGGGTTGGTATGCAACGCCTTCGCCTTGTAAAACAATCTCGCCGTAAGCGGCAACATTGACAGGAGGAACGCTTTTTCCTACTGATAAGTTGTGTGCAAAGGTCAAGCTTGGCGTTAAGGCCAGTAGTAGAGGTAGGAGAGTCTTAGTTTTCATATTGTTATATTCCGTACGAGGTTTGGAAGCTTCCAGTATATATCCAGATCTTAGAAATTTGTAGGACCGTTTATAACATTTATTTAACGTATGGAGTGGTGTAATCTTGCGTTATATTTAGAATTTGCTAAAATGAGTTCCGTCGCAAATTGCGCATTAAGATTGCAGAGGAAAAATAAGCAATCCGTGTTTTCTCAAAGGAATTGAGGTGAGTTATGCTACGTGAGTTTGCTGTATATCGACCATTACAAGTGGCCCGTTTTGTTAAAACGTTGTTCAAAGGTCAGTTTTTTATTGTCGGGGTTGGTTGTTTTCAGTTCGACAATGGCAAAGTGTTACTACCTGACGTCAACGATCATAAAAGGCTCACCATCTTTAAAGAAGTCAACCAAGTGATAGCATCATTATCGGCTTAGTTAGCTTGGTACCCACTTAGATTTAGAAAAGAGCGACCATATCGGTCGCTCTTTTTGATGCTGGTTAGGTTTATCCTTGGAGGCTTGGTGGGAAGCAAACTCCCGTTCCTCCGATGCCACAGTAACCATCAGGGTTTTTCGCCAAATATTGCTGGTGGTAGGTTTCCGCAAAGTAATACGGACCTGCTGGTTGTATTTCGGTGGTGATGTTCGCGCGTTGCTCTTCTTGCAGTGCTTGTTGATACAAGAGTTTCGATTTCTCTGCGCTCTCGAGTTGCTCCGTCGAATAAGTGTAAATTGCAGAACGATATTGAGTACCTAAGTCGTTACCTTGACGCATTCCCTGAGTTGGGTCGTGTTTTTCCCAAAAAACAGCCAGTAGCTTTTCTAATGAGATGACGCGTTCATCGAAAACGACTCGTACGACTTCTGTATGACCCGTTTTACCTGTACAGACCTCTTCATAGGTGGGATTGGGTGTATATCCCCCAGCGTAACCGACCGAAGTGGATACAACGCCGTCGAGTTGCCAAAATACGCGCTCAGCGCCCCAAAAACAGCCCATTCCGAGCAAAATCTGCTGTTGGTGTGACGCAAGAGGCGCCTTTAGGTTAGATTTATTTACAAAATGATGATCGTCAACCTGCATTGGTTGATCTCTACCTGGCAAGGCATCTTCTATACTGATCAATGTTTGTTTGTTGAGCATGGTATTTGTCCTTCAATACGTGTCTTAAATTTGCGAACTTTTTCATTTCGTCTGTATCTGATGCTGTGATGACATAGACCGCGTTAAACCTATTAATATTACAGACTTAGAATCTAATTGGCGTTATCATTATTTACGTTTACTTAACCTCATTCAGCCATAAAAGCATGATAAAAAAAGCTCTCCCCACCATTGTTGGCCTGTTTGCCTTTTCTCATGGTGCCTATGCCGATGTTTCTTTGACTTTGAAAGGCATTGATGGCGCTTTAGAAGAGAATGTCAGTGCGTATCTATCATCTATTCCAGAGAAGGATTACTCCACTTCTCTGCGTTTTCAAGCGAGATTAGATCAAAGTATCACTGAAGCGCTTAACGCGCTTGGGTATTATCATGCAAAAATTTCATACTCTATTCCTGAAGCGAATGATGAGTTAATTGTGCTCATCAAGCCGGGCTTGCCAGTGAAAGTGAAAGTCATGGATGTGGTCATCACTGGAGAGGCCAAGGACGATGAAGAGTTTGCAAAACTTATTGAGAGCTCTCCGCTCAAAGTTGGCCAAGTTTTGAATCAAGGCCAATACGACAGCCTTAAGTCAGGCATTCGTAACTTGGCGCTTCAGCGTGGTTACTTCAATGGTGAGTTTACGCTAAGTCGATTAGAGGTTATCCCTGATCTGAACGAAGCTAATGTCCGTTTGCACTACAGCAGTGGAATACGTTTCAATTTTGGCGACGTTTCTTTTATTGGCAACCACATCTGGGAAGACCGTGTCGCATCACTACAACCTTTTAAAGAAGGGGACCCATACAACGTTTCGAAGCTGGGCGAGTTTAACCAGAAGCTATCAAATACGGAGTGGTTTTCCTCAGTTTTTGTTGAGCCTGAATTGGATAGGCTTGATGATGGCCGAGACTTGCCAATTAAAGTGTCTTTATCTCCTGCTTCCAAGAATCAGATTGAGACGGGTATCGGTTACTCAACGGATGTCGGCGTTCGAGGAACGTTGAAGTGGAAGAAACCTTGGGTGAGCTCCCGAGGACACAGTTTCAACACTGCTTTATCCCTATCTAAGCCAGAGCAAACCGTGACTGCTTCTTACAAAATTCCTTTAGAAGATGTCGCTAACGATTATTATCAAGTTCAATATGGGCTTAAAAATCTAGACAACCGTGACACGCAGAGTATCGAGTCTAACCTTGCAGTGGAGCGTCATTGGTTAGCAGACGGTGGTTGGCATAATACCGTTTATGTTCGTCATTTGTACGAGAGCTTTACGCAAGGTTTACAAGATGATGAATTCAACTTCGTACTTCCAGGTGCGACATTTTCTCGGACTAGGGTTCGAGGGGGCAATATGCCAATGTGGGGAGACAAGCAAAGCATCACTATTGAGTATGGTGATACCGCTATGCTTTCTGAAACTAGAGTGCTCCGCTTAATTGGCTCGACTTCTTGGATTCGTGGTATTGGAGAGAATCATCGTGGTTTGTTCCGCTTAGAAGGTGGTGCGAATATTACCGATGAACTTGAAAAGCTATCACCGTCGCTGCGTTTCTTCGCAGGTGGTGACAATAATATTCGTGGTTACGGCTATGAATCTATTTCACCTGTGGATGAGAGTGGTGCTTTGACGGGTGGTAAATACATTGTTAGCAGTACATTAGAATACCAATATCGTGTTTATGGAAACTGGTGGGCTGCAACGTTTTACGATATTGGTGATGCGTTTAATGAAACACCAGATTGGAAATCAGGTGCTGGTGTTGGTATCCGCTGGGCGTCTCCGGTGGGCCCTGTTAGTTTTGATTTTGCATGGGGGTTGGATGCAAAACCAGAACGAGAGTTTCGTATCCACTTCTCATTGGGGCCTGAGCTATGATCAAAATGATGTTTAAGTGGACCAAATGGCTGTCGCTCAGTTTGATTGGTCTATTGCTGTTGCTCATCATTATTGTCGCGACAGTTTTGTTTACCCACCCAGGCCTCAAATTTGCCTTGTGGGGAGCTGAAAAAGCATTACCACAATTGCAGATTGAAAAAGTGCAGGGTTCATTGTTTCCTCGCTTCGAACTGCATAACGTCAGTTTTGTCGATGAGTCTTTGAATATCGACGCCAAAGTTGAGCGTTTAGCTTTGGCAGTGAACTTCCGCTGTTTCTTTGACCCTAAGGTCTGTGTCGATGAGTTAAGACTGCAGGGGCTTGACTTTAAGATGCCTGAGCTACCGCCAGCAACCGAGGAGCAAGAGGAAACACCACCACTGCGTTCTATCAGTACGCCAGTGCCAATTTTTGTTAATAAAGTCAGCTTTAATGACATCAATGTCAATGTGCTGGGCAATCAAATTAATTGGCAAACATTCTCGACCGCTTTGTCGATGCAGGGTGATCGTTTGGTGATTGCACCTACCGCGTTGAAAGACATTAATGTGGCTTTAGCACCAAGTGAGGCTGAACCTGAAGCGGCTGCCGAGGAGCCGAAAGAAACTGACGTTACGCCGCAAGATATTGTGTTACCCGAAGTATGGATTCCACTGACGGTTGAAGCGCGTCGTCTTGATATTCACAATTTCAAACTGGCGGGTGAAACGCCAGTGATCGTCAATCATCTTGGTTTGGTTGCAAGAGCAGGCGGTGAACGTGTTGATGTCAAAACGTTAGAGCTCGACATGCCAGAAGTGGAAGGCAAGTTGAGCACACAAGTGACGCTTTCTTCTGATTACCCTATCAAAGCGCAATTGGACGCGTTAGTGAAGCAAGCGGATGCGAAGGGACAAAAACTGTCGCTTTCGGTCTCGGGTTCGGTTGGTGATTTGTCACTAAATGCTACGCTTTCTGAGCTTGTACAAGCGGAGATCAAAGGTGATATTCAACCGCTTAAAACACAGTTGCCGTTTGATGTCGCGATTAAAAATGTACAGGCGCAATGGCCGCTATTTGGACAAAGCGATTACCAGGTTTCTGTACCAAGCTTGGCGGCAAAAGGCTCACTTGATGGCTACGAAGTCGCATTAGAAACCAAAGCTTCGGGCAAAGATATTCCCGCCGTTGATGTCGCACTAAACGGCAAAGGTACGCTAGAGCAAATTGACCTCGAAAGCCTTGTAGTGAAAACCTTAGGGGGCGAACTCTCTGGGAAAGTCATGGCCAATTGGGCCGCGCCAATCAACTGGCAAGCTGACTTGAACCTGAAAAACATTCAACCAGGTTTACAATGGAAAGAAGCTGAAGGGGATATCAGCGGTAACCTTTCGACTTCGGGGTCGTTAACAGAACAAGGCGGTTGGCAAGTCAGTTTGCCTAAGTTAGACATTGACGGCATTTTGCGAGGGTATCCGCTGAATGTTGAAGGGCAACTTGAAGCGTCTGATAAAAACGGCAAAGGCGAAGACATCCAACTTACCACTCAGGGTCTAGCGCTTTCTCATGGTCCAAACCAACTGAGTGCAAAGGGTAAGATCGATAAGCAAATTCTGATGGATGTTGAGGTTAACTTCCCTGATTTTGCGAAAAGTGTTCCGGATCTTGCAGGTAAAATGCAAGGTAAAGTCGCACTACGTGGTAGCTTGAAAGAACCAGACATCAATCTTGCTCTCGCTTTAAATCAGATAAACTGGCAGCAACAGGCGAACGTAGAAACGATCACTTTAAAGGGTGATGTGAAGCCTCTGCCAGCACCAAAAGCGAACATAAGCCTTATTGCGAACAACATTACCTATGACGACATAAAAGTTGATAGTGCTGACCTTGAAGTCTCTGGGGATGAAAAACTGCATCAACTTACGCTCGATGTAGTGTCTGACCTAGTGTCGACCAGTTTAGAAATTGAAGGGACATTCCAGCAGAAACCAGAAATGATTTGGGATGGGGCGCTGCGCCGCTTGACGCTGAGCTCGCAACAAGGCCCGTGGGCGTTGCAAAAATCGACCGCGGTGAAGGTCAATATCGACAAACAGATCGCGAACGTTCAAGCGCATTGTTGGTTGCAAGCGGAGTCGAGCGTATGTCTAACCGAAGACATTAGTGTCGGTAAGAGTGGCCAGGCGAAGTTAGCCATCAATGATTTTGATTTTGACCAAATCAAACAATTCCTGCCGTCAGAAACCAAGCTGCAAGGCTCGGTTAATGCACAGGCTTTTGCTAAATGGGCACCAGAGAAAAAGCCTGAAGTAACCTTAAGTGTCAATATGCCAAAAGGCCAAGTTGAACAAGCGCTTGAACAGCCAATTAAAGTCGGTTGGGAAAGCTTCAACTTTAAAGCAGCATTAGCGAAAGACAAGCTTGATGCCGAGTGGCTATTTGATGTGAAAGATAACGGTGACTTGTCTGGTAAGGTTTCTTTACTGAATGTCTCGTCTGAAAAGCCCACTATTGATGGTAAGGTTTCACTCTCTACGTTCCACTTGGATTTCTTGGCACCGTTGATTGGTGAGTACAGCTTGTTTAAAGCAAACATGAATACTGACCTAGCGATATCAGGTGACGTCATGCATCCGAAGGTGAATGGTCAGTTCTTGATTGACCAAATGAAGCTACAGGGTGAAGTCACACCGATAGATATAAACTCAGGGCAGGTCGTCATCAACTTTAAAGGCCATCAAGCGGACTTGGATGCCGGAATTCTAACCCCGGATGGTGAGTTGAACGTTACCGGTGATGCCGACTGGCAGGACTTACAGAACTGGCGCACTAAAGCGCGTGTATTTGCTAAAGAGCTCAATGTTGATGTGCCTCCAATGGTAAAAATCAAAGTTGAGCCTGACATGACAATAGATGTGACCCCTCAGCTTGCGAAAATTGAGGGTGATATTAATTTGCCATGGGGAAGAATTGTCGTCGAAGAGCTTCCACCAAGTGCAGTAGGCGTATCGAGTGATACCGTTATTCTCGATAAAAACTTGCAGCCAGTGGACGATGTGGCTGCGATGCCGTTTGATGTGGAAACGAACATCAACATTAAAATTGGTGATGACTTCCAACTTGCCGCTTTTGGCTTAAAAGGTGGGTTGAAAGGGAGCCTAAACGTGACACAAAAAGACAAAGGTCCGTTCATCGTTGGTGAAGTGAATGTTGTCGATGGTTCTTATCGTTCGTTTGGTCAGGACTTATTGATTAAAGAAGGTAAGATTCTGATGAATGGTCCACCAGATCAACCTTACTTGTCTATCAAAGCGATTCGTAATCCAGACAATACCCAAGATGATGTCATTGCGGGGGTACAAGTGTCGGGCCCAGCATCTGATCCGAGTATAGAAATTTTCTCAGAGCCCGCGATGAACCAAGCCAATGCACTTTCTTATCTACTTCGTGGTCAAGATATTGATGGTGAAGCCGGTGGTAATGCAATGACGACTACCTTAATTGGTTTAAGCTTGGCGAAGAGTGGTCGTGTGGTTGGTGAAATCGGTGAAGCCTTTGGCGTACAGGATTTACAGCTGGACACTGCTGGTTCGGGCGATGATTCGCAAGTGACGGTGAGTGGTTATATTCTGCCAGGTTTGCAGGTGAAATATGGTGTCGGCATCTTTAACTCCCTAGGTGAGTTCACTGTGCGTTACCGATTGATGCAAGACTTGTATTTAGAAGCGGTATCTGGTGTAGATAGCGCCGTTGACCTACTCTATCAGTTTGAGTTCGATTAAAGTGCTTTAACCTAAGCATACACAGTCATGACTAAGGAGTGGTTATGCAGCATTTGATTTTTGTCTACGGCACGTTACGCAAGGGAGAGTACAACCATCAGTATTTGCGCTCGGCGCAGTTTCTTGGTTTACATGAAACGGATGCTCAATTTGCAATGTATGACTTAGGCCCTTATCCAGCGTTGTCTGATGGGCAACGCTCGATTCAAGGTGAAGTGTATCTGATTGATGATGAAACCTTATCCGAGCTAGATAAGTTGGAAGATGTGCCAGTGGAATATCGCCGAGAGAGCATCGTTACGCCTTTTGGCCAAGCTTGGATCTACTTATATCAAGATACTGAGCAATTAACCGAAGAAATCGCTTCCGGCGATTGGTGTCAAAAGGTGTGAGCTATACTGACATTATCAATAGCAACGAGCTAAACACTAAGGAGTCACGATGAAAACATTTGTAATTGGAGTAATGGCGTTGCTTCTTGCTGCATGCGCACAAACAACACTACCGACTTCGAATAATGTGACCGATTGGCAAGTGTTTGGTAAGCAGTCAGCTTTAGATGGATTACGGGAGTTATCTGAGGAGCGAATTGCGAAGCTGGATGATGTTAACCATGCGACGCCAGAACTGATAATGGCTTATCAAGCGGGTTACCAGCAAGGCAAACAAGAGTATTGTGAGCAAAGTGCTTATATGCTCGGTGTTATCGGGCGTCCGTATTTTGGCATTTGTGATGATGTTGACCCCTTCTTTCAACATGACTACGACGCTGGACGAATGTCTTCAGCAGGCGCACCTATCTAGTTGACACAGGTAAGATGAAAGCAAAAGAGCTGCCCTAGAGCAGCTCTTTTTAATTTTGTATCAGCAGTGATGTTTATTTTTTCTGAGCGCGCTCGTAAGATTCTAGGATCTCAGCTTTAGCGGCAGCAACATCTGCCCAACCATCCACTTTCACCCATTTGCCTGCTTCAAGCTCTTTGTAACGCTCAAAGAATTGCGTGATCTGCGCTTTCAGTAGTTCTGGGATATCGTCCACATCTTGGATGTGCTCGTACTCTTTCGAGATTTTTGAGTGGGGAACCGCAAACACTTTTGCATCTTCACCCGATTCATCTGTCATCTTCAAAACGCCAACAGGACGGCAGCGAATGACTGAACCTGGCATGAGTGGGTATGGTGTTGGTACCAATACGTCGACTGGGTCGCCATCAAGAGACAGGGTATTGTTCACATAGCCATAGTTGCATGGGTAGAACATTGGTGCAGACATGAAACGGTCGACAAATACAGCACCAGAGTCTTTATCTACTTCGTACTTGATTGGATCTGCATTTGCAGGAATTTCGATCACGACATAGATATCTTCAGGCAGCGACTTGCCTGCTGGTACATGGTTTAAGCTCATTAGAATATTCCTTTTCATTAACGATGAGTCACACAAAAGCGGCTTCATCTGATGATAAATTCGCGTTTCACTTTAGCGACAAAAACGCGGCAGGTAAACACCTGCCGCGTTGGACAAAGGTCTGAAATTATTCTTCGTCGCGGTGCAGTTCAAGGAACTCTTCAACTTTGCGAACCATGTTCTTCGAACCCACAAAGAAAGGTACACGCTGGTGCAACTCAGTAGGCTTGATGTCCATAATGCGATTCACGCCGTCCGATGCAATGCCGCCAGCTTGCTCAATGAGGAATGCCATAGGGTTACATTCGTAAAGCAGGCGTAGCTTGCCTTGTGGGTGGCTTTGTGTGCTTGGGTAAAGGTAGATACCACCTTTCAGTAGGTTGCGGTGGAAATCAGCAACCAGCGAGCCAATGTAGCGAGAAGTGTATGGGCGACCGTCTTCTGGCACGTTTTCTTGGCAGTACTTGATGTACTTCTTCACCCCTTGAGGGAAACGAATGTAATTACCTTCGTTGATGGAGTAGATCTTACCATCATCAGGAATCATCATGTTTTCATGAGAAAGACAGAAGCTGCCGATAGATGGGTCGTAAGTAAAGCCGTTTACGCCGTTACCAGTTGTGTATACCAACATGGTGGAGGAGCCGTAAATCACGTAGCCCGCAGCCACTTGTTTGTGACCAGGTTGTAGGAAGTCTTCTTCAGTTGGTGGAGTACCGATTGGAGAAACACGACGGTAAATCGAGAAGATAGTACCAACAGAGACGTTCACATCGATGTTAGAAGAACCATCAAGTGGGTCCATCAATACTACATATTTGGCGTTTTGGTTGAGTTCTTTATTGAACGCAACTGCTTCGTCTTCTTCTTCACTGGCAACGCCACACACTTGATCACGAGCTTCAAGCGCGGCTTTGAACTTATCGTTCGCGTAAACATCGAGCTTTTGCTGATCTTCACCTTGGACATTTTCCGTGCCTACAGCACCAGTGATATCACCAAGACCCGCTGCGTTGATTTCGCGGTTAACGATTTTTGCAGCTAAACGAATGGAGGCTAAAAGGGATGATAGATCACCGCTAGCGTGGGGGAAATCCGCTTGTTTTTCGACAATGAACTCGCCTAGGGTGCGCAGTCCTGACATGGTTAATCCTTACATTTTCATTTCATTGGGGGTAGTGCGCAAGTGAGCATCTCTTTATGGATGTTAAACGATTGCGCTGGATGTAAGTTTAAGTCGCAGATCTTTTTAATGGTAATGAAGTAACTGTTTGAGATCTCAATTTATTTGTAGACTTGTTTGAGGGATTCATCAGTAAGCAAGAGGTTGTACAGTCTGTGTTCAACCTTGTCATATTTGTGAAAGGGACTGCAAGAAGAAGGCTAAAGTCACTCGCTTTTCAGGCGGTAATCGCGATAATGAAAGCATTAAAGAACGCATTACAAGGTTTAGTTTATGCACATTCATATCTTGGGTATCTGTGGCACATTTATGGGCGGCGCTGCGATTTTAGCGCGCCAATTAGGGCATAAAGTCACTGGTTCTGATGCCAACGTTTACCCACCGATGAGCACGTTGCTTGAGTCTCAAGGTATTGAAATTATTGAAGGCTTCGACCCGTCTCAACTCGACCCTCAACCAGACCTTGTTGTGATTGGTAATGCCATGAGCCGTGGCAACCCGTGTGTCGAGCATGTGCTCAACACTAACATGCGTTACACCTCTGGCCCGCAGTGGCTCAACGAGTTTTTGCTGCATGATCGGTGGGTATTGGCGGTATCGGGTACACATGGGAAAACGACTACGTCGAGCATGCTTGCTTGGATACTTGAAGATTGTGGTTATCAACCGGGTTTCTTAGTCGGTGGGGTACTCGGTAACTTCGGAGTGTCTGCTCGTTTGGGTGAAAGCATGTTTTTTGTCGTTGAAGCGGACGAATATGACAGTGCTTTTTTCGATAAGCGTTCTAAGTTTGTGCATTACCATCCTCGCACTTTAATCATGAATAACCTTGAGTTCGATCATGCTGATATCTTCGATGATCTAGAAGCGATCAAGCGCCAATTCCATCATTTAGTGCGAACTGTACCGGGCAATGGATTGATCTTAGCGCCGAGGCAGGATCAAGCGTTAGCGGATGTATTAGAGCGTGGCTGCTGGACTGAAAAACAGTTCTCAGGTGAGGATGGTGACTGGCAAGCGCACAAATTAGTGCTTGATGGCTCAAAATTTGACGTTGCGTTGCAAGGCGAGAAGGTTGGTACCGTCGAATGGAATTTGGTGGGTGACCACAATGTGGATAATGCGCTGATGGCAATCGCTGCTGCACGACATGTTGGAGTCACTCCGGATCTTGCTTGCCAGGTATTAGGGCGTTTCATCAATACCAAGCGCCGTTTAGAGCTGAAAGGTGAAGAACAAGGTGTGACGGTTTACGATGATTTTGCGCATCACCCAACGGCAATTGAACTTACTGTCGGTGGTTTGCGTAACAAGGTAGGTGAAAAACGCATCCTTGCTGTGTTAGAGCCGCGGTCTGCCACCATGAAGCGTGGTGTACACAAAAACACACTTGCAGAGTCACTACACAGTGCAGATGAAGTCTTCTTGTTCCAGCCAGATAATATCGAGTGGTCTGTGCAAGACATTGCCGACCAATGCACACAGCCAGCGTTTGTCGATGCGGATATAGATAACTTTGTAGCCAAGATCGTCGAGCGTGCGCGACCAGGTGACCAAATTCTAGTCATGAGTAACGGTGGCTTTGGTGGTATTCACGGAAAACTTCTTGAGCAGTTAAAACAAAAAGCCTGATTGATATGCAAAACAAAACACAACCCTCTCATAAAAAAGCCATCACGTTGGCATTAACGGGTGCTTCTGGTGCTCCCTACGGCCTTCGTCTTTTAGAATGCTTGGTTGCGGCGGATTATCATGTCTACGTTCTGATTTCTTCGGCAGCTCGTGTTGTGATGGCAACCGAGCATAATCTTAAGCTACCAAGTGGCCCAGAAGCGGCGCAGCAAGCATTGGTAGAGCACCTGAACTGCAATCCCGATAACATCACCGTTTGCGGTAAAGATGACTGGTTCTCACCGGTTGCGTCTGGTTCTGCTGCACCAAAGCAAATGGTGGTTTGCCCATGTTCTGCGGGAAGCGTTGCAGCGATTGCGCATGGTATGTCAGATAACTTGATCGAGCGGGCCGCTGATGTGGTAATGAAAGAGCGCGGGCAGCTGTTGCTCGTGGTTCGCGAAACACCATTTTCAACGCTACATCTGGAGAACATGCACAAACTGTCGCAAATGGGCGTCACCATCATGCCAGCAGCTCCAGGCTTCTATCATCAGCCAAAGAGTATTGAAGACTTAGTGGATTTTATGGTGGCGAGAATTCTTGACCACTTAGGTATTGAGCAAGGTTTGGTGCCTCGTTGGGGTTATGACCAGCGCTCGTGAGCTGATTGTGTAACCACTCAAATACCTTTACAATCCATCCAACTCATCGGGGAGCAAACCCATTTAGCATTGAGTCAATCAATGCATTGGGGCGCTGAGACCTAAGTGTTTAACTAGGGACCCGTATTACCTGAACCAGATAATGCTGGCGTAGGAATTGAGTCTGGATATTGGAAGTCCTTAATAGCCGCCTCAAACCCTGTGCCGCTCAACTTATTTCTCTGAAATACTCATGGAGAGCGAGCAGTGAAACCCACTCTAAATCTGATTGCCCTAGCTGCAATCACCTCTACTTCAGCGTTTGCCACTGAAAACACATTAACCATCTATACCTACGACTCTTTTGCCGCAGATTGGGGGCCAGGTCCTAAAATCGAGCAAGCTTTTGAAGCAAAATGTGGCTGTGACGTTAACTTCGTAGCGTTGGACGATGGTGTGTCGATTCTGAATCGTCTTCGTCTTGAAGGCGGTAATAGCAAAGCGGACATCGTATTAGGTTTGGATAACAATCTGATGGCAGAAGCGAAGAAAACCGATCTGCTTGCCGAGCACAATGTGGATACGGCTAACACAGTGTTACCAAACGGTTGGAGTGACACTACGTTTGTACCGTACGATTACGGCTACTTCGCGTTTGTGTACAACAAAGAGAAACTGGCTAATCCGCCGAAAAGCATGAAAGAGCTGGTGGAAACGCGCAACGATCTGAAAGTGATTTACCAAGATCCGCGGACTTCAACGCCGGGCCAAGGCTTAATGCTATGGATGAAATCTATTTATGGCGACGATGTGACGCAAGCGTGGCAGAAGCTAGCGAGCAAAACCGTAACGGTCACGAAAGGTTGGTCTGAGGCGTATTCTATGTTCCTCAATGGTGAGTCCGATTTAGTGCTTTCTTACACCACTTCACCTGCGTACCACTTAATTGCGGAAAACGATTCGAAGTTTGCTACGGCGAATTTTGCTGAAGGCCACTACATGCAAGTTGAAGTAGCCGCCAAAGTGAAAGGGGCAAAAAATTCAGAACTTGCTGATCAATTTATGAGTTTCATTTTAAGTGATGAGTTCCAATCGGCGATGCCAACGGGTAACTGGATGTACCCAGTCACTGACGTTGAGTTACCTAAAGGTTTTGAAACTTTGAGTGTTCCAAGCAAGTCGTTGAGCTTTAGTGCTGATGAAGTGGCAAAAATGCGTAAGTCTTGGATTCGCGAATGGCAAAGCGCATTGACGTTTTAGCTGACGTTTCCATCCTCATCTGAATGAGATAGGTTTTACCTTTGAATTCTGTTCCAAAAATAGGTTTAGGGGTCGCGATGATCATCGCGACCTTTGTTATTTCTGCCCTAGGTGCTTTGATTGTTCAAGCCCCTTCACTTGATGTGTCTGTGGTATGGGGCGACCCGTACTATCAACATGTCACCAAGTTCAGTTTCTACCAAGCGTTTCTTTCCACATTGCTCAGTGTTGGCTTTGCCATTCCAGTAGCGCACGCACTTTCGCGTCGCCAATTTATTGGTAAATCATTACTGCTTAAGCTGTTTGCATCGACACTGGTTTTGCCGGTTTTGGTTGGTGTTTTTGGGCTGTTAGCGATTTATGGCAACAGTGGTTTGTTGGCGCAGTGGTTGCAAAGTTTCGACACTAAACTGCCATTCTCTATTTACGGTTTGAACGGCATTTTACTCGCCCATGTGTTCTTTAATTTACCTTACGCGGCACGATTGCTTCTGCAAGCCTTGGAGTCTATTCCTGCCGAGCAGCATAAGCTTTGCGCGCATCTTGGGATGAGCCATTGGGATAAGTTTCGCTGGGTAGAATGGCCGCGTTTAAGGCAGCAGCTTCCCCACGTTTGTGGGTTGGTGTTTATGTTGTGCTTTACCAGTTTTGCCACTGTAATGGCGTTGGGGGGCGGGCCAAAATCCACCACCATTGAATTGGCCATTTACCAAGCGATTAAGTTTGATTTTGATTTACAAGCTGGGGCGTTATTGGCGCTGTGGCAGATGCTGTTATGTGGACTGCTTGCTATTGGAGTGCAGAAGTTAACAAGGCCTGTTTCTATCAGTGCTGGAAGCACATCGGTACAGCAATATTTAACGAAGGATCATGGGTGGTCAAAAGCTTGGGATAGCTTTTGGATCATAGGTGCCTTTTTACTGGTAATACCGCCGTTATTGATGGTGTTACTGAGTGGCATCAACCAACAAGTTTGGACAGTATTAACCGATGAGCGTTTTTGGTCTGCGCTATTGAACTCCCTCAAAGTCGCCTGTGTCGCTAGCGCGCTTGCGGTCGCTGCAGGGGTGTCCATACTATTGACCAGTCGCCGTTGGCGGTTGCAGTACAAAAACACGCGAGCCGATCAGATAGAGTTAATCGGCACCGTTATTTTGGTGACTCCAGGTCTGGTGATTAGCACCGGTTTATTCTTACTACTGCGCGCATTTACCGATGTTTTTAGCTTGGCATTTTTTGTCGTGATTTTGGTGAACGGTTTGATGGCTTTGCCTTACGTGATCAAAACGCTAGCGCAGCCAATGCTGCACATTGAACAACAGTATCAGTATGTATGTGCCAGCTTAGGCATGCGTGGCTGGCAACGGTTTAAAGTGGTGGAGTGGCAGGCGCTACGCAAGCCGTTTGCACATGCGTTTGCGATCAGCTTTATGTTTGCGATTGGCGATTTAAGTGCTATTGCGTTGTTTGGCGGACAAGAGTTCCGCACTTTACCTCTGTATTTATTCCAGCTGCTTGGCAGCTATCAGATGGACGCGGCTGCGGTGGTATCGGTGACCTTATTGTTGTTGAGTGTGGGCTGTTTTGCCTTGATTGAGAAAGTATTGAAAACGAAGGAGAGAGCGTAATGTTAGTGTTGGATGATGTGCAGTACACCTACCAACGTGAACTGTTTCGTTTTGACTTAACGATTGAGCAAGGACAGATTGTGTCGCTGATGGGACCAAGTGGGGCAGGGAAGTCAACCTTGCTGGCGTTGGTGGCAGGATTCATCCATCCTGACCGTGGTGATATTTGTGTTGATGGTGAGTCCATTGTGCGTAAAGAGCCTTATCTGCGTCCGTTCTCTATGTTGTTCCAAGAGCACAATTTGTTTGCTCACTTATCGGTGCGTGACAACATCGGTTTGGGCTTACACCCAGGGCTAAAGCTTACGGTGGACCAAAATCGTCAGATTGAACAAGCCGCGCAGCAAGTTGGTGTTGCAGAGTACCTCGACCGTTTGCCAGAGCATCTTTCTGGTGGCCAGCGTCAACGTGTTGCCTTAGCGCGTTGTTTTGTTCAGCCTCATCCCATGTGGCTATTGGATGAGCCGTTCTCGGCGCTTGATCCGGTGTTGCGTGAAGAGATGCTGAGCTTGGTAAAAAAACTCGCAGCAGAGCGGGGAATAACCGTATTGATGGTCACGCACCATTTAAGCGATGCCAAAGCGATTGCCAGCCACTTTGTGTTTGTGGCAGATGGTAAAGTGGAAGCCGCGGGTGATATGTCTGCATTGAGTGAACAGCATGCTAGTGAGAAGCTTGCGGCATTTATCCGAGCAGCATGCTAGTGCCTGATAGTTGCTAGGTTATGCTTCTCCGCAACACAAACCATGCCGAGGGCCAAATTCAAATTGAGATCTTAAGCTCATGATATGGTCAATCATTGCTTGTACACGCCGTGGGCGGTTTGCTCCAGGACGATAGACTAAATAAATAGGCATTGGTACCGTGTGCCATTGCGGTAACACTCTGACTAAGGTGCCACTTTCTAGCTCTTGCGTCATGTTCTGCACAGGTAAGTTAGCGATGCCTAGTCCTTTAAGTGCGCCTTTCAATATTGCTTCTACAGTTGTACTTGAGAAGTTACTGGTTATTGAAACATTGACGGTATTATCGTGTGAGATCAGCGTCCAAGGCCCTATTTCTGAAACATATTGATACCTCAAACAGTTGTGTTTTGTCAGATCTTCTGGCGTTTCAGGTACGCCGAACTCAGCTAAATACTCAGGGCTAGCAGCCAGGACTCGAGTGGTATAGCCTAATTTTTTTGCGATCAATCGATCATCAACTATCTGACCGACTCGAATTGCCATATCAAAGCCGTGTGAAAACAGATCAACAAAATCGTTCGATGCTTCTAACGCAATTTGTACTTTTGGCCATTGTTTTAAAAATGGCAAAAAGATGTGTTCCGCCATATACGCATCCAACGCTGGTGGCGCGGAAATACGCAGCCGGCCTTGGATCTGTTGTTCCATCTCCTGTACGTCATGGCCAATTGAGTGGAATTCCTCAACTAAGCTTGCAGCACGCTCTAAAACCATTTGGCCAGCTTCGGTGATCACTAACTTTCGGGTTGTGCGCTCTAGCAGTTTGGCTTCAAAGTGTTGTTCGAGTTTGGTTATGGCTTTACTAACAGTAGATTTTGGTAGGTTTAACTCCAGCGCGCACTTGGTTAAGCTCAGTAGTCGACAGCTTGTGACAAAGATAGAAAGCGTTCTAAAGTCAATTGTTTCTAAATTGCGAACAATCACTTTCAATTATCCATATTGTTTCAATATTAATCTGATTATAGTCTGGCACCTCATCCTTAGCCATCAAGTTATTGTCATTTGAGGTAAACACCATGTCCAACTCTGTAGACTTATTTTCTCCTATCGAACTCGGTCAATTAGCATTAGATAACCGTGCCATTATGGCGCCTTTAACGCGAGCTCGTGCTGGTGCGGACCATATTCCTAATGACCTTATGGTTGAATACTACGCTCAACGTGCGAGTGCCGGACTTATCATTGCTGAATGCACCATGGTGATGGAAGGTACGTCTGCTTTCATGGCAGAGCCGGGCATTTACAGCGAAGAGCAAATCGCAGCTTGGAAAAAGGTAACGGATGCGGTTCATGAGAGAGGCGGTAAGATTGTACTGCAAATTTGGCATGCGGGACGAGCTTGTCATCCTGATCTGAATGAAGGAAAAACACCTGTAGCGGCGAGCGCATTGGCCATTCGTGATGAATTAGTCCATACCCCTTCGGGTAAGCAAGCATATACGGTACCACGAGCACTCGAAGTGGATGAGATAGCTTCCATTGTTGCGGCGTTTAAACAAGGTGCAGAAAACGCCAAGAAAGCCGGCTTTGATGGGGTCGAGATACATGGCGCCAATGGTTATCTTATTGATAACTTCCTTCGTGACGGCTCAAATTTACGTACCGATGAATACGGTGGCTCGGTTGAAAATCGTGCTCGATTTTTACTTGAGATAGTGAAAGAAGTCGTTGAGGTGTGGGGACCCGGAAGAGTCGGTCTGCGCACATCTCCGCTAAATGGATTTAATGACATGAAAGACAGTGATCCAGTTGGCTTGATGCGTTACTTAGCAGAGCAACTTAATTCTTTCGATCTTGCTTATTGGCACGTGATGCGTGCGGATCTGAAAGGCGTACAAAAAGCAGATGTTCTCAAGCCAGCACGCGAAAACTATAAAGGTCACTTAATGGCGAACGTGGGCTACAGTGCACAAGAAGCGGCAACAGCAATTGCAGAAAACAAAGTTGATGTGGTCGCATTTGGCGTTCCCTTTATCGCAAACCCAGATTTAGTTGAGCGATTTAAGAAAAATGCACCTCTTAATGAGGCGAAACCAGAACACTTTTATTTGGGTGGAGCAGAAGGTTATACCGATTACCCAGTGATGGCATAACCCTTACTTGTTTAATATAAAAAGGACGCTAATGTTAGCGTCCTTTTTCGTTTCTGTATTTACTTAGCCTTGCGGTTTTACGACCATCACATTGATTGGAGAATATTCCACAACCTTACTCGCGACAGAGCCAAGCATTACTTTATTGATTTTAGAGCGCTTGTGACTTGGCATAATGATGAGATCTGCGCCTAAACGTTCTGCATAATCAAGAATGGTCGCGTAGGCCTTGCCTTCAGCAACATGCACTTGGTAAACCACATCTTCAGCAATATGCTCATTAGCGAAAGTTTTTAGTTGCTGCTTCACGTCTTGCTTCATTTTGGCCGCAGCATCTTTCGGAAAGTATGTGGCAACCATCGACATGTGAATACCAGGTAGTACCGTCAGAAGATGGATTTGAGCATTTGCTTGCTTTGCCTGCCAAACCGCTAGTTCAACCGCTCGGTCTGAAAAGCCTTGGTCATTTAGATCAACCGGAACAAGAATTTGTTTGTACATTCAATGTCTCTCATTAAGGCCCCTTTATCCTCGGGGCCAAATCGGTTATGCGCTCAATTGTTCCTTACGAGCACGACGTTTTTGGTTCATTGCAAGCACCAGCAAAATCATTAAGCATGGTACAAACACCCACTCTTTCATCGGACGGTCTGCATCCTGGATAACCCACTTGATTTCCCAATCAAAGTCGATACCTGCGGACTCTGCTGGACTACCAAATTCAACCATATCGACAATCATTTTGTTGTCACTTTCGGTCAGCATTAGACCCATAGATGAAATACGTGCGTCTGCTGTTGTCGCACTGTCTTCGAATGGAAGACGAACCGTTTTCTCAATGTAGTCGCCCTCAAGGTTTTCACCGGCAACACGTAACTCCAATGATTCTCCTACATTTAGTGTTTCCGTGATTTGAGCTACCTCAACGCCAGGAGAAAGAACTTTCGCTGGGTACAGCATGTCCCACCAAAAACCTGGACGGAAAAACGAAAACGTCAGTACTAATAATAGGACTGTTTCCCACCACTTGTTACGCGTGAACCACCACCCTTGAGTTGCCGCAGAGAATATCAGCATTGCAATGATCGATGAGATGACCGTGAGCGCCAAATGCCACCAAGAGTCGATCCCCATTAACAATAGCTGGGTATTGAACACAAACATGAACGGCAAAATAGCGGTTCGAATATCGTAAGTAAAACCTTGGATACCGGTACGAATTGGATCTGATTTCGCAATTGCGGCTGCTGCAAAAGCTGCAAGACCTACAGGTGGGGTATCGTCGGCCAAAATACCAAAGTAGAAAACGAATAAGTGCACCGCTATCAACGGAATAATCAAGCCATGCGCCGCGCCGAGCGTAACAATAACCGGCGCCATTAGCGTAGAGACCACGATGTAGTTCGCCGTTGTTGGCAGACCCATCCCCAGAACCAAGCTAATGATGGCGGTAAACAGCAGCATAAGAATGATACTGCCACCAGAGATAAACTCGACGAAGTCGGTCATCACTAGGCCGATACCCGTTAGTGTAACAACACCAACAACGGTGCCCGCTGCCGCGGTTGCAACGCCGATACCAATCATATTACGCGCACCAGAAACTAAGCTCTCGGCAAGATCGACAAAGCCATCTTTGGTTTGCTGAAGCATGTCACCTTGCTTTGACAGCAGTGCAATCAACGGACGTTGAGTAAGCAAAATGAAAATCATGAATACCGTTGCCCAGAATGCCGAAAGGCCAGGTGAGAAACGTTCGACAGTCAAACACCAAACTAATACGACGATAGGGAGTAGGTAGTGCAAGCCTGACTTAACGGTTGGGCCAGGATCAGGTACTTCTGTTAATTCTGCATCAATCTCAATTGCGCCATCTTGCACGTGATTTGCTGAGACTTTCACCAACCCAACGTACGCGATTAATAGTGCGACGGTAACAATTGGTGTCGCGGCATCACCAAAGACGTCTTTTGTCCAACCCACTCCGTAGTAAACCAATGCGCTGATCACACACAATCCTAAGATTGTGCCAGTAAAGGACAGCAGACTTTGTACTAGTGTTGGGTTGTGGCGACGAGGAAGGCCCGTCATGCCTGCTTTACATGCTTCAAGGTGAACAATGTAAATTAAAGCAATATAAGAGATTAGCGCTGGAAGTAGGGCAGCTTTAATCACCTCAACGTAGGAGATACCGACGTATTCCACCATCAAAAATGCGGCTGCACCCATGATTGGCGGTGTTAACTGACCATTGGTTGAAGCCGCTACCTCTACCGCACCCGCTTTTGTGCCGGGAAAGCCAACACGCTTCATCAGTGGAATGGTAAAGGTGCCAGTTGTTACTACGTTTGCGATTGAAGAACCAGAAACCAGACCAGATAAACCTGATGCAACAACGGCCGCTTTAGCTGGACCACCTTTCATATGGCCAAGCAACGAGAAGGCAACTTTAATGAAGTAAGCACCAGCACCAGCGCGTTCCAGCATTGCTCCAAACAATACAAACAAGAAGACAAAAGAGGTAGAAACACCTAGCGCAACCCCAAATACGCCTTCTGTTGTTAGCCACAAGTGAGACATGGCCTTGTTCAAGCTTGCCCCTTTGTGCGCGATAACGTCAGGCATGTAAGGGCCTGCAAAGGTGTAAGTAAGGAAAACAGCAGCCACGACCATTAATGGTGGACCAAGAGCTCGGCGTGTTGCTTCTAAAAGGAGGATCATACCGATAACAGCAACAACGATATCAACCGTTGTCGGTGCGCCTGAGCGTCCTGCTAGCTCGGTATAAAAAAGGTATATATAGGCTGCTGAAAAGCTGCCAGCCAACGCGAGTATCCAATCAACAAGAGGGATATGATCGCGAGGAGAATTCTTCATCGCTGGATAAGCAGTGAAAGCCAAAAAGATCGCGAAAGTAAGGTGGATAGATCGCGCTTCCGTGTCGTTCAGTACGCCAAAATTGAAAATAAATGGTAACGGGGATGCGTACCATAATTGAAATAGTGACCAACACAGAGGAACAAACCAAAGGATTCGTCCTTGCATTCCCGAAGGGCTACGTGCACCTGTGTCTGCCTGAGCCACCATTTCTTGCACATCTTGTGACGGAGCTTGATTCGTCGCCATGTACTTTTTCCTTATTATTGATGGTCCTGTCTGATTTTTATCGAGAACCACACTTCGCCTCTATCAGTGTAGTGAATGGAGCGAAGTTTGCTTTCGAGTATTTTGCTGCCTGAACTCAAAGTGTTGATTGTTGGATACTCTGTTAGGCGGCGTTTAAGTTTTCTTGGGTATGAGCTCGCAGTTTTCAGAAGAAAACTGGCGAATGAAGCATACAGTTAGAACGTGCTACAACCTGTATGCTCAAACAGGCAGAAAATATTCTTTCCTGCCTGTATGTAGAGTCTGAGGAAATTACTTAATTAGACCCATTTCTTTGTAGTACTTTTCTGCACCTGGGTGAAGAGGAATAGAAAGACCAGCTTTCACCATGTCTTCTTTCTTCAAGTTTGCGAATGCAGGGTGTAGACGTTTGAAGGTATCAAAGTTTTCAAACACAGCTTTTGCCACGTTGTAAGCGACATCGTCTGAAACATCAGAGGTCGTTACCATTGTTGCTGCAACACCAAAGCTGTTTACGTCTTTGTCTGTACCGCGGTACATACCAGCCGGTACTGAGCTAAAGGCGTAGTATGGGTTGTCGGCAACAATTTTATCGATTTTAGGGCCTGTTGCTGAAACTAGCTTCGCATCACATGATGTGGTTGCTTCTTTGATTGAACCGTTCGGGTGGCCGACCATGTAAATGAAGGCGTCAATTTTGTTATCACAAAGTGCCTGAGAGCGTTCAGAGCCTTTTAGCTCAGACGCCAACTTGAAGCTGTCGTTTGTCCAACCCATCGCTTCCATGACAACGCCCATCGTTGCACGGTCACCAGAGCCTGGATTACCGATGTTTACGCGCTTACCTTTCAGGTCTTCAACGTTTTCAATACCTGAATCTGCACGCGCAATGATGTTGAAAGGTTCTGTATGAAGAGAGAACATTGCGCGTAGCTTCTTGTACGGGCCTTGTTCTTCAAACTTGCTCGTACCGTTGTAGCCGTGGTACTGCCAATCCGATTGCACGATACCAAAATCTAATTCGCCTGCACGGATAGTGTTAACGTTGTAAATTGAGCCACCAGTCGATTCTACTGAACAACGGATGTTGTGGTCTTTACGATCTTTATTTACCAACTTACAGATAGCACCACCAGTTGGGTAGTAAACACCTGTCACGGAGCCAGTACCGATGGTAATAAACTCTTGAGCGTTAACTGCGCCTGCGCCCATTACGGCTGCAGCGATAGCGCCTACTTTGAGAAGTTTGTTAAATGCCATGAATTTCCCTTCCTTATATTCATTATTTACCCGGAAATAACCATAAATCACTTCTGGAGTTTCCTATTTGGAAACGGCACCTTTTTCAATCCAATCGTTTGAAAAAGCGAGCGAATCATAACAAAAAATTGGCAGAAAATTATCCAATTGTTAAATGTTATAGTTGATAAGTCTGAATTTTGTATCAGGGGATAGGATTCAATTTGTGATTTAATTCTTTTTAAAACAATTGCTTAATTAACGTTTAGTGACTGAAATGAAAAAGATCAATTGCGTGATGTTAATCACAAAATGGATGGTTGAAGAATGAGCGGAGTAAGCAAAAAATTTACATAAATTATGGGCTACAAAATGAGACTTCTTTTATAACCCACAATGAGTTAGCTGATTGAAGCTTTATAGAACTTAACCAGTATATTCGAACAGCTCGCACACTGATTTGAAGAGTTGCTCAGTCGTAATTGCCATGGTTGGCGTAATGAAAATGGTATCGTCACCTGCGACAACACCAAGAATACCTTCGGATTTACCGAGTGAATCAAGCAAGCGAGCAATCAACTGTGCTGCACCTGGGCCAGTGTGAATTACCACTAACGCTGCGTTACGATCGATGTCTAGTACTAGTTCACGCAGAGAGCTGCTGACTGTTGGGACACCTAGCTCAGCAGGAAGACAGTAAACCATTTCCATTTTTGCATTGCGCGTACGGACAGCGCCAAATTTAGTCAGCATACGTGAGACTTTAGATTGGTTGATACTCTCAAATCCTTGCTGTTTGAGTGCGTCAACAATCTCGCCCTGTGAGCCAAAGCTTTCTTCTTTTAACAGGGCTTTAAAGGCGCGAACTAAGTTGTCTTGTTTTTCTGAATTGCGCATAGTCATTACAAATCTCTTATTACGGGTCAGCAATTTTGCATATTCTCGCATATATATTCAGGCGATGCCAAAGAGTCCCAGGATTATGTTAGATGCGTCACTGTAAACTATATACCACATAGAATTCTTTAGCGCGCTGAAGTAGGGCTGTATCTGTTTTCTTGAATTCCTTGTCATTTCAACAGAATAAAAGAATAATCCAAGCCCCATTTGTAGCACGGTAACAGCGAGTTGCGCGAGGTCGCAAAGCTAGCGTTAATTGATTGTAATCAAGTTGTGATTCCGATAGCTTTATTTAAGTTGGTTACAAACTACCCTACGAATACGTTTATAAGAGAAATACTCTCAAGGAGAACTACATGAAAGTAGCCGTTATTGGTGCCGCTGGTGGCATCGGTCAAGCCCTGGCCCTTCTACTTAAGAACCGTCTTCCTGCTGGTTCTGATCTAGCCCTATATGATATTGCTCCAGTAACTCCTGGTGTGGCCGCTGATCTTAGCCACATCCCTACGCCAGTTTCTATCAAAGGTTACGCTGGTGAAGATCCTACTCCAGCACTAGAAGGCGCGGATGTTGTGCTAATTTCTGCTGGTGTTGCGCGTAAGCCAGGTATGGATCGTGCGGATCTATTTAATGTAAACGCTGGTATCGTTAAATCGCTAGCGGAGAAGATTGCGGTTGTTTGTCCGAAAGCTTGTGTTGGTATCATCACAAACCCTGTAAATACAACAGTGCCAATTGCTGCTGAAGTTCTTAAAAAAGCGGGTGTTTATGATAAGCGTCGTCTATTTGGTGTAACAACGTTGGATGTTATCCGTTCAGAAACGTTTGTTGCTGAGCTAAAAGACAAAGATCCAGGTGACGTTCGCGTGCCAGTTATTGGTGGTCACTCTGGCGTAACGATCTTACCTCTACTGTCTCAAGTAGAAGGTGTTGAGTTTACAGCTGAAGAAGTAGAAGCATTAACGAAACGTATTCAAAATGCAGGTACTGAAGTTGTAGAAGCGAAAGCGGGTGGTGGTAGTGCAACACTATCAATGGGCCAAGCTGCATGTCGCTTTGGTCTGTCTCTGGTTCGTGCTCTTCAAGGTGAAGAAGGCGTAGTTGAGTGCGCTTACGTTGAAGGCGACGGCGAACACGCGACGTACTTCGCGCAACCTGTGAAACTGGGTAAAGAAGGCGTTGAAGAAGTACTAAGCTACGGCAAACTCAGCGATTACGAAAAGTCTGCATTAGACGGTATGCTAGAAACACTAAATGGCGACATCAACATTGGTGTTGAATTCGCAAAGTAATCTAGAAAGCCTATATAAGAAGAAAGCCGATCATTTTGATCGGCTTTTTTGATCCTTGATTTCTCAACTTCGTAAAAATGATCGAATAAAACGACGTAGTGAAGGAGAAGATGATGGAAGCGAGTCGAATCCGTAAAGGCATGGTTGTTGAGTGCCAACAAGGCGTCGGTACGATATTAGTGGTCGACCATGAAGCAGAGACGGTATTGTTGTCCAAACAAGGGACTGAACAGCAGCTCGCCGTTAGCTTTGATGAAATAGAAGATGATCCACAACTGCATGGCGGTAGTGACAGATATTACTAGCGTCTCGGGCGTCGTCATTAGGTATCAAACGTAAAAAAGGAAGAGCATGCTCTTCCTTTTAGCTATAAGCCTTGCGTTATGGGTAGCTATTGATTACTTCGTGCGTTGTACTGCGACATGAGCCAAAGTAACAAGCGCTTGTTTGTATTCAGACTCTGGCAACACTGATAGTTCTGCGATTGCTTTGTCTGCTTCTTCTAGAGCTTTTTGCGTTGTGTACTCCAGAGAGCCTGCTTTTTTCATGACCGCAAGAATTTCTTCTAAGCGATCCATGCCATTCGCTTTCTCAATTGCTTCACGAATCATGATGGCGTTTTCTGGTGTGGTATTACGCATAGCATGGAGTAGAGGTAAAGTTGGCTTGCCTTCGGCCAAGTCATCACCCACATTTTTACCCATGTCTTCGCCATCAGAAGTGTAATCCATGACGTCATCAATGAGCTGAAACGCAGTGCCTAGATACTTACCGTAATTTTGCATTGCGATTTCCACATGCTCAGGAGCATCATTTAAGATTGCACCGATTTGAGTTGCGGATTCAAATAAGCGCGCAGTCTTAGAGTAGATGACTTGCATGTAGCTTTCTTCTGTCGTGTCAGGGTCGTTACAGTTCATCAACTGCTGTACTTCACCTTCGGCGATCACGTTTACGGCATTGCTCATTAGTTTAAGGATCTTCATGGATCCTAGTTCCGTCATCATCTGAAATGAGCGTGTATAGATAAAGTCCCCAACTAATACGCTAGCCGCATTGCCAAATGCTGCATTCGCAGTGGCTTTACCACGGCGCATGTCTGATTCATCTACCACGTCATCATGCAGCAAAGTCGCTGTATGGATGAACTCAATAAACGCAGCTGCCATTGTATGACCATTGCCTTGGTAACCAAGTGCACGGGCTGACAGTATCGCTAAAAGCGGTCTTAGACGTTTGCCTCCACCACTCACGATATAAAAACCGAGCTGGTTGATTAAAGAGACATCAGAATTAAGTTGGGCTTGAATTGTTTCATTCACTTTTGCCATGTCATCGGCAGTAAGCGCTTGGATAGTTTTAAAATCCATCGTATATCCGGCTGAAGTTAGACCCTGCAAGGCTTATTCGATTTATATAATTGTCGAATAATACACTAAAAAACGTTGATTAATACATTACTAAAGGGCATGATTGCCGCACTTTTCTTTGGCGATTAGCTTTTCGCCAATTTTTTCAAAATATGGCTTGTCATAGGAGCATCTATTCTGTAGAATCTGCGCCCTATTGATGATTAGTTTAGCGCACACCCTCAAGAAAGGCTGTGCGGAAAAAGCGGAGTAAAATATGTACGCTGTTTTCCAATCTGGTGGTAAACAACACCGTGTAAGCGAAGGTCAAACTCTTCGTTTAGAGAAATTAGACGTTGAAACTGGTGCAACTGTAGAATTTGATAAAGTTCTTCTTGTTGCTAACGGCGAAGACATCAAAGTTGGTGCTCCTCTTGTAGAGGGCGGCAAAATTGTTGCTGAAGTTGTACAACACGGTCGTGGCGATAAAGTTAAAATCGTTAAGTTCCGTCGTCGTAAGCACTCTCGTAAGCAACAGGGTCACCGTCAGTGGTTCACTGAAGTGAAGATCACTGGTATCAACGCTTAATCTATTAGGAGAGTTTAACAATGGCACACAAAAAAGCTGGTGGTTCTACTCGTAACGGCCGCGATTCAGAAAGCAAACGTCTAGGTGTTAAGCGTTTCGGTGGTGAATCTGTACTTGCAGGTAACATCATCGTTCGTCAACGTGGTACTAAGTTCCACGCTGGTAACAACGTAGGTATCGGTAAAGACCACACTCTATTCGCTCTTACTGAAGGTAAAGTGAAGTTCGAAGTGAAAGGTCCTAAGAACCGTAAGTTTGTAAGCATCGAAGCTGAGTAATTAGGTTTTTAACCAAATTACTTAATAGCTTTAAGCTGAATTCAAAAGCCCTGCCGAATCGGCGGGGTTTTTTATTTGTGGCAGTCGACATATCGAAGTTTCTCGCTAAGATCCTAAGCGATTTGAATCTGGGAGCTTAGATCTGTCATCTGCTAAAATTGTCGGATGACATAGTAAGATTTAATCCACGCACGAAGTAGTCGGAGTAAAAGATGAAGTTCGTAGATGAAGCGGTAGTAAAAGTTCAGGCTGGTGATGGCGGTAGTGGCGTTGTCAGTTTCTGGCGTGAAAAATTCATCACTAAAGGTGGCCCTGATGGCGGTGATGGCGGTGACGGTGGTGATGTTTATATCCAAGCCGATGAAAACCTAAATACCCTGATTGATTACCGTTTCCAGCGCTTCTACGAAGCTGAGCGTGGTGAAAACGGTCGCGGTGGTAACTGTACAGGTAAGCGTGGTAAAGACATCGTTCTTCGTGTACCTGTGGGTACGCGCGCTGTGGATATCCACACAAATGAAATCGTGGCGGAAGTTGCTGAACACGGTAAGAAAGTGATGATCGCAAAAGGCGGTTGGCACGGTCTAGGTAACACGCGTTTCAAATCTTCAGTAAACCGCGCGCCTCGTCAGAGAACATTGGGTACAAAAGGTGAAGTACGCGAAATTCGCCTTGAGCTATTGCTTCTTGCTGATGTGGGTATGCTTGGTCTACCTAATGCCGGTAAATCAACCTTTATCCGCGCAGTATCAGCAGCAAAACCGAAAGTCGCTGATTACCCATTCACGACTTTGATCCCAAGCTTGGGTGTCGTAAGTGTCGTACCAGAGAAAAGTTTTGTTGTTGCAGACATCCCTGGTTTGATCGAGGGTGCAGCAGATGGCGCTGGCCTTGGTATTCGATTCTTGAAGCACTTAGAGCGTTGTCGAGTGTTGCTGCACATGATCGATATTATGCCAATTGATCAGTCCGATCCGGTGCAAAATGCATTGACGATCATTGATGAACTAGAACAATACAGCGAGAAACTGGCAAGTAAGCCGCGCTGGTTAGTGTTCAACAAAGTTGATCTAATGCCTGAAGAAGAAGCGAATGAGAAGATCCAAGAAATCTTAGACGCACTAGGTTGGGAAGACGAGTACTTTAAGATCTCGGCGATCAATCGTAACGGTACTAAAGAGCTTTGTTA
This sequence comes from Vibrio sp. 1727, assembly GCF_033344415.1. NCBI lineage: Bacteria > Pseudomonadati > Pseudomonadota > Gammaproteobacteria > Vibrionales > Vibrionaceae > Vibrio > Vibrio sp. 1727. Next base: position 344,488 of record NZ_JAWPOT010000001.1, read on the forward strand.
CAAACTGGCTGACTTTATGGATAACCTACCTCGCGAAGAGGAAGAAGTGGCTGAAGAAGATAAAGTTAACTTCATGTGGGATGATTACCATAAAGATGCGATGGCGGGTAAAGACGTTATCACTGAAGATGACGACGACGATTGGGATGACTGGGACGATGAAGAAGATGACGGTCACGTTGTCTACGTTCGTGACTAATCAGAACGGTCAAACAATGCCTGTTTGCCTATAATTCATTAAGCCGCAATTATCTATTGCGGCTTTTTTTGTATCTAAATCATATTTAGGTGATGTGATTTACGGCACAATAACCGATACGTCGTGTTTTTTGAGGGTTAGTTTGGCCCTCGCGCGTATGAATGAGTAACACCCTAAAAGGAATTAGACTTATTTATGACTCTAGAAACCATACCGCATAGAGAGTTGGCGGTATCTACTCAACGATCGATTTCTCGTCTTGTCGCCCAAGCCGGACAAATGCTACTCGCTCATGGTGCTGAAAGTACTCTTGTGAGCGATATTATGCGTCGTATTGGCCTTGCTTGTGGGGTGAATGAAGTTGCGGTAGCACTATCAGCTAATGCATTGGTTGTGACGACGGTAATGGATGGGCATTGCATCACCACCACCCGAAGCTGCGCTGATCGTGGCATCAATATGCGCGTTATTACGCAAATTCAACGAATCTGTATCATGATGGAACGTGGTTTGCTCGATTCAACCATGGCGCAGAAAAAGCTGAACGCTATCAGTCCAGAGCGTTATAACCGCTGGTTGGTGGTGTTTATGATTGGCTTGTCTTGTGCGGCATTCAGTCATCTTGCTGGTGGTGATTGGGGAGTATTCATCATGACCTTTTTAGCTTCAGCTGGTGGCATGATCGTTCGCCAAGAAATTGGTCATCGTCATTTCAACCCTCTATTGAACTTTGCTGCGACCGCTTTTGTGACTACCTTAATTTCAGCACAGGCGGAAATTTACCAAATCGGTAATCTACCTACCGTAGCAATGGCATCGTCGGTATTAATGCTTGTACCTGGTTTCCCACTCATTAACTCTGTCGCAGATATGTTGAAAGGCCACATTAATATGGGCATTGCTCGATTTGTGATGGCTAGTTTACTAACGTTGGCGACATGTTTGGGGATCGTTGCTGCGATGAGTGTAACTGGAATTTGGGGGTGGGCTATCTAATGAGTTTATTTGATTTGATGTTTGGCCTTTTGAATGACATGTTTTTTGCGGCGATTCCCGCCGTAGGATTTGCATTGGTTTTTAACGTGCCACAAAGAGCCTTAGTGTATTGCGCTGTTGGTGGCGCGATTGGTCATGGTAGCCGCTACTTGATGATGCAGTTTGGCATTCCTATTGAGTGGGCAACCTTTTTTGCCGCGACGTTAGTTGGGATGATTGGTGTGTACTGGTCTCACCGTTTTCTCGCGCATCCAAAAGTGTTTACTGTGGCTGCTTTGATCCCGATGGTGCCGGGTGTGTTTGCGTACAAAGCAATGATCGCTATGGTAGAGATCAATCATGTTGGCTACTCACCCGAGCTTGTCGCAACCTGTATGGAAAACTTTCTTAAGGCCATGTTTATTATTGCAGGTTTAGCTGTTGGTCTTGCGGTTCCAGGGCTGTTATTCTATCGCCGCAGACCAATTGTATAAGGACCTAACATGATCATTAGTATGATTGCCGCGATGGCCGACAATCGCATCATTGGCAAAGACAATCAAATGCCTTGGCATCTTCCCGCCGATTTCGCTTGGTTTAAGCGTTGTACCATGGGAAAACCGGTTGTGATGGGACGCAAAACCTATGAGTCTATTGGTCGCCCTTTACCAGGTCGCTTGAATATTGTTATTAGCCGTGATGAGACACTAAAGATCGAAGGTGTCACTACCGTAACATCGATTGAGCAGGCTCTGGAAGTCGCAGGTGATGTGGAAGAAGTGATGATCATTGGTGGTGGTGCGATTTACACCACTTGTCTGCCTATGGCCAATAAACTGTATGTAACACACATTGAAGCGGCCATTGATGGTGATACTCAGTTCCCAGATTGGGGAGACGAGTTTAAGGAGACTTACTCAGAAATGTATCAAGCCGATGAGAAGAACGCCTATAACATGCGCTTTACTGTGTTAGAAAAGTAATTCGAGATTAACACCGCGTAGTTAATACGGTAATGCCGTTCGTGTAACAGCGAGCGGCCATCCCAACCTACCGTCATCCTGAAAAGCGACGAAAGAGCGAGATTCAGGAGCCTCTATACGAGTACCTTGTTGTCAAAGGTATTTCTATCTATTCGCAGCGCGAGGATATTAGATTCCTAGTCTCGTTAAGGCTCGTTGGAATGACCCTACAGGAAGTGTTAAGTGACAGGTATTCCTCCTACTATGGATTATCGACTGTTATTCAGTGTTTAACTTAACGCATCCTGAGTAAAAATTTTCTTATCTTCCCAACGGATCATGGTTAGGCTTCCGCCCCAAACGCAGCCAGTATCTAGCCCGATGACTTCGTTGTTCATATAGCCTTGTAGTGCAGCCCAGTGCCCAAAGAGCACCGCTTTATTTAAGTGAATACGTTTAGGCACATCAAACCATGGAATAAGTTCGTTACCGGAAACTTGTTGCGGTGGCAATTTACAATCCATATCCAAACGACCATCAGGGAAACAAAAGCGCATCCGCGTAAAAGCATTGATAATATAGCGGTATCGGTCCAAACCCTGTAGAGAGTCATCCCAGGAATCCGGTTGATTGCTGTACATGTTTTTTAATAGCCAAGGCAGCTCTTCACTTTGGATGATGCGCTCAACTTCACGGGCACACTTTCTCGCTGTTTTTAGATTCCACTGCGGTGATATGCCAGCGTGACACATCACGAACTCGTCATGCTCGGCCAATAGAGGTTGCTGAGCTAGCCATGTCAGTAATTCCTCTTTGTCGGGGGCCGTGAAAATAGGTGCGGTTTTATCTTTGTCTTTGACCTTTTTTATCCCGTGAGCCACAGCGAGAAGATGGAGGTCGTGATTACCAAGCACCACGATTGCGCTTGCGCCAAGTGACTTCACAAAGCGTAACGTTTCTAGTGATTTAGGCCCTCTGGCGACCAAATCACCAGCAAGCCAAAGTTGGTCTTTTTTCGCAGAGAAAGATACTTTTTCTAGTAGTCGCTGCAGTTCATCAAAACAGCCTTGGATGTCACCAACAATATAGGTAGCCACTGAATCTCCAATTTACTAATTTAAAACATTTGGAACAGCCAAGCGAAATGGTTCAATTTCGGTGATGAACTCTTGCCCTTTCTCATCCAGCATTTTGTAGTGTCCTTGCATAACGCCGACAGGGGTTTCTAACGCGGTTCCGCTACTGTACGTGTATTCATCATTGCTTGGAATAAAGGGCTGCTGGCCTACCACTCCGTCACCTTCAACCGTCATTTGCTTGCCATTCGAGTCTGTGATTAGCCAGCGGCGGCTCACTAACTGTACGGTTTGTTGGCTAAGGTTTTTGATGGTGATGATATAAGCGAAAACGTAGCGTTGTAGCTCTGGGTTGGACTGTTCTTCGATGTATTTGGTGTGAACTTGAATTTTGATGCAAGGTTGAATGACGTCCATGTGCACTCCTCAGAAACGTAATATCCCAATAATAATAAGCCAAACCTACAAGGGTTTGGCTCATTGTTTGAGTTCTTAGTGCTGCGGGTTATCCGCAAGCCAGTTCGCCATTGCGACGAATTGTTCTAGCGTCAGGTTCTCTGGACGCATGCTTGGATTAACACCTAGCTCTTCTAGTACTTCTGTGCTTAACAACGATTTGTAGCAGTTACGAACTGTTTTACGACGTTGGTTAAAGCCTTCACGACAAACGCGATCGAGCAAACGCAGATCTTTCGCCGGGCATGGCAACTCTTCGTAAGGCACTAAACGAACAACGGCAGAATCCACTTTCGGTGGTGGAACGAATGCCGTTGGCGGTACTTCCAGTACCGGTACCACTTTACAGTAGTACTGAGCCATTACCGTTAAACGGCCGTAAGCTTTGCTGCCAGGGCCGGCGGCTAAGCGGTTTACCACTTCTTTTTGCAGCATAAAGTGCATGTCTTGAATGTCTTTATGGAACTCGAAAAGGTGGAACATCAATGGTGTAGAGATGTTGTACGGTAAGTTACCAAAAATGCGCAGCTTGTTGTTTGGCTTCACTAGTTGAGTGAAGTCAAAACGCATAGCGTCACCCTCATGGATGGTCAACTTATCTGCCAGTTCAGGGTGAGTACGTAGGCGTTCCGCCAGATCGCGGTCTAATTCGATAACTGTGAACTTATCTACTTCACGACCTACTGGCTCAGTGATTGCACCAAGACCAGGACCGATTTCAACCAGGTTTTGACCTGGTTTTGGGTTAATCGCTGATACGATTCCATCAATAATGTATGGATCGTTCAGGAAGTTTTGACCAAAACGTTTACGCGCTTTGTGTCCTAAATGGACATCATTTCTCATTGTTTCTTCTCTACCAAATCTATCGCATGCGTGAGCGCTGTTCGGAAACTCCCTGTATCCGCTTGACCTGTCCCTGCCAGATCTAATGCAGTACCGTGGTCCACCGATGTTCTAATAAAAGGTAGACCAAGAGTAATATTTACTGAACGACCAAAGCCTTTGTATTTTAATACTGGCAATACTTGATCATGGTACATGCCTAAAACAGCATCAGCATCATTTAAATATTTTTCATTGAAAATGGTATCAGCCGGCAGAGGGCCGATCAGGTTGATACCTTTTTCTTGTCGAATTTTTTCCAGTGTTGGAGTGATGGTTTCGATCTCTTCACGACCTAAGCAGCCATCTTCGCCAGCATGAGGGTTAAGCCCGCAAACGTAGATGTTTGGTTGTGCGATAGCAAACTTTTCTACAAGGTCTTTATGAAGAATATCGATGATTTTTTCTAATCGCTCTTCGGTGACAGCTTTGGACACATAAGCTAAAGGAATATGTGTTGTAACCAGCGCCACGCGTAGTCCTTCCGTTGCTAGCATCATTACGACTAGCGGCGTTTGTGACTTCTCGGCGAAAAATTCAGTATGACCACTGAATGCAACACCTGCGCGATTAATCACCCCCTTATGAACAGGGCCGGTGACAATAGCATCAAATTCATCATTCATACAGCCTAAAGCCGCTCTTTCTAGCGTTTTTAGTACATAGTGGCCATTCGCTTCATTGAGCTCGCCTGCGACCGCAGGTTCCGATATTTGGATATGGTCAACGATAAGCGTGCCCGCTTTTTGTGCTTTAGGTGCTTCTTCTGGATTGTAATCAGACAGTTGGACTTCGATGCCAAGCTGCTTGGCTCGCTCCGTCAGCATATTCTTATCGGCACAGACGACAATTTGGTGCGCCCAATCTTCTTTCGATAGGGCAAGCACTAAGTCTGGGCCGATACCCGCAGGTTCCCCTGCGGTTACGACAATTCTACGAATTGTATTAGTTGTCATTGTTGTCATCCACGATTTCAACAAACGCACTTGCGCGTAGCTCTTGCATCCATGCGCCCGCTTCTTCATTAAATTTACGGTTAAATAGAATACGGTAAGCTTTGTTCTTCATCGCTGAGTCAGTACGGTCAACTTGGCGACGATCCAACACTTCAACGATATGCCAGCCGTGAACGGTTTTGAACGGTTCGCTGATTGAGCCAACTGGCAGAGTTTCTACTTGGTGCTTGAATTCTGGCACGTAAAGATCTGGTGTTTGATAACCTAGTTCACCGTCTTGTGCTGCCGAGCCAGGATCTTGACTGTATTGTGTTGCCAATTGAGCGAACGTTGCTTCACCGGCTTTGATGCGGCGTACAAATTCATTCAGTTGCTTCTTCGCCCCTTCGTCGCTCAGAATCACGGTTGGTTTAATCAAAATATGACGCGCATTTACTTCCGTTACCGCAACCATTTCTAGGCCTTTGACATCCTCTATTTTTAGGATGTGGAAACCAACGCCACTACGGAATGGACCAATAATGCTGCCTTTGTTTTGCATCTTGATCTGATCAGCAAAGATGGTTGGCATCTCTTCTTTACGCATCCAGCCCCAATCACCACCTTGTAAAGCTTTAGGACCTTTAGAGTAGGTGTAGGCCATCTCCGTAAAATCTGCACCTTCGTTTAGCTTTTTCGCGAGCGCTTTAGCTTCTGCTTCTACAGCAGATTTTTCTTTATCGTCAGAGAAGCGCAGTTGAATGTGTCCAATTTTGTATTGAACAGTTGCATTGGTTTCTTGTGATAGTTGCTCAGCAAGGCTATCGACCTCTGCTGGAAGGATATTAATACGGCGACGAACCAGTGCATTGCGAGCTTCTGATGCGGCGATTTCCTTACGAATTTGTTCGCGGAATTCTGGGTAGCTTAAACCTTCACTTTCTACAGAAGCAGCGAGTTGTTCTACCGATTGCTCATTATTACGTGCGATCTCTGCAATCGCTTGGTTTAAACGGTTGTCGTCAATACGCACACCAATACGGTCTGCTTCTTGGCCTTGCAACGTATCAATGATAAGTTTTTCAACGACTTGTTCTTTTAACACGCTGGTAGAAGGTAAGCTCTTTCCACTTTGACGAGCGTTGGCTTGCAGCGTTTTCATCGCTGTTTCGATGTCGCTTTGTAGAACTACACCGTCGTTCACGATGACCGCAACCTTATCGATCTCTACTGGTGCTGCAACCGCTCCGCAAGAGAGTAGGGTCGTGAATAAGATTGATTTCCAAATTTTCATTTAAAATTCCGTCAGTATTTTTGAATAGGCGTCTTATTCATTTAAGACGCCTATTTTGATTAATTGTTCAGATAGAATGGGCGGCCGTACTTAATCGCGTTGTCAGAACCATCCAGTTCTTTGACAGCAGTGTCTTCACGCTGGTTGGTCGCAAAGCCTTGAATACCGAAGTTAACGCTGAAGTTATTTTCGTATTCAGGTGATGCCCCGGTGCTGCCGATAGCTTGGTCTTCCCAACCAAGCAATTGGTTTGAGTAAGTGACGCCAATGTACCAACAGTCAGATTGGTAACGTAGGCTCGCTAACCATTCTAGGTCCGCATTTTCATTGAGGTCGTAGTAGTATTGACCACTCGCAGACCAGTTCGGGTTGAACTCGTAGGCCGCTACAATACCTGCTTGAGAAATACCTTTACGAGTAATTGTGTCTAGGTTTTCGAGAATGATCGTATCTTCGATGTATTCACGCGTAACGTAGCGATAGTTACCCTGAATAAAGCCGCCGTTGAATTGGTATTCCAAGGTACTGTTTGCCAACTGCATGGAGCTCAAATCAATATCGTATTGAATTCCACCGTGATAGAACAAGTAATCGTTGTAGTTGAAATCAGCTTCAATCGCCCATGATGAGTAATTGGTGGTCTCATCCGGAAGATTTGGACTATTGCTCAGTTTGGTCTTTTTATCGAAGTAGTAAATCTGACCAAATGAAACGTTAAGACGCTCTTTATAGTCATCATCAAAGAAGCGAGTACTCGCACCGTAGCTTAACTGGTTCGCCGAGGCGATTTTATCAATGCCACTGTACTTACGACTGCGGAATAGCCCGTAGTAGTCGGTTTGTAGCAAGGTGGTATCGTAGTTGTAGATGTTGGTCTGATCTTCTTCAGGTACGTACAAGTACTGTAGCTGAGGCTCCAGTGTTTGTGTGTAGCCCTTGATCCAGCTTGTATCTCGCTCTAAGTAAAGTTGCGCATGCGTACGGAACTCAGGAATAACACGAGAAACTTCATCATCCAACTGGTTTTGCAAGTTTACATCTGTCAAACCCGTTAAGTCTTGAGAGTAATACGTAGAGAGCACACGCGCTTCTGATGTCCACGTTGCCCATGAGTTTGAGAGTGGTAATGTAAGCCCTGGTTCAATGTGAACACGGGTCGCATTTGGTCGCGCAGCATCGCTGGTATCGAAGCGGCTCACTTGGCTCTTCACGTCAAAGTTAAGGTAGTCTCCCCACAATGGCGTGTAGTAGTTCAAGTCTAACTGAGGAAGCAGGCGATAAGGGCGGTTCTCTTCTTTCAATAAGATTTGGAAGTCACGAACGGTTAACGAAGCATCCCAGAAATCAGAACGATATTGTACTTGTCCTTCTTGAACCAGTTGACCATCTTCACGGTTACCAATATCGGAGTCGAGATCGAGGAAGTAATCAATATCACTCACTTTTGAGTAATCGACTTTGACTATCCACTGTTTATTGATGATGCCGTCGTGTTTAACTTGGTAGCCCCAACGAGACTCGTCCTGATATTTGCGATCACTATTGAGGTATTCGCCTTTGATTTCCCCATTTCCCCAACCATCTGTTAGGTAGCGGAAATCAGTATCGAGTTTTGTACCACGTTGCTGCATATAGAGCGTGGTGAGTGTCATGTCATATTGAGGCGCGATGTTCCAATAGAATGGCACCTCGACTTCCATACCATCACTAGAACCGTACGATAAAGAAGGGAAGAGGAAACCCGTTTTACGCGTATCTCCAATTGGCATGGTTAGATACGGCACATAGAAAACAGGCACATCTAACACTTCAAATCGAGGGTGGTGCAGCGTCGCTGTCTCTTCATCTTGGTCAACATCGATGCCTGACGCAACCAATCGCCATGAATTATCGCCTTGAGGGCACGATGTGATAGAGCCGTCTTCGAGTTCATAAACCGACTGACCTGTGCGAGCGATATAGGCTGCAGTGCCTCGGCCTTGTTGGCAAAGGAACTGATAATCGGTGTTCTCAAGTGAAAACGTATCTTGATTAATGTCGTTAGTAACACGATCAGATCGAGCTTTGACTTGGCCGTCATTGAAAGTCACGTTGCCTTCGGCAACCACGACGTTGTCTTGTTGGTGCAGCGTTACGCTATCTGCGGTAATTTTCTTCTGGCCTTGGGTGACTTGTACATTACCTGAGTACTGAGCTTTGTCACCATTGATGGCTTGCAGGGTGTCAGCTTCTACCACTACTGGGGTATTAAGAGCGTCCTCCTCGCCACTTGTATCGACCAAACATTGATCTGTGGCGGGCATTTCCTGCACACTATCATGGATATTCGCTTCAGCTTGAGTGGTGGGTACAAACAAGGCGGTGCTGATAGAGGCCGCTAAACATGTGCGGGAGAAATGTTGCATTGAATTGAACTTTCCTGTGTCACTACTACTCGATGGCTATAGGGCTTGTTGTACCCTAGCGTAATAGCCAAATGAATCAACTATAGTCGCATTTATCCCAGCGTATTGATTCACTGTGGCATAATGACGACAAAATAGCTGCAAAGATAAGCAGGCGAAATGGCCTAGCCGAAATAAAACTAATTCCATTATCATAAAGGAAATCGTTGCATCCGGCACTATAAGACCGCCGTCGTCGATAAAAATTCATTGATAGAGAACACATAATGCATATTTTTGGCAAAATTCTGGGTGCCTTTTTTGGCTTGTTACTTGGCGGGCCGCTAGGTTTACTCTTTGGCTTATTTATTGGCCATCAATTCGATAAAGCACGTCGCTTGAGTCAAGCCGGGTTCTCTACTGGCGGCTTTGGAAAAGGGCCAAGTCAAGCTCAGCGCCAAGAAGAGTTTTTTAAAGCGGCGTTTGCGGTAATGGGACATGTGGCAAAAGCGAAAGGCCAAGTCACCAAAGAGGAAATCCAACTGGCTTCTGCCATGATGGACCGCATGAATTTGCATGGCGAACAGCGTCGCGCAGCGCAAGACGCGTTTCGTGAAGGTAAAGACAGCGACTTTCCGTTAGAAGATGTTCTTGTTCGTGTGAAAATTTCGACAGCTGGTCGCTTTGACTTGTTGCAATTTTTCTTAGAGCTGCAAATCTCGGCGGCCTTTGCAGATGGCTCGATTCATCCTAGTGAACGAAATGTGTTACACAAAATAGCACGTGGTTTGGGTTTCTCTTCTGAGCAGCTAGAGCGTCGCTTGCAAATGCAAGAAGCCGCATTCCGTTTCCAAAGCCAGGGTGGTTTTCATGGTCAGCATCAAGGCCAATCTTCTGGTGGTAGCTGGCAACAAGCTTCACAAGCGGATCAGTTGGCCGACGCGTACAAAATTCTGGATGTGTCTTCAGATGCCGACAGTAAAACCGTTAAGCGTGCTTATCGTAAACTGATGAACGAGCATCACCCGGACAAATTGATGGCTAAAGGTTTACCACCAGAGATGATGAACGTCGCGAAAGAGAAATCTCAAGAGATTCAAAACGCTTACGATCTGATTAAGAAAGTCAAAGGCTTCAAGTAGTCGGACGTTTTCTATCAGGTATTGGATTTAAAAAAGGGCACAGAGTGCCCTTTTTTTCATGTCTTAGTCTTTGAGTTGCCGGTGTCTTTAGCTTTTGGCCTATCATGATCCTAACGCTAATTGACCTCAAATCTCCGCAGTTTAGTTGGCTTGATTCAAGTCCCAATCGTATTCGTATTTCACTTTACCAGAGAAATTTTTGTATTGCGGTGCGTACTTTGCGATGTGGTTGAAGACTTGTTTTTCTCCACCAAAGTCCGTTGCAAACCAATCATAAATAGAAGACAACTGTGCCGTGTTACCTTGGATAGATACGCCTTTGCTGCTGTTAATAAATGTTTTAGCGGCACTATCCAGTAGAACTTGCGTGTTGTCAGCAGTGAATGCTTGAGACTGCAGATTAGGGCATCCCAAGCTGGCACAGTTAACCGCGTAATGTGTTCTCGGGTCATTCCAAATTGGACGTAAAATGCGATGTTCAATATCGTTTAAAGTCAGATCCTTCCCGTTGACCACGACCACATCATCCCCCCAAGGGCCAAAGCTAAATAGCCCACCCAGTTTGGTAATCGATTCGACAGGATAGTTATCTAGGATTAAGTCTACAGTGATGGCATTGTAAAGGTTTACCCAGTAGGCGTATTGCTCCGCTTGGTTGTATTGTCGAGGATCGAGTTTTGCCAAACGTTGGATGTATTGTTTCAGCTTAGTTTTATCGGCTGAGGTGACTTGGCTGTAACGAAATAAGGTATTCTCGCCTTGTTCAACTAAATAAGCATCGAGCAATTGCTGCCAATCTTGATGAGAGATTTGACTTTGATTGGCTTGATTCGATTGTTTCCAATACGGCCATAAGTCGGATTTAGGTGCGGCAAATGTCGAGAAAGAAACGAGCGCACATAAGAGTAATAACAGACGTTTCATAGAGATACCTTTGGGTCAAAACCTTATTGATATTGTAGACCTGCATAAGGCGAAGTTTCTTTCTTGAGGCAATGAAAATAAAAGAAAAAAGGTTGGCATAAGCCAACCTTTTGTTTGTTTAAATTACGATTTTAATTAGCTTAAGAAGCTTGGGATATTCGCTTCGTACTCGGCAATCTTATCTTCGTGTTGAAGGGTTAGGCCAATATTGTCCAAACCGTTTAGTAAGCAGTGACGACGGAACGAATCGATTTCAAAACCATATTCTTTGCCGTTGGCGCGAACCACATTCGCTTCTAGGTCTACTTCCACTTCTGCGCCTTCGTTAGCCTCAACAAACTGGAAGATTTCATCCACTTCTTGCTCCGTCAAACGAACTGGCACCATTTGGTTGTTGATCGAGTTACCGTAAAAAATATCGGCAAAGCTTGGTGCGATCATCGCTTTGATGCCGTAATCCGCTAGTGCCCACGGTGCGTGCTCACGAGAAGAACCACAACCGAAGTTTTCACGCGCTAGCAAGATAGATGCGCCTTGGTAACGCGGAGCGTTCATCACGAACTCTGGGTTTGGTTGTTCGCCAGCATCATCTAGGAAGCGCCAGTCATGGAATAGGTGCTTACCAAACCCTAAGCGAGAGACCTTTTGTAGGAACTGCTTTGGAATGATGGCATCAGTATCTACGTTCGCTGCATCTAGAGGAACAACTAAGCCTGTATGTTGTTTAAAGCCTGACATTTGTTTGCTCCTTAGTCTAGTTCACGAATATCTACAAAGTGACCAGCAATTGCTGCTGCCGCTGCCATCGCAGGGCTCACTAGGTGGGTACGGCCATCACGACCTTGGCGGCCTTCAAAGTTACGGTTTGAAGTAGACGCACAACGTTCATGTGGACCCAAACGGTCGTTGTTCATTGCTAGACACATTGAACAACCTGGTAGGCGCCACTCAAAGCCCGCTTCTTTAAAGATGACATCTAGGCCTTCTGCTTCTGCTTGCGCTTTTACTTGCTCAGAGCCAGGAACAATTAGTGCTTGAACGTGAGACGCGACTTTGCGACCTTTCGCTACTTCAGCGGCTGCGCGCATGTCTTCGATACGTGAGTTAGTACAAGAACCAACGAAGACTTTATCGACGTTGTAATCAGACAGTGACTTGCCTGCTTCTAGGCCCATGTAAGCCAACGCTTTTTCAGCAGAAGCTTTTTCTACTGGATCGGCAAAGCTTTCTGGTGCTGGAATCGGTTGGTCTACTGCGATAACTTGGCCTGGGTTAGTACCCCAAGTGACTTGTGGTTTAATGTCTGCTGCGTTTAGCGTCACAACCGCATCAAACTGAGCGTCATCGTCAGTTTTTAATGTCTTCCAGTATTCTACTGCTGCATCAAAATCGGCACCTTGAGGTGAGAATTTACGGCCTTTGATGTATTCGTACGTGGTTTCATCTGGCGCAATCAAACCGGCTTTAGCACCTAGCTCAATTGCCATGTTACATACGGTCATACGGCCTTCCATTGAAAGGTCGGTGATCGCCTCACCACAGAATTCAACCACGTAGCCTGTACCGCCCGCTGCTGTAGTTTCACCGATGATCGCTAGCACGATATCTTTCGCTGTGATCCCCGGAGCTACTTTGCCTTTCACTTCGATCTTCATCGTTTTAGCGCGTGCTTGTTTTAGCGTTTGAGTGGCTAATACGTGCTCAACTTCAGATGTACCAATACCAAAAGCGAGAGAACCGAACGCACCGTGTGTAGCCGTGTGCGAGTCACCACAAACAATGGTCATGCCCGGTAGTGTAATACCAAGCTCTGGGCCCATAACGTGCACAATTCCTTGGTATTTGTGGTTAATGTCGTAAAGCGTAACACCAAACTCTTCACAGTTTTTCGATAGCGTCTCCATCTGGATACGAGCCATCTCACCGGATGCGTTGATGTCTTTGGTGGTTGTCGAAACGTTGTGGTCCATGGTGGCAAAAGTTTTGCTGACCTGACGCACTTTACGACCTTTTTCACGCAAGCCGTCAAATGCTTGCGGAGACGTCACTTCGTGTACCAAGTGACGGTCGATGTACAAGATTGGGTTTTCCCCTTCTGCTGCGACGGCAACGTGTGCGTCGTAGACTTTTTCGTATAGTGTTTTGCCCATTGTTTGCTATCTCGTGTATAGCTCCCGACAACGGCTCATCAGGAGCAAATAATTATTATCAAGTCGTGCTGTATTAAGAGTTTAAGATGTACTCAGCGATCTTATCGCCCATCTCAGACGTCGAAAGTGCTGGGTTGTCACCAGCAAGGTCACCCGTAAGCTCACCCGCTGATAGTGCTTTTGAAACTGCCGTTTCGATGTCTTGTGCCGCAGTTTCTTCACCTAGGCTGTAACGCAGCATCAGTGCAGCTGATAGGATTTGTGCCACTGGGTTAGCGATGTTCTTACCTGCGATATCCGGAGCACTGCCGCCTGCTGGCTCGTACAGACCGAATTTGCTTTCGTTTAGGCTCGCTGAAGGCAACATACCCATAGAGCCAGTGATCATCGCGCACTCATCAGAAATGATGTCGCCGAAGATGTTTGAACATAGCATTACGTCGAACTGTGCTGGGTCTTTGATAAGCTGCATAGTTGCGTTATCAATGTACATGTGTGACAGCTCGACATCTGGGTAGTCTTTTGCGATTTCTTCGACCACTTCACGCCATAGGATAGAGCTTTGTAGAACGTTCGCTTTGTCGATAGAGCACACTTTCTTACGACGTAGGCGAGCAGACTCAAAAGCGATTTTTGCAATACGTTCGATTTCGTAACGGTGGTACACCTCAGTGTCGAACGCTTTCTCTGTTGGACCTTCACCTTCACGACCTTTTGGTTGGCCGAAGTAGATGCCGCCCGTCAGTTCGCGAACAACAACGATATCAAAACCACGACCTGAGATGTCTGCGCGTAGTGGTGAGAAAGCTTCAAGACCTGAGTGAATTTGTGCTGGGCGTAGGTTACAGAATAATTGGAAGTGCTTGCGTAGCGGCAGTAGGGCACCGCGCTCAGGTTGGTCGTTTGGTGGTAAGTGTTCCCACTTAGGGCCACCAACTGAACCGAATAGGACTGCATCAGACTCTTCACACGCTTTTACTGTGCTTTCTGGAAGTGGACAGCCGTGATTATCAATCGCGATACCACCTACATCGTGCTCGTCACGCTCAAACGCAATGCCGTGTTTCTTCTCGATTGCATCTAGCACCTTGTGTGCTTGCGCCATTACTTCTGGGCCGATGCCGTCGCCTGGTAAAACGGCGATTTTGTATGATTTGTCTGTCATGGTAATCCTTTAATTTTTCTAAATTTTTTAGCTTGTCTAAACGAATTGGGTTGGAGCCTGAGTAGTGAGGCTCAAGCTCCGATGAATTAATGATTAAACCGTCGCAATTCTCTTTTGCTTCATCTCTTCAATCTTATCGGCACGATGAATGCTGTTGATAACGTGTAATAGCGCTTGGCCAGATGCTTCTACGATATCGGTAGAAACGCCGGTACCGTGGTACTTACGGCCTTTGTAGTTAGCGATGATGTCTGCTTGACCAAGACCGTCTTCACCTTCGCCTTTTGCGGTTAGGTCAAACTTGTCTAGAACGATTTCGTAACCTGTCACGCGGTAGATACATTGGTATAGCGCATCAACAGGGCCATTACCGACCGCTGCTTCACACATTTCTTCATCACCGCATTGCATTTTGATGCTGGTGGTAGCCATTACGCTGCCAGACTGCACGCTTAGGTAGCTCAATTTGTAGAAGTCATCTTCTTCACGCAAGTTCGAGAAGTGCATTAGGGCTTCTAGGTCGTAATCGAACACTTGGCCTTTGCGATCAGCAAGTTTCAAGAAATCCGCATACAGCGCGTCTAGGTTGTACTCGTCTTCGTTGTAACCCATGGTATCCATATGGCTCTTCACGGCAGCGCGACCGCTGCGGCTGGTTAGGTTCAGAGCTTGGTTTTTTAGGCCAATAGACTCAGGGGTCATGATTTCGTAGGTATTCTTATTCTTCAACATGCCATCTTGGTGGATGCCTGAAGAGTGGCTAAACGCATTTGCACCCACAATTGCTTTGTTGCTTTGAATAGGCATATTGCATAGCTGGCTAACCAACTTACTGGTGCGGTGAATTTCATCATGCTTAATGCCAGTGTGAACGCCCAAAAACTCTTGACGAGTCTTGATGATCATTGCGATCTCTTCAAGTGAACAGTTACCCGCTCGCTCTCCAATGCCATTGATCGTGCCTTCTATCTGACGTGCGCCAGCTTGAACGGCGGCAATAGAGTTGGCAACTGACATCCCCAAATCGTCGTGACAGTGAACGGAGATGATCGCTTTATCAATGTTCGGAACGCGGTTAAATAGGGTTTCAATAATCCCACCAAACTCACTTGGTACGGTGTAGCCAACGGTATCTGGAATGTTGATTGTACTCGCACCTGCATTGATGGCGGCTTCTACCATGCGACATAGGTTGTCGATTGGAGTACGACCAGCATCTTCACAAGAAAACTCGACATCATCAGTGTAGTTACGTGCATGTTTAACGGCGTTGACTGCCATTTCTAGTACATCGTCGTAGCTGCGGCGTAGTTTGTCTTCTACGTGAATGGTGGAAGTGGCTAAAAACGTGTGGATACGGAATTGGTCAGCCACTTTTAAGGCTTCAGCGGCAGCATCAATGTCTTTCGCAACGGCACGCGAAAGGGCACAAACTCGACTGTTTTTTATGTTTTTTGCGATGGTTTGTACAGACTCGAAATCACCTGGTGAAGAGATTGGGAAGCCAGCTTCGATAACATCAACGCCGAGTCTTTCCAGCGCATAGGCAATCTGCAGTTTTTCTTTAACCGTCAAGCTTGCTGACAACGCTTGCTCGCCATCACGCAATGTGGTGTCGAATATAATGACCTGATCGTTCATGTTTGCTTCCTTCCTGATTTCTGCACTTTCGCGCAAGTGAATCGTTTACTTCCAGTATTTAGATATAAAAAAACCCGCATTCTCATGCGGGTTCTTAGAAATTGGTGTGGTTATTTTTCTTCCACAGCCTACCCGCGCGAACTGGTCACGATCAGGAGGAGGCTAAGCAGGATAGAAAAATGAGCTGACATAGTTGTTAAGCTTTCCACATAATTAAGTTAACAAATTAGTACCGCACTCCATGAAGCGCGTCAACCCTAAAGTCGATTTTTTATTCATATCGGATGAGTCTTTTCGTTTGCTTGAAAAAAATGATGCACTAAGTGAAACGACATGATGCGATAGAAACGTGCTAGAAGAAGTAAGTTCTCATCAAGTTTGCGACGTTTCATTACCAAAACAAGCATCGGGATTGCGACTTGTCACACAAAGGTCCGAATTGTTTGGCAAAAGTTTTGAATGACCATTTATAGTAGTGCAGTTGCACTAGGTAAAAGAAATATAAGGGTTAGGGAAAGAATGAGGTTAACAAAACAATTTGGACGTTCAGCCATAGTATTTACTCTGGTCAGCTTGTCGGGTTGTCAGCTGTTTCAATCGCAGACCTATGTGGAAGTGGCTTCCCCCGTTGTTATGAATGATCACTCACAGAGCGTCATGGTCATCAATGATCAAATGGATCGATTTTTGAGTAATGAAGGACGCGAATCGTTCTTGAATCAGATGCTTGTTGCCCTTGAGTCTGACAGCCGAAATAAGTTTAAAGGTAAAGATCCGGAAACGTATTCTTGGTGGAAGATCCGTGTCCAGCCTAGTGAGAAA
Source organism: Vibrio sp. 1727 (assembly GCF_033344415.1). NCBI lineage: Bacteria > Pseudomonadati > Pseudomonadota > Gammaproteobacteria > Vibrionales > Vibrionaceae > Vibrio > Vibrio sp. 1727. The sequence goes on from NZ_JAWPOT010000001.1 coordinate 361,498, forward strand.
CAGCAAGCGGAAGTTTTCCGACCAACCACTGAAGGTGTCGATACCTCAAACCCAGTAGAGTTTATGGATGTCTCTTACCGCTCTAAGACCACATTAAACCTACGCTCCAAACCGAGTCTTGAAGGGGAAAAGCTTGGCGTATTATCGAAAGGGGAAGTCTTTAATGTGCTAGCAAAAGTGGTTGATCAACCTTGGTTTCTCGTTGAACAGAAAGGAGTGATAAAAGGTTATGTCCATAAGGATTATGCGCGCAGCAATGTGATAAATCGTGACATTTTATCTACACAGCCTAACCCTTTACTAGAGCCTAACTCGAGTAAAACGGAGCAAACGAGTATAGAGCATGAACTGTCGGGAAACTATACTTGCCGCTCACTGAGCTATGAGCTTACAAAAGATGGCGACATGACGACGGGCTCTTTGCGCGCCTGCCGCAAGAAGAGAAAAGTCTGGTATATAGACACCCCTCAACCGCAACTATCAAACCCTTCTTAATGTTCTATTTTTATGGTTATGCCCAATAGATAAATTGTTGGGCACACTTTAATTTGGCCTTTGTCATTAATTGTCCAAACTCCCGTCATGCTGTTGTCACCTAAACCTCCTACTTTTCACACAAAGGCGTTGTCAAAGTAAGGAAAGGTCACATGCGAACCATAGAGACAATTACACAGCCAATTGCAACCATTGCTAAGTTTGATTTAGCGCTCTCTAGTGTTTGTCTTAAGCACCGTTTTAATCAACAAGTCGCCAATATCAGCAAAGGAGTCTCCCACAGTGGTGACGGGCATCTTTACTTGGTGTTGGGTTTATTAGCTTGGTATTTAGATAAGGAGCAAGGAGTCTGGTTTTTACTGGCGGGTTTACTTGCTTTTGCTATCGAGCTACCAATTTATTGGACGCTGAAAAATAGTTTTAAGCGTCGTCGCCCTGAAGAGTTTAGTGCACTCCTTCCTGCTTTTATTACTCCCTCTGATCGCTATAGTCTTCCTTCAGGACACACTGCCGCTGCGTTTGTCATGGCGACGCTGATTGATCATTTCTATCCGAGCCTAGGCGTTGCTGCATTCTTTTGGGCAAGTTTAATCGGAACCGCGCGAATCTTATTGGGTGTGCACTTTTTTACTGATGTCATCATTGGTGCACTGCTTGGCAGTCTTTGTGGTGGATTAGCGATTGCGATGTTGGGAGGCTAATTGATGAAAATCTTGTACGGTGTTCAAGGGACAGGAAACGGACATATTGCACGCGCAAGGGCGATGAGTCATGCGTTTAAAGAGCACGATGTTGAGGTCGACTTTTTGTTTTCTGGGCGAGCGCCGGAAAAATACTTTTCAATGGAAGCATTTGGCGATTACCAGACTCGCCGAGGCTTCACCTTTATTACCGAAAAAGGCTCTGTAAACTACGCGAAAACAGCATTGAATAACAATTTGGTGCAGTTTTTCAAAGAAGTTAAGCAACTCGATCTGTCGTCCTACGATCTTATCATTAATGATTTCGAACCTGTGACTGCGTGGGCAGCGAGACAACAAAATAAGCCTTCTATTGGTATCAGCCACCAAAATGCTTTCCGTTATCCGGTGCCACTAAAGGGAGCAAGTTGGTTAGATAAATCCGTCATTGAATACTTTGCGCCTTCTCAACATCACCTTGGTTTGCATTGGCATCATTTTGATCAACCTTTGTTACCACCGATAGTGCATACCGTCGATAGCCAAGCAGAAAACGACGACTTCGTGTTGGTGTATCTACCGTTCGAATCGATTGAAGATATCTCAGACTTATTGTTCCACTTTAATCAACAAGCGTTTATCTGTTATCACCCGGATGTGATCGAATGTGAGCTGGTAGAAAACATAGAACTGCGCCCTTTATGCCACAGCAACTTCCAGCATCATTTGCATCGCTGTAGTGGTGTCATTGCTAATGGTGGGTTTGAGCTTCCTTCAGAAGCCTTGTCTTTGGGGAAAAAATTGTTACTAAAGCCACTCGCGGGTCAATTCGAGCAGCAGAGCAATGTTGCGACCTTAGAAGATTTAGGGCTTGCGATGTCGATGGAGAGCTTAGACATTTCCGCAGTACGCCAGTGGCTAAAGGAGCAACAAGCCGAAAGTGTGAAATACCCAGATGTTGCTCAGGCTATTGTTCATTGGGTACTGCAAGGTGCATGGGATTCAAAAGCAGAGTTATCCAGACAACTGTGGGAGCAGGTTGATTTTCCAAGTTACGTGTCGAACATTTAAGTACGTTGTTCTAAGTACATTGTTCCTTCCATTTTTGACACGATTTTGTTGCAGCCTTTCTGTTTGGAAGGCTGCATTTTTATTCTTCCTCTCTCATTTCTATTCAGTGTGTATTTGCTGATAATTTGACTGATAAGTGCAAAATTCAATCAGAGATATAGCTGTCATCTGTTGTTCTTATTTCAACTAATAACTGAGCTAAATGCATGCTTGTGTTGACCGCCTGTCCTATCAATTTGCTAAATACGTCCTCAAAGAATGCATTTTTACGTGTTTTATAGTTTTTTATGTTTTTATCAAGCTTTTGTTATTTAACGAATAAATACCTAATTGGCTAAAATTTACTGATTAAATATCAATCTAGTTGCGAAACCGCAATCGATTAGTTGATAGTACAGTTCGAGCCGGAAGTATCCGGACGATAAATATAATAAAAAGTTAGGTTATCTATTCGTAAAATGATTCGAATCCAGCCGCCGTCTTTTGTGCGAGATGGGATTCTATTCGTTATGAATTTAATGAACAAAGTTGACGATTACAAAAGAGGCGCACTCAATGTTAGAGAAGAAAGACGCGATGAGCGCAATTGCTAGCTACCGTATGGAAAGCACTTTGCGTGGTGTAGATTTAAACCTACTGACTGTATTTGATGCTGTAATGCAAGAGCAAAATATTACTCGTGCAGCACATAACCTAGGCATGTCTCAACCGGCAGTAAGTAACGCCGTGGCACGCTTAAAAGTGATGTTTAACGACGAGCTATTCATGCGCCAAGGCCGTGGTATTCAGCCTACGCAACGAGCTCGTCAACTGTTTGGCCCTATTCGCCAAGCACTGCAGCTGATTCGCAATGAACTTCCTAGCTCTGTATTCCAACCAGAATCCTCGACTCGCTTATTCAAGCTTGCGATTTGCAGCCCTTGTGACATGCGTTTTGCTCCGAAGATCATGGCAAAAGTGAATCAACAAGCACCAAACGTTCAGCTTCACCTAGATGCAGAATTTGACCGTTTGTTGTCTGAGCGTATGCGCTACCAAGAAATTGATTTCGTGATCGACTACGCTCGTTTTGATGAGCAAGGTTTCTCAAGTACTGAAATCTTCAAAGATGAATTAGTGGTTATCGCATCAAAAACCCACCCACGCATTCAAGGTGGTGTGACGGCTGAGCAACTGCTTAACGAAAAGCATGCGAAGTTATCGAAAGTGCATGGCCAACGTAGTTTCTCAGAGCAAGCGTACCGTGAACTGGATTGCCAAGCGGCGTATGAAGGTTCTAGTTTAAGCAACCTACTATACGTGGTGGGTCAATCTGAGCTTGTGACTATTGCACCACGTTGGATGGCGGAAAATGCGGTAAACAGCGATCAACTGCAAATTCTTGATTTCCCATTTGCAAACAAAGAAATCAGCGGCTTCTTAAGCTGGCATGAATCAAGTGAAAAAGATAAAGGCCACATTTGGCTACGCGATCAACTGATGATCACTTGTGGTGAAGTCGTTGCCGCAAAATAAGATGACGTTTGGTCTTCTCGATTAGACCATATTGGTAATCATCAATTTTTACAATTCATTGGTCCCCGAGCGATTTTTGTCTCTCGGGGCTTTTTGTTTTCGTAATCAACAATCGAAACAGTAAGTTAAATAGAGTAATCATTCAGCAATTTGAGGTACGTTCGCGACGTATAAGTGATAGTTGTCTCTTATTAGTGATAAGTTTGATACTGGTCAGTTGCGTTTTAGCAAGCCGTGAGTACACTTGTTCGCTCAATTAGCTTACGCCTGTAAGCCAAAAGGTAAGTAAAAGAATGGCCAAGTTAGATTTTCATATCGTTAAACGTATTCGTGAACAAATTGCGAACGGTGGTACACGCGTTGCACTCAAGCATAAAGTGGGTGAGGAGTGGCAAGGTATTACGTGGACGCAATTTGGTCAGCAAGTTGATGCTTTATCACTTGCACTTTTGGCTCAGGGATTAGGAGTCCAAGATAAGATCGGCATTTTCTCGAACAACATGCCGCAATGGACGATCGCTGATATCGCAGCACTGCAATTACGCAGCGTGACAGTACCTATTTACCCAACCAATACTGCCGCCCAGTCGGCGTACATCATTAACAATGCAGACGTAAAAGTTCTGTTTGTTGGTGAACAGCCTCAATTTGATGCAGCAGTGAGCATTTTCGACCAGTGCGAACAGTTAGAGCTCATTGTTGCGATGTCTGATGATATAGAACTTGGCGATCATGATTTCGTTATCTCTTGGCAAGCATTTGTTGCCAAAGGCGACGCTATATATCAAGTTGAATTGGACGCGCGTTTAGGTCAGGCAAAAGAAGATGATCTACTCACGCTGATCTACACCTCGGGTACAACAGGCCAGCCAAAAGGCGTTATGTTGGACTACGCAAACATTGCGGCGCAATTGGAAGGGCACGATCAGCGCTTGAGCCTTTCTCAAAGTGACGTGTCATTATGTTTCCTTCCGTTGTCACACGTATTTGAGCGCGCTTGGACCTTTTATGTATTGTACAAAGGGGCGACCAACTGCTATTTGCAAGACACCATGCAAGTACGTGATGCACTGAGCCAGGTGCGACCTACCGTGATGTGTGCCGTACCGCGTTTCTATGAGAAGATCTTCTCTGCGATTCACGAGAAAGTGTCTCGCGCGCCGATTCACCGTAAGATCATGTTTACTTGGGCAGTCAACATGGGCGCAAAAATGGCCGCTTGTCATCAAGAAAAACGTCAGCCATCGCTCTTGCTGCGTAAGTCATACGCTTTGGCGGATAAGTTGGTTCTGAGCAAACTGCGTGCGCTACTTGGCGGGCAAATCAACTTTATGCCTTGTGGCGGTGCAAAGTTGGATGAAACCATCGGTCGATTCTTCCATGCGATTGGTATCAACGTTAAGTTGGGCTACGGCATGACTGAAACCACTGCGACAGTATCGTGTTGGGATGATAAATGTTTTAACCCCGACTCTATTGGTATGTCGATGCCTGGCGCACAGGTTAAGATCGGCGAAAACAACGAGATTCTGGTTCGTGGTCCAATGGTGATGCGTGGCTATTACAAAATGCCAGAAGAGACGGAAAAGACCTTTGATGAGCACGGTTTCCTAAAAACGGGCGACGCTGGTTACATTGATGAAAATGGCAATTTGTTCATCACCGATCGTATCAAAGAGTTGATGAAAACTTCAGGTGGTAAATACATCGCTCCACAAATGATTGAAGGTGCGATTGGTAAAGACCACTTTATCGAGCAAATCGCAGTCATTGCGGATACTCGTAAGTTTGTTTCTGCGCTTATCGTGCCTTGTTATGACTCGCTAGAAGAGTACGCGAAAGAGCTGAATATCAAATATCACGATCGCGTTGAGTTGATTAAGCACCACCAGGTGGTCGAAATGCTTGAGAAGCGTGTGAACGATCTTCAAAAAGAGTTGGCAAAGTTTGAACAAGTGAAGAAGTTTAAACTGTTACCAAGAGCTTTCTCTATGGATGATGGTGAGTTAACGCCAACTCAAAAACTTCGTCGTAAAGTCATCAATGACAAATACCAAGATGAAATTGAAGAAATGTATAAGGAAAAGTCGGATAAAAAGTAACTTAAGCTGACTTAGATTTTATATTGATGAAAAAATCCCCAGTGATGTGATCGCGCATTGCTGGGGATTTTTGTTTGTATTGATTTTTTCTGTTCTGCTCGTCAAATAACGCTATTTAGCACCCTGTAGCTAAAAGCTTATGAAATAATGTTCTTTTTTTAAGCGTTAATTTTTTAGGTTGTACTGTGAAATAGGAGATGTGTGGCTGCTATTCCTACTAACATTCTAATTACTAGTATCTTGTTTAAAAAGTAGACCAATCTCTCATTAGACCCTTTGATAATAAAACGTTACATTTGTTGGGTAACCTTGCGGGATGTTATGACGAACGCAAGACATAGCCGAAAACGTGGAAGTATTTCGATTAGGCTACGAATAAGACCTAGACTATGTAAAACCAGACCAATCCGTTGACCTTACGGTGAGGAAACTGGCTAAGGAGAGCAATTATGACAGCAATGTTGTCAGGCGCAGAGATGGTGGTTCAATCTCTGATAGAAGAGCACGTAGAGCAGATCTTTGGCTACCCAGGTGGCTCTGTTTTGGATATCTACGATGCACTGCATGCCAAAACCGATCAAATCAAACACGTACTTGTAAGGCATGAGCAAGCCGCCACTCATATGGCAGATGGTTACGCTCGAGCTACCGGTAAACCGGGTGTCGTACTTGTGTGCTCGGGGCCGGGCGCGACCAATACCATTACGGGTATTGCAACAGCATATATGGACTCTATCCCAATGATCGTTATCTCGGGTAACGTACCGAATAGCCTAATTGGTAATGATGCTTTCCAAGAGTGTGACATCGTCGGTGTCTCCCGCCCAGTGGTCAAACACAGCTTTTTAGTAAAAAAAGCGGAAGATATTCCTGAAACAATCAAAAAAGCGTTTTATATTGCGACTACGGGTCGACCTGGTCCAGTTGTGATTGATTTGCCAAAAGATGTGATGAACCCGCAAATCAAACTGCCTTATCAATATCCAGAAACGCTTTCAATGCGTTCTTACAAGCCGACAACTTCGGGCCATAAAGGCCAGATTAAAAAAGCGCTTAAATCGTTATTAGAAGCGAAAAAACCAGTGCTTTATATCGGTGGTGGTGCAGTGATTTCTGGCGCCCATGAACATATTTTAGAGCTTTCCGACAAACTGAACCTACCAGTAGTGAGTACTTTGATGGGCTTGGGGGCATTCCCGGGTACACATAAAAACTCACTGGGCATGTTGGGTATGCACGGCACTTACGAAGCTAATATGGCAATGCATGAAGCGGATCTTATTTTTGGTATCGGTGTGCGTTTTGATGACCGTACAACCAACAACCTTGAAAAGTACTGCCCAAACGCAAAAGTGATGCATATTGATATCGATCCGTCATCGATCTCGAAAAACGTGAAAGTGGATTTGCCGATCGTAGGTTCTGCGGAAAAAGTGCTGACAACCATGCTCGGGCTGCTTGCAGAGCAAGGTAGTGAAAATGATCAAGATGCTATCACCGCATGGTGGGATGACATTCAAGTGTGGCGTGATCGCAACTGCTTGTCTTATGAAACGTCTCCAGAACGAATCAAGCCACAGCAAGTAATTGAAACGCTGCACAAGCTAACTAATGGCGACGCGTATGTGGCGTCTGATGTGGGCCAGCATCAGATGTTTGCGGCACTGTACTACCCATTCAATAAGCCGCGCCGTTGGATAAACTCTGGTGGTCTTGGCACCATGGGATTTGGTCTTCCGGCTGGCATGGGCGTGAAGTTTGCCATGCCACAAGAAGAGGTCGTGGTTGTGACTGGTGACGGCAGTATTCAGATGAATATTCAAGAATTGTCGACAGCCATGCAATACGACATTCCAGTGAAGATCATCAATCTGAACAACCGATTCTTAGGCATGGTAAAACAGTGGCAAGACATTATTTATCAAGGCCGTCACTCTAATTCTTACATGAGTTCTGTTCCTGATTTTGCAGCGATTGCAGAAGCTTATGGTCACGTCGGTATTCGTATCGAAACGCCTGATCAGCTCGAAGAAGGGCTACAAAAAGCGTTGGATATGAAAGATCGTCTGGTGTTTGTGGACATCAACGTAGACGAAACCGAACACGTATACCCGATGCAAATCAAAGGTGAGGGTATGGATAAAATGTGGCTAAGCAAAACGGAGAGAACTTAATATGAGACACATTATTTCATTGCTATTGGAAAACCAACCAGGTGCGTTGTCTCGTGTTGTTGGTTTGTTCTCTCAACGTGGTTACAACATTGAATCTTTGACGGTGTCACCGACTGATGATGAAACCTTGTCGCGAATGAACATTACCACGACATCTGATGAGATGCAGTTGGAACAAATTCAGAAGCAGTTACACAAATTGATCGATGTGCTGAAAGTACAAGAAGTCACCGAGTATGAGCACATTGAGCGTGAACTGATGATGGTGAAAGTGAAAGCCAGTGGTTTTGCGCGAGCAGAAGTGAAGCGGACGGCAGACATCTTCCGTGGCCAGATCGTGGATGTCACGGCTTCCCAATACACCGTACAACTTGCGGGTACGAGTGAAAAGCTAGATGCCTTCATTCAAGCGATATCCGAAGTGACCGAAGTTGTCGAAGTTGCTCGTAGTGGTGTCGTTGGCATTGCGCGAGGAGAGCGAGCCCTCAAACCTTAACTCTCTGATTGCATATAGAAAAGCCACTTAATCTAAGTGGCTTTTTTGTTTAGAAAATAACAATTAATGATATAATTGTCGTTTTAGTAAGCATGATAGGCATTAGACGTGTGAAAGTACCTAAGCGAGTCGGCACCTTATTGGCGACAGCACTATTTTTTAGTGCACTCACTGCCGCTTACTACTATCAGAAATATCTGACGTTGTTAGAAAACAATGTTGAGAACACCGCTCAAGAAGCGTTACATCAATTGGCCTATACTGGCCGTGAATACAGCAATATTCAGGATCAAATCGAAACGATCAGTGACCTACTTGGTCACAGCCAAAGTCTGTATGAATATCTGCGCCAACCTAACCGGGTGAACCGTTCCATCTTAGAAGACATGTGGATCTCGGTCGCAATCAATCAAAAGTTGTATAAGCAAATTCGCTTTCTTGATGTTTCTGGTCGAGAAAAAGTGAGGATTAATTATGAGATTGAAACAGGCGCTGCGTTGCCCGCGATCAAATTGCAAAATAAGTCAGAGCGAGATTACTTTCAATTCGCTAAGAACTTAGACGATGGCGAAATCGCTTCGTGGGGGATAGGTTTAGAACGAGAGTATGGCGAGTTAGTCTATCCCTATAGCCCGTCACTGCGTATTTTGATGCCTATTTCGCTTAACGGAAAGCGCGAAGGGTATCTTGTGCTTAATGTTGATATTGACTATTTATCCTCTCGACTCAACTATTCGTCAGTGCTTGATTTCCATATTGAGCTGATTAAGAGTGACGGATTTTACATTGATAGCCCTAAATCAGCTCGTTTGTATGGCCATATAATTCCCGCTCGCTCTCAATTTAATTTTGGCCGGATGTACCCAAACATTTGGCGTAGTTTAAATTCAAAAGATTCGGGCTATGCTTACAATGGTTCGAATTTGGTCGCGTATCGCACCATCCAGTTTGTTTCTAGCGAACCTCTTCATCTGGTTATTGATCTTACCAATGAGCAGTTATTATCCCGAGCTCAGAGGGATATTGATGACTTAATCCAAGAAGCGTTTTTTGTTCTAAGTTTGGTGCTCGGCTTCACTTTGCCGACGGCAGCCCTTGCTCTGCATTATCGGCGTCATAGTATGGAATCGAAGTTGGCTCGAGCTGCTCTTGATGGTATGACTGCGGTGATGATCTCGGATGCTTCACATAGAATCATCATGGTTAATCAAGAGTTTGAAAACATGATGGGTTACTCAACCAAGCATGCCCAAGGTTGGAGTGCACATCATTTAATTTTTCTACCTGAAGATCTCGAAGCAAACCTGAGTATCTGGAAAACACTGAAGAGTGAACACGTATGGGAAGGGGAGATTCGTTGTCGAACTAAGTTTAATCAAGTCTTTACTGCAATAATGCGTATTCAGGCGAATTTAACCAAATCAGGTAAAGTGAGTTATTACATTACGTCGCTAGTGGATATCTCTGGGCAAAAAGAGTTAGAAGAAAAATTACGAAACCTAAGCGAAAAAGATGGCTTGACGGGGTTGTGGAACCGCCGAAAATTTGAAGAGCAATTGGCGCAATATGCGGGGATTATTGAACGCTATCCTGATAGCCCTCCTGCTTGTTTGGCGTTGTTTGATATTGACCATTTTAAACGTATTAATGACGAGCTTGGCCACGACGAAGGAGACAAGGTGATTTGTAGTGTCGCAGAAACCCTCCTAGAAGAAGTCCGCAGCACAGACTTTGTATCTCGTGTCGGTGGTGAGGAATTTGCAGTGATTATGCCGCATACAACACTAGAAGAGGCTGAAATTGTATTGAACAGGCTACGTGTCGCGGTTCAAATGCGTAGTGATAGAGGCATTACTGTCAGTGCTGGGTATAGTGATTTAACCTCTGATCGTACAAGAACGTATAAATGTGCTGATATTGCTTTGTATGAGTCAAAAAGTGCAGGGCGTAACTGCGTATCGCTATGTCATAGTTATGATGATATTGCTTAGTGCTTTTACAAAAACGAAAAAACGGGGATAGACCCCCGCTTTTTAGTCTCAGCGTTATTCGCTAGCCAGTATGCGACATTGGTTGTCGATGGCGGCTTCGATACACTGTATTGACTGTCTCAAATAACGCTCTAGATAACCTAAAGCATCCTGACTCTTTTTGTCTAGCGATGCCTTCATCAGTATTTCTTGCTCATCGAGATTACAGTGCCCAGGGTTCCCTGTGCCTAAAATCTGCATCGCGAAGTATTGGTAGCGTTTAATTTGCGTGAGTAGATCGCGGAAAAAACCAAACATATTGACAGAGCCAGCACCTTCAAACAGCGCAGTAAGAAACTGATTTTGGCGCTCTTCCCATTCCCTCCAACAAAAGCTTTCGCCAGGTTTTACTCGGGATAACTTGTGATAAGCAGTTAGTACATCCAGTTCCCATTTTTCATCGCCAATCATAATTGCCTTACTGAGTAAGCATGCGGAGACCATTTGCAGGCTTTCGTACAAGTCATGTAACTCATCTTTACATACAGGTGCAACCCAGCAGCCTTTTTGCGGCTCGAGTTTGACGTATTTGCTCCAAGATAATTGCACCAATGCTTCTCGAATGGGTGACGCTCCTACGTTGTACTTCTCTTTGAGTTCGGCAACCACGAGTTTTTGACCTGGTTTAAGCTCGCCATCGAGAATATCCTGACGGATCATTCTTAATACTTTGTCGGTAAGAGTGGGACTAGACACATACACCTCATAGAAGAAACTTTAATCGTGACGATAAAATTAAACAGTACGAAATTCTGATAGAGGTGAATAATACAATTAGCCTATTATGAGAGCAAGAAAGCCATATAAAAAAGGAGGGCATAAGCCCTCCTTCTCAAGAAACTGAAGTGTTAAAAGTTCAGTCTTATAGTACGTGTACAGAAGCTGTGTTCGTAGTACCTGAAGCAACTAGAGCGCCAGAAACCATAACAACGATATCGCCTTTGTTACCTAGACCTGATTCTAGAGCAAGTTCTTTACCCGCTACGTAGAATGCGTCAGTGCTTTCGATTGAATCAACAACTACAGGAGTAACACCTTTAGTTAGAACTAGCTGTGCAGCAGTTTTCTTGTTAGTTGTTAGCGCTAGGATGTTTGCAGTTGGGAAGTACTTACGTACTGAACGTGCAGACTTACCGCCTTCAGTTGCAACAACGATAAGTGGAGCTGCTAGTTTCTCAGCTGTGTCTACAGCGCCTTTACATACTGCTTCAGTGATGCGAAGACGTGGGCTGTCTAGACGAGAACCTAGTTCAGCTTTTAGCGCTGAGTCAGTACGGTTCGCGATTTGAGCCATGATAGTTACCGCTTCAACAGGGTATTTACCTTTCGCCGTTTCACCAGAAAGCATTACTGCGTCAGTACCGTCCATTACTGCGTTAGCAACGTCGCCTGCTTCCGCACGAGTAGGACGTGGGTTGTTGATCATAGAATCAAGCATTTGAGTTGCAGTGATAACCATCTTACGTGCACGGTTACACTTCTCGATCATCATTTTCTGAGCGAAGATTACTTCTTCAGCTGGGATTTCAACACCTAGGTCACCACGAGCAACCATGATGCCGTCAGAAAGCTCTAGGATCTCGTCGAAGTTATCAACACCTTCTTGGTTTTCGATCTTAGAGATGATGTGGATGTTCTCGCCGCCGTTTGCAGCAAGTACTTCACGGATTTCTTGAACGTCAGACGCTTTACGGATGAAAGAAGCTGCTACGAAGTCAACGCCTTGCTCACAACCAAATTTTAGGTCGTTCTTATCTTTTTCAGATAGTGCAGGTAGGTTTACAGAAACGCCAGGAAGGTTAACACCTTTGTTTTCGCCTAGTGCACCGTTGTTAAGAACTTTACATTTAACTTCAGTTTCAGTCTTAGAGATAACTTCCATCTCGATTAGACCGTCGTCTACTAGGATAGTGTTACCTACGTTTAGGTCTGCTGCGAAACCAGCGTAAGTTACTGCAACTTTATCTTTGTTACCTACAACTGAAGTGTCAGTTGTGAAAGTGAATTCTTGACCTGCTACTAGATCAACATCGTTACCGCCTTCTAGCTTGATAGTGCGGATTTCTGGACCTTTAGTATCTAGAAGAATTGCTAGTGGTTTGCCAGTAGCTTCCATTACTTTACGGAAGTTCGCGATACGAGTGCCGTGTTCTTCGTAGTCACCGTGAGAGAAGTTAAGGCGCATTACGTTCATGCCTGCGTTAACTAGTTCAGTTAGCTTCTCTACAGATTCTGTTTTAGGGCCAATCGTACATACGATTTTGGTCTTTTTCATGGAAGATACTCTCCGGTAAGTATAGTTACAATTTGAAAGTCGGTTATTTACTCTGAAGTCAGGACGTTTTTGATGACATTTAGTACCTGTCACCCACCGATTTTTCGTCTCATTATTAGAACTTCAGATTCTGAAAGTCTTTCACCAAGTTTAGTCATTTTATGACTAAAAGATCGGCGATTTTGGTTACCTTTTTGTGACTAATCCCACTTTATATGCAGAAAGTTGCAAAAAAATAGCCTTCAATTCTGTAATTTTTTTTCTTTTCGGTGGCGAATTCTACCACTGAATGAATCCAATATCACTGTTTAAGAATTGTCTTAGGACAAGGTTTTATCGAGAAATATTAATTTTTTGGATCGAAATAAATGGACTTGAAAGTTTCGGTTTGACTATAATAAGTTTCACATCGAAACTTAAAATAAAAACTTAAATGTCGAAACGAAACACTCAATTAAGAAGACACGCCATTTCTAACTTGGTTTCTGAACTAGGAGAAGTCAGCGTTGATGAACTTGCTCAGAAATTCGAAACCTCAGAGGTCACGATTAGAAAGGATTTAGCTTCTTTAGAGAAAAACGGCCAACTTCTACGCCGCTATGGCGGTGCGATTGCTATCCCAAAGGAAGTCATTCACGAAGAATTGGGCGCTAATGTTTCGACTCGAAAGTTAAGCTTAGCAAAAGCAGCAGCATCATTGATTCGCGATCATAATCGCATCGTGATCGACAGTGGCAGCACGACTGCCGCGCTGATTCAACAGTTGAATGACAAACGTGGCTTAGTGGTCATGACCAACTCGTTGCATGTTGCTAACGCCCTAAATGAATTAGAGAGCGAACCGACACTGCTGATGACTGGTGGTACTTGGGATACGCACTCAGAGTCCTTTCAAGGCAAAGTGGCCGAATCTGTATTACGAGCTTACGACTTTGACCAACTATTCATCGGTGCGGATGGCATCGATCTCGAGCGTGGAACCACGACATTTAATGAGTTGGTTGGCTTAAGTAAGGTAATGGCAGAAGCGTCACGTGAAGTGATCGTAATGATCGAGTCCGAAAAAATCGGCCGTAAGATCCCAAACTTAGAGCTCGCTTGGCATCAAGTTGATGTGTTGGTGACCGATGCAGATATCCAAGCAGAGCATAAAGTACAGATAGAACAACATGGCGTGAAAGTCATTTGCGCCTAATAATGTAATCAGTTTCATATTTTACTTCCCTCTGGATAAAGGCCTTTGCTTGCTGCCTCTATTTGAAATCATGGCTAGGGAAGAACAAAACTACAAACGGAGATAAACACATGTGTGGAATCGTAGGTGCAGTAGCACAACGAGATGTTGCAGAAATTTTGGTTGAAGGTCTACGCCGCTTAGAGTACCGCGGTTACGACTCTGCTGGCGTTGCGGTTGTTGATGGCGAATCAAACCTAACGCGCGTTCGTCGCTTGGGTAAAGTACAAGAATTGGCTGATGCAGTAGAAGAAGCAAAAGTGATCGGCGGAACTGGTATTGCGCACACTCGTTGGGCGACGCACGGTGAACCTTCTGAAATCAACGCTCACCCACACATGTCTGGTGATATCGCAGTGGTCCATAACGGCATCATCGAAAACCATGAAGAGCTGCGTGAGCTGCTTCAATCTCGTGGCTACGTGTTTGAATCGCAAACGGATACAGAAGTTATCGCACACATGGTTGAGTGGGAACTTCGTACTTCAGAAACGCTATTAGAAGCGGTACAAAAAACAGCAAAACAACTTGAAGGCGCATACGGCACCGTAGCGTTGGATCGCAAAGATCCTTCACGCATCGTAGTAGCGCGTTCAGGCAGCCCGATCGTGATCGGTTTTGGTGTAGGTGAAAACTTCCTAGCGTCTGACCAACTTGCATTACTTAACGTTACGCGCCGTTTCATGTACCTAGAAGAAGGGGACGTAGCAGAAATTACTCGCCGTGAAGTCACTGTGTTTGATGCAACGGGTGAGCCAGTTGAGCGTGAAATTGTTGAATCTAACGCAGAGCATGATGCAGGTGATAAAGGCCAATACCGTCACTTCATGCAAAAAGAAATCTATGAGCAACCTAAAGCGTTGATCAACACAATGGAAGGTCGTATCACGGCAGACTCTGTTGTGACAGACGCGATCGGTGTGCACGCGGCAGACATTCTAAGCAAAGTAGAACACGTACAAATCGTCGCGTGTGGTACGTCTTACAACGCAGGTATGACGGCACGTTACTGGTTTGAAGACATTGCTGGCGTTAGCTGTGATGTAGAAATCGCGTCTGAGTTCCGTTACCGCAAGTTTGTGACTCGTCCAAACAGCCTATTGATCACGTTGTCTCAGTCTGGTGAAACCGCTGATACCCTAGCAGCACTTCGCCTAGCAAAAGAGAAAGGTTACATGGCGGCGATGACCATTTGTAACGTAGCAGGCTCTTCTCTGGTTCGTGAATCAGATTTTGCGTTCATGACTCGCGCTGGTGTTGAAATCGGTGTGGCTTCAACCAAAGCGTTCACGACTCAACTTTCTGCACTACTTATGTTGGTAACGGCACTAGGTAAAGAGCAAGGCCGCATCAGCAAAGAGAAAGAAAAAGAGATCGTTGAAGCGCTGCATGCACTTCCTAAGCAAATCAACGCGGCACTTTCTTTCGAGAAAGAAATTGAAGCACTAGCAACGGATTTTGCAGACAAGCACCACACATTGTTCCTAGGCCGTGGCGAGTTCTACCCAATCGCGATGGAAGCGTCTCTAAAACTGAAAGAGATCTCGTACATCCACGCAGAAGCGTACGCGGCGGGTGAACTGAAACACGGTCCTCTTGCGCTGATTGATGCTGACATGCCTGTTGTTGTAGTTGCACCAAGCAACGACCTACTTGAAAAGCTAAAATCAAACGTTGAAGAAGTGCGTGCGCGTGGCGGCCTTCTATACGTATTCGCAGATGCAGACGCAGGCTTCGAAGGCGATGAGACAATGAAGATCATCACTATGCCTCACGTTAGTGAAATCACGGCGGCGATCTACTACACCATCCCAATGCAGTTGCTGTCTTACTACGTAGCACTGATCAAAGGTACGGACGTAGACCAACCACGTAACCTAGCGAAAGCGGTAACGGTTGAGTAATTACGCTTAACAGCAAAAATCCTGAGCGGCACATGCGAGAGTATGTGCCGCTTTTTTATTTAAGCCCACTTTAAGGGGGGGGGAGTTATTGACCCAACTGGTGAGCGGTTAGAATTGCAGAGTAGACATTTTCTGCCGTCACTGGGAATGGCATATTGTGGATGGTTTCTCCCTCGGCCGTTGAGGCTTCGGCGACCTCGCGCAACTTAGCGTGGTTAAGCTCTTTAACGCCCATATCAAATAAGTTGGTTGGTAGACCTACAGAGCGGCAGAATGCAAGAACCGTATTAATCTCTTCCATCGCTGCGTTTTCTAGTACCAGCTGAACAAGTGTGCCGAACGCGACTTTCTCACCATGATAGAGATGATGACACTCTTCAAGCTTAGTTAGGCCGTTATGAATAGCGTGAGCACCCGCTAGACCACTGCTTTCAAAACCGATACCGCTTAGGTATGTATTGGCTTCAATAATGTTTTCTACCGCTTTGGTGCTCACACCATTTTCTACCGCAGCTTTTGCTTTTACACCATCTTCAAGCAAGGTTTCATAGCAAAGTTTCGCAAGCGCTTGTGCTGAACGCGTCGCTAACCCACCAGCCATTGTTGCCTTACCAGAAGTCATGTTGGCACGAGCTTCAAAGTAGGTGGAAAGCGCGTCGCCCATCCCCGATACAAGTAAGCGAACAGGGGCTTTGGCGATGACTGACGTATCCATGATGACCATGTCTGGGTTTTTAGGGATCATCAAATATTCTGCAAATTCACCTTCAGGTGTGTATATCACCGCAAGCGCTGAGGTTGGCGCATCAGTCGAGGCAATCGTAGGAACCACCACGACAGGAATTTTTGTGTAAAACGCAACAGCCTTTGCTGTATCTAACGTTTTACCACCACCAATACCGACAATGACATCGTGTTTCTGAGTGGCACAAATGTCCGTGATGCGTTCAATCTCAACGCGCGAACATTCGCCACCAAAAATGTTCATAGTGAGTGGAAGCTTTTCGTCAGCAAAACTTTGCTTGACGTCATCACCAACCAGGTTAGTCACGAACTCATCGGCAATTACTAACGGACGTTCACCCAATGTTTTCACATAGTGAGCGATAGATGTAAGTACTTGTTCACCTTGGACGTATTTGCTTGGGCTGATAATAATTTTGTCCATAATTCAAACCTTTAACCTTTTTTATGTGTGTTTTGGACTGCAATGAATATCCATTGTAGGGATAAGGTTTATATTAGGTTTGGTGTGGTAGGTGGTGAAGGATATCTCTGGTTTTGTTCCATGCTTTTATGACCTCTGTGTCAAACCGACTGTCAGAAGTAATAAGCATCAGCATGCTTTATGGCGCCGATCACTATTCAGGAAAATTTGTCGTTTTACGTTTCATATTGAAACAAAAATGCCGAAGATTTCGTTTCAATATGAAACGAATTGATTTTTGTTGAGCACGCTTTTTCTCTGTTTAAGATGAATTCATACCCTACATAAAAATATAAATGGAATGAGATAGAACGATGAAAAAATTAATTAACCAAATTGATGATGTTGTATTCCAGCAAATGGAAGGTCTGGCTTTATCTCGCCCAGAGCTAAAAGCGAACTACGAACCTCGTTACATGTGGCACGAGGAAACACCGGGGCAAGTGGCACTGGTTTCTGGTGGTGGCTGTGGTCATGAACCTTTGCACGCTGGTTTTATTGGTAAAGGCATGCTGACAGGCGCCTGCCCTGGAGAGGTATTTACTTCACCAACGCCAGATCAAATGTACGAATGTGGCAACCAAGTGAATACTGGTGAAGGCGTGCTATTTATCATTAAAAACTACACCGGAGACGTGTTGAACTTTGAAACGGCTGTGGAGCTGCTTCATACCGATGGCATCAAAGTTGGGTCGGTGTTGGTGGATGACGATGTTGCAGTCAAAGACAGCCTGTATACCGCTGGTCGCCGTGGCGTAGCTGGAACGGTATTGGTTGAAAAGTTAGTTGGGGCTGCCGCGAGCAAAGGTTATTCGTTGGAGCAATGTGAAGCACTGGCTCGTCGCGTTAATAATCACTGTCGTTCATTTGGCGTGGCGCTTAATGCTTGTGTTGTACCCGCAGCAGGTAAACCATCTTTTGTTCTGGAAGATGATGAAGTTGAGTTTGGTGTTGGTATCCATGGTGAACCAGGTATCAAGCGAGTGAAATACACCGATGTCGATACGTTAGTGGATGAAATGTTTGCTGAAGTTGCTGAAAACACACCTTATCAGCGCACATTGCGTATTTGGAATCGTGACGAAGGTGAATGGGATGAAGTGGAATCCAGCATTGAGCCTTTCGCCGCTGAACACGACTACATCGTGATGGTGAATGGTATGGGTGGTACGCCAACTTCAGAGCTTTACGGAGTGTACCGTCGTCTGGCTCATAACTGCGAGCAAGCAGGGTTCCGTATCGTGCGTAATATGGTTGGTAACTTCTGTACGTCACTTGATATGGAAGGCGTTTCGATTACGTTGCTAAAGGCAGACAAAGAGATGTTGGAGCTGTTTGATGCTCCTGTCGATACGGCCGCGATCAAGTGGTAACAGGGGAGAGCAAACATGCAAATTGAAAAACAACATATCGTTCACTGGCTAGAGTTATGTGCAAAAACGTATCAAGAGAATCAAGATTTTCTGACCGACCTTGATCGTGATATTGGTGACGCCGACCACGGTCTCAATATGAACCGTGGCTTTAAAAAAGTTGCTGAAAAACTGCCGCAATTTGCGGACCAAAATATCGGCAGCATTCTCAAGAATACGGGTATGACCTTGCTTTCTAGTGTCGGTGGGGCAAGTGGCCCGCTGTATGGCACGCTGTTTATTCGTACGGCTGCCGCTGTCGGAACTCGAGAGCAATTAACGTTTGAAGAGTTAGTGGATGCACTAAAAAGCGGTGTGGATGGCGTGGTGTCTCGTGGTAAAGCAGAGCTGGGTGATAAAACCATGTGTGATGTTTGGTTACCCGTTTTAGTTAGCGTGAAGGCGTCGTTAGAAAATGGCATGAGCGCCGATCACTTACTTAATGAAATGGTTGAGCTAGCAGAAACGAACGCGGTTGCCACGATTGAAATGTTGGCGAAAAAAGGGCGAGCAAGCTATTTAGGTGAACGCAGTATTGGTCACCAAGATCCCGGTGCAACCTCTTCTTTGTTAATGATTAAAGCACTACAGCAGGCAATAGCAGGTAATTAAGATGGTGGGAATTGTAGTTGTATCTCATAGTCGTCGACTTGCCGAAGGGGTGGCAGAACTTGCCACCCAAATGACGCAAGGCAAAGCCAAGCTTGCGATTGCTGCTGGGATTGATGATCCAGAGAACCCGATCGGAACCGATGCCATTGCCGTGATGGAAGCGATTGAGCAGGTACAAGATCAACAAGGGGTTGTTGTGTTGATGGATCTTGGCAGCGCGTTGCTTAGCACGGAAATGGCTCTGGATCTGATTGATGATCATGTGAGGGAAAATGTCACCCTTATCTCGGCACCTATTGTTGAAGGAACCATGGCGGCGTCGGTGGCTGCCGCCGCCGGACTGCCTTTATCGACGGTAGTCGAAGAGGCACAGAATGCGTTAAGCGTAAAACAAGAGCACCTTGGTGATCAGCCACTAACATCCGCTGAGATAGCGCCAGTATCAGAGAACTTTGAGCAAGAATGGACATTTGATTGGGTAGTGCAAAATCCGCATGGATTACATGCTCGTCCCGCTGCGGCCATTGTTGGTGCACTCGCGCCTTTTGACTGCCAATTATGGTTGAAAAAAGGCGAGCGCCGTGTGAACGCGAAAAGCTTAAACAGCATTGCGAAACTTGGCGTTCGTAGCCAAGAGACGATCACGCTGTGCGCACTCGGCTCTCAATCCAGTGAAGCAATCAAGGCATTTGAAGCCTTAGCTTATGAGCACTTCGGAGAAAAAGAGGCGGTTGAGCAAGGCATTATCGAACCTGAAGAAAGTTCAGATACTCTGCTCGATGGCATGGCCTCAAATCAGATTGAAGGTGCTGTTGTTGGTATTCGAGTCAATGACGGTATCGCTACTGCTCCTGCTGTCCTTTTTACTCATGAAATGCCAGCAGTGCCTGAACGTGATTTCCAAAGTGAACAAGATGAAATTGAACGGGTTAAGCGTGCGATAGGCGTGGTTGTTCAACATTTGCAGGAGCAAGCGAAGCAGCCGAAAGGGGAAATATTTGCTGCTCATAGCATGATGCTCAGTGACCCAGAATTATGGGCATCGGTCGAGTCGCGAATTCAAACGGGCATGATAGCCGAGCAAGCTTGGGTAGAATCACTGCAAACGTTGGCCGAAGAGTTTCGCCAGGCAGAAAGTCAGTACATGCGGGAACGCGAAGCAGATGTACATGATATAGCACGCCAAGTTATGGTCGAAATGACAGGCGTAACGCCTAATGCCATCGACATTCAGGAACCGAGTATTTTGTTGGCCCGCGACCTGATGCCTTCTGATGTGGCCGGGCTTGATAAATCGAAAGTGCTTGGTATCTGTTTGAGTGAGGGAGGGAAAACCTCTCACAGTGCGATTCTTGCTCGTGCGATGGGGATTCCTGCCATCGTTAAAGCTCAGGGTTGCCTTGATGCTGTGCGTGCTGGGCAAGTGGTGACTATTGATGGCTTTCGAGGGCATTTATGGTTTTCTCCTTCAGATGCAATACAACAGGAATTAGAAGCGCAACAAATTGAGTGGCAAAGCACCCGACAAAGTGCACTAGCGAGTGCTCAGCAAGCCGCAGTCACCTGTGATGGTGTCCATATTCCAGTATTCGCCAATATTGGTGGACCGAAAGATATTGATGATGCACTAACATCAGGAGCTGAGGGCGTTGGTCTATTCCGGACTGAGTTTCTATTTCAAAACAGTGATGAGTTGCCGACTGAGGAAGTGCAATACCAAGTGTATCGTGATATTGCTGCCGCACTTGGTGATAAGCCACTTACGATTCGTAGTCTAGATGTTGGCGGTGACAAGCCTTTAGCCGCTTATCCTATGCCAGCAGAAGATAATCCATTTTTAGGTTTGAGAGGGGTGCGGTTGTGCCTTCAACATGAGTCATTGTTTACCGCTCAACTTCGAGCCATTCTGAGAGCCTTTCACGAGCAACCGAATATTCAATTGATGATACCGATGGTGGCTCAGGTTGAAGAAGTGAGAAAAGTAAAAGCGCTGTTGGCGCATCAAGCAAACCAACTCGGCTTGGATGCGACTCATTTGCCCGTTGGTATTATGATTGAGGTGCCAGCCGCGGTATTAAATGCTGATGCGTTAGCCCAAGAAGTCGACTTTTTCTCTATCGGCACCAATGATTTGACTCAATATGTTATGGCCGCCGATCGAGGTAACGCCGCCGTTGCTGAATTGGTGAACTACTTTGAACCATCGGTACTAAAAGCCATTGAGCTCACGTGTGCAGCAGGCGATCGCGCGGGCATACCGGTTAGTATGTGTGGTGAGATGGCTGGCGATCCAAATGCCACAGAAACATTGCTTCGCGTGGGGTTGCGAAAATTCAGCGCCAGTTCAAGTATGCTCCCGGGACTAAAAGCGCAGATTCGTCAGTTGTCTGTCGATGTTTAATCGATACCTTATCGTTAGTACATCTGTACCGGCGTGCTTACGCCGGTTTTACTTTTGTTATAGGAACGCCAATTCACGGCTTAATACAGCTTCATTTGCTCCTGCAGCCCAAACTTATTAATTTTTCTCCATAAGGTCGTGCGGCCAATTTGCAATGCTTTCGCCATATCATGCATTTTGCCATCACACTGATTCCAAGCTTGAACGATAGCTCTTCTCTCGGCTTCTTCTAACGTGATTACTGGCGTATTTTCTGCGGTATGGCGAGAATTCAGTTTAATGTCTTCAGGAATATCGTTCAGCTTGATTAAGTTGGAACTGCGGTTAAGCAAAATTCGCTCAGTTCGATTTCTTAATTCAGAGTTGTTGCCTGACCAACGAAAATTCATCAACGCTTCCAGTGCGACTGGCTCTATCGAGATCGTCACATTGTGGCGGCGTTCATAATGGCTGATAAGCTGCTGGACGAGAAATTCAATGTCTTCTTTACGCTTTCGTAGTGGCGGAATATGCAGCTCGTTCGAGGAGATTTCATAATAAAGTTGCCGACCAAATGAGCGTTGAGTGACATACTCGCTGATCTCTGAAGCGGTGCTCGTGATAAGTTGAAAGTCTACGGGGATCAATCGCAAACTGTCGCTGCGGCTGACGAGCCCAGTTTTTAACAACTTAAGTAGCACGGCTTGTAAATCGGGCGACAGATATTCCACCTTTTCTAAAAAGAGCGTACCGCCATGGGCGAGCTCAAACTTTGAAGGCATGCCTTGCCCTTCGTCATACCCCAGGGTTTCTTTGACCAGTTGCTCTGTATTGATGGAGCGGCAGTTGAGCGTAATGAACGGCCCTTCTTTGTAGGTGCTTTCGTTATGAATCGCCATGGCGAGAGTGGCTTTTCCTACACCTTCTTCACCCGTAATTAGAATCGGTGATTTGGACTTTATGGCCCGTTTTGCCACGGTAATGACATGCTTCATTTTTCGTGAAATGACAGGCAAAGTGCTGAACGTATAGCGCGCACTGCCACCTATTTGTTGTTGAGCAAGTTCGCGAATTTTATCGATAGGGTGCAAGAACAATAAGTGTGTGCCGTCGTTGAGTGGACGCAAGGTGATGATCGCCTCAACAAACTCGCCACGAACCTCTACCGTTGTGAGTTTACGGTTTATGCTCGCACCTGACTCAATACTAGTAAGGACATTCGGTGGGAAGCGCAAAACAGAAAAGACTTCTTTATCCAAGACCTGACTGGCTTCAATGTTTAACAAACGCTCGGACTGGTGATTTACCATGGTGATGCGATTTTCTTCATCCCAGGCCAGAAGGCCATCATCGATGCACTCTAACGTTGCGTTATGCGCACAAGTGAGGCGGTTCATGTTCTCTTGTTCCGACTGAATGTGGATTTGCAAGCTGACTTCTTTCGCGCTCGACGCGATGATGACTAAGTCTTCTTTCTTATAGCTTTCCGCTTTTCTGAAAAGGCATGTTGTACCGCGTAATTTGCCAAATTGGTCGAAAACAGGCGCCGCTACAGAGGCATAAGAGTGCAAGTGGCGATTGAAATGTTCGGCGGCAAAAACTTCACACGGGATATGAGTGTTGATACAGAGATTGACTGCATTTGTGCCTATCTTTCCTTCGGAGAGAAAACAGCCTTGTTTTATGCCGAGCGTTTGCATCTCTTGTCGCATAGAGTCGTGCCCGACGGTGGAGAGAATACAGCCGTTGCCATCGGTTACCATCAATACCAGGTCTTCGTCACCTAGCATGTCGTAAGTGTCTTCAAGTACGGTCGTGGCGCATTCGATGAGATGTTCGTTGCGCTTCATTAGAGATGAGAAGGTAAATCCAGAGGCAATATGTGGTTTTGACCAGGTGTAAGGGCTGCATTGCTTTATGCAACGCTCCCACGACTCGAGGACGGGAGTGCGGGAAAATTCTGGAGATACCCAGTGGTGTTTCTGGAAAAACTCCCACTTAGTTTTAGTGTCTTCGATTGAAAGCATGCGATCCCGTTTCAATACTAGCGATAGATTGGTCTGATGTTACAGAGACATCGGAATATGGACTGTGATGGCTTTCACGCACGTTGTATAGAAGAATGTGCAAAAAGAGGGGCGAGTTGAGGAGGCTTCCGTGCCAGTTTTTCGATTAAAAAGGGCTGTCTTTGCCGAGCTCATTGCAAATCTCGACAATGGCAAGTGAGAGCCCTGACTTAATGATTTGTTGTTGACGTTGCAGTTGTAGCTGATAAAACTCAAGGTCGATGTCGTCATCTGGTTCGCTGACTTCCAGTTGTACCATGCCCATTTTCTTCACCAAGTGCAGTTTCTTAATTGGTTCTAGAATATTCGGGTCAGTGAATTCGTAATCTGAAGCGTCACTATTGAGTTGGTTTTTGAGTTTGATGATGTCTTCGATGTCGTGGTAAATATCATCGGGGAGCACTCCCAAGCCAAACAATAACTTCAAACGAACAGACAGATCGCCCAGCGGTCCAGAGTCTTGTAGCAGCGGACCGACAACCGATTGAACAGCGAAGTTATCTTTACGAAAGATTCTTTGCACTAACCCGTCGATCGAATCGTTAAAAACGTCGACTGCTGCAATGAAAAAGCCTCGTACCGATGGTGCGCTGTTTAATCGCTCAATGATCTCGGTTTCGTTGATGTTATCTGCCATATACTGAATACATTTCTAATTATTAGCTATCCCAACTCTTCAAGCAGAGAAGGACATAGAAGGGGAGCCGAGCTCCCCTAGGTAAATCAAAGTTGGTTGTAAAGTGTCTCGATTTGAGCCACTTCATCGCTGTCTTCTGCAAGACCTGTGTATGTCGCTAGCGTCTTCTTCACTCCCACTTCTTTTAATGAGTTTTGTAGCTCTACGGCTTGTGGGTCAGTGTCGTTAGTGTACTTCAACGCAGCGGCAATGCCTTTCAAAAGTGTTTGATTTTCAGTGCCATACTCAATTGTACCGAGTAAAGGCTTCACTAATCTATCGTTTGCACCCAATTTTCGAATTGGTTGACGACCTACGCGATCCACCTCATCCACTAAGTATGGGTTGGCAAAGCGTCCTAAAATCTTCTCGATGTAGGCGTTGTGCATGTCACGGTCGAAGCCGTAACGTTTGATCAGCACTTCACCACTCTCTTGCATCGCCTGTTTTACTTCAGCGTGAATGCTTGGGTCTTCAATTGCTTCACGAATGGTGCGATGGCCTTTCAAGCAACCTAGGTAAGCGGTAATGCAGTGGCCTGTATTGAGAGTGAATAGCTTGCGTTCTACGAATGCCATTAGGTTGTTGGTTCTTTCCATGCCAGCTATGTCAGGGATTTCGCCCTTGAATTGCTGCTCATCCACAATCCATTCGCTAAAACTCTCTACAGTGACTTCTAGTGGGTCATCGTTCGCCGCTTCTGCTGGTGGTACGATGCGGTCCACTGCGGAGTCGACGAAGCCAACTAGCTCGTCTGCTTTCGCGTGTAATGATTCATCCAAATGTTTGTACACTTCACCTTTTAGGTGAGTCGTGCCACGAACCATGTTTTCGCACGCGATGATGTTCAATGGTTTATCGTTACCTGCTGCAAAGCGTTTAGCAATGCCGGTAGCGATGGTTTTTGCAATGATGTCCAGTACGTTAGGGCCAACCGCTGTTGTTACCAAGTCGGTTTTTACAATGCGGTCGATGACATCTTCACTGGCTGAGTTTACCGCGGTGACGTGAGTTACTGTGTCGATTTGGCACTCAGTACCGACCACTTTTACTTTGTATTCTTGCTTGTGACTCAGTTGGTCGACGAGTGGAGCGTCAACGTCTGCAAATGTGACCTCGACTTCTGCATCTGCTAAGAGTTTTCCGATGAAGCCACGACCAATGTTACCTGCGCCAAAATGAACTGCGTTTTTCATAATTCTTACCTACCAATGTCTAAAATGTTGACTTACGAAACTAGGGGGAGGCCAACCGCATAGGGGGTGACAGCTGACCTCATTTGCCTCAGGAGCAAATTAAAGGGGTAATTAAGCCGCTTGTTGACCGCCAAGGATGTTCAGAATCTCTTCCACATCGTTGGTGCTGGTTAGCTTCTCAATTGCCTCCGGCTCATCGAGCGCGTTCGTAATGGTGGTAATCACCTGGATGTGCTCATCGTTCTTAGCGGCAATGCCGATAACCAGTTTCGCTACATCATCGTCGTCTTCAGTAAATTGGATACCCGATGGGTATTGGCAGATTACAATGCCGGTTTTCTTCACGCGGTCTTTCGCTTCTACCGTGCCGTGAGGCACTGCGATAGATTCGCCTAGGTAAGTTGGAACCAATGCTTCACGCTCAAACATCGCGTCTACGTATTCTGGTTCTGCGTAGCCAAGTTCGACCAACTTGTTGCCCGCGAAGCGAATCGCTTCTTCTTTGTTGGCAGCTTTCAAACCTAGGTGAATGTTCTCACGCTGGATTTGGAACACCGACGTTTGCTGTGGCTCGAAGTTGTCGTCGTTTGCCGCCATGACTGACACTTTTACCATCTGGTCGTCATTGGCTGCGGATTGGTTTTGTGCTGCTAGTAGTTTGGTGACTAGCTGGTTGTACATTTCGCTATCTAGGAAGTTAGTCAATGAAATGTGGTGTGCGTTTGGAGCATGCTTACGTGCACGATCCGTTAAGTCTTTATGAGTAATCACGATATCTGCACTCTCTGGTAAGCTGTTAATGGCAAGGTTGGTTACGTGGATGTTCAGACCTGCGTCTTGAACCTTTTTGCGTAGCATGCTCGCGCCCATTGCACTCGAGCCCATGCCCGCATCACAAGCGACAATGATGCTTTGTACTGTCGCTAGGTCTACGTCACCTTTGCTTTGGCTGTTTACCACCGCATCGTTTTTAGATGCAGATTTCATGTCTTTCATTTGTGATGTTGCTTTTTCTAGTGCTGCTTCATCACCGTCTTCTTCTGTTGACGTTTGAGTCTTCATTAGCAGTGCTGCTACCGCGAATGACACGCCTGTTGCTGCTGCGATAGACGCTAGTACACCAACGATTGAGCCTTTCTGAGTCATCAACAAGATTGCAAAGATTGAACCCGGTGATGCTGGAGAAACGATACCTGCGTTAAAGATAGTTAGAACGAATACGCCAGTCATACCGCCTGCGATAGCCGCAAGGATTAGGCGAGGGTTCATTAGGATGTATGGGAAGTAAATCTCGTGGATACCGCCGAAGAAGTGGATGACTGATGCACCACCTGCCGTTTGACGAGCCGTACCTTTACCAAACACCATGTAAGCTAGCAGGATACCTAGACCAGGACCTGGGTTTGCTTCGATTAGGAAGAAGATCGATTGACCTGTCTCAGACGCTTGCTGGATACCCAGTGGAGAGAAAATACCGTGGTTGATCGCATTGTTTAGGAACAGGATCTTCGCAGGTTCAACGAAGATTGAAGTCAGTGGTAGTAGGTGAGCAGAAACTAGGAAGTTAACGCCAGCCGCCAAGCCACCAGAAAGAATTTTTACGAATGGACCGATAAAGATGAAAGCAAGGATCGCACACAGCATGCCGATGATGCCCGCAGAGAAGTTGTTAACCAACATCTCGAAGCCACTTTTTACTTTACCATCGATGTAGTTATCGAATTTCTTGATAGCCCAGCCGCCCATTGGGCCGACCATCATTGCACCCATAAACATTGGGATGTCTGTGCCGACAATCACACCCATTGTTGTGATTGCACCGACTACCGCACCACGATCGCCACCAACTAATTTACCACCGGTGTAACCGATAAGTAGTGGCAGCAAGTAGGTAATCATTGGGCCAACCATAGAGGCTAACGTTTCGTTTGGTAGCCATCCAGTTGGGATAAATAGAGCAGTGATAAAGCCCCACGCGATAAACGCGCCGATGTTTGGCATTACCATGTTTGACAGAAAACGACCAAAATTTTGTATCTTGATCTTGGCATCTGGTGATATCATAACAATTCCCCGTTCGATGTTCTGATGTATCTTGTTGTAGTAAACGGTTCGCCAAAACCGTTTGTTTGATTGCTTAGTACCCAATCAATTTACCACACATTTTCCAATTGGAACTGACAACGGGTTTTTTGTGATCTACGCCCGCATTTCTTAGGCTGAGAAACGGTTTTTAAGTGACCAAGTTCAACTTATTAACTTGTAACTTAATAACAAAAAGCCACTTTCAAATCTGTCAATAAAAATCTTAGTGATCAATTCGATCTTCTGACAAATTTAAAATCAAAATACTTTGTGACTTTGATCACTTTTGATTTCTTTTGAAATTCAAATTAAATACCAGTAACGATCAATGTCACATTCTGTGCTGGTTTGGTCTGGATATAAAATGTGATCTAAGTCGATTTTGGTGTTTTGTGAAAGTTTGTGACGGAATTGGTGAGATAAATGCTATCTAGATCTTTCGATAGATTGTATCTATAAGAGTCTTTTCGGCGCACTTCACGGAGCACGCCTAATTAGTTGATGAAAGGGTAAATAAAGAGAGTCGCCACACGGTTCTTCTTGTGATTCCCAACTCTCTACTTAATCACTGTTCTTAATCATCGTTGCTATTAGTATGATAGACGAGGTAGTCATGAGCTTGCTCGCGTCCCATATACCTTGCCAACGTCTTTTCTTGAACATCGCGCAAATCCACCATAATCAATCCATCTAGAGCGTTATTGAATGCAGGGTCGACGTTGAAGCATACCAGCTTGCCATTGAGGCTTAAGTACTGACGCAGCAAAACGGGCACTCCTTTCCCTTCATCGATTCTGGCAATGACACGTGACAATAGCTGTAAATCACCCAGAGCAGTGAGCATGCTGGTGTTCCAGTCACGGTGGTGCTCAGGAAGTGGGTTAGAAGGTGTGACGTACTCTGCGCAATTGTTGTCGTAGTGGTGCAGTGTCATTGATTGAGCCAGTAATTGACGTGCAGTATCGCTATAATCGTTGCTAATGCTTACCGGACCAAATAGGTGAGTGTAATCTGGGTTTTGATGAACGAACGTTGCGATGCCTTTCCACAGTAGCAGTAGCGCGCTCATGCTCTTTTGATATTGATGTGCAATCACAGAGCGCCCCATCTCAATGGATTTACCCATTTGGTCGATAAAGCGTTGGTCATAGTTAAACAACGTTCGTGAATACAGACCTGCTACGCCGCGCTTTTCAATCAGTTGATCAACCAGACCTAAACGATACGCGCCCACCAAGCATTGGTTCTCTCTGTCCCACACAAACAGATGCAGGTAATCATGATCGAAATGGTCAATGTCTATTGCTAGTCCAGTCCCTTCGCCAACTTGTCGGAAATTGAGCTCACGTAGGCGACCAATTTCATGCAGTAGGGAAGGGATACTCTGCGACTCCGTGCAGTAAACATCGAACTCACCACTTGTTAGCAGCTTGGACTCTTTTGGTAAGTTGTTCAGCTCTTCAAGCAATTCGCCTACGGGTAACCCTGCCGCTATTGGAGAGAGCAGTTCTGATGAAGAAGAAGGCTTAACTGATTGGGTTTCACGATTGAGCAAGTAAGTGTTGAGCCGCAAATAGTTCACCACTTGATCATCGTTAAGTGTGTTGAGCTCTTTGAATTTAATCGCTTGGCCAAAAGACAAGTTGATGGTTTGTGCATGTTTGTTCAGTAGCTCCCGCCCGAGCATTAGGGTACGCAAAAGTGGATGGATTTTCCCTGCCATATAGAAGCGTTTCGAGTTCTGACCACTGATGAATACTGGAACTGTCGTTGCTTTGTTTTTGCGGATCAGGCTACTTACGCTTCGACTCCACGCTTTGTCTTCCAAGCGTTGCTGTTTGGCATCGACTAACTGGGAAACCTCACCGGCAGGAAAGACAAGCAATAAGCCGCCACTTGCGAGGTGTTTATTAGCCGCTCTGAGGGCCTTCATATTTGATTTGACGGCGTCTTTGCCTTCAAACACATCGACACCAATGAAGAGCTGATCTAACTCTGGTACGGTTTTCAGGTATTGATTGGCTAGAATTTGGATATCGTCTCGTACCATCAACAAGAGTTCGGCCAAGATGACGCCTTCCACACAACCAAGCGGGTGGTTCGCCACAATGACGGTAGCACCTTGTTTAGGCACTGAGTCGAGTGAACCATGAGCAATGCGATAATCGATACCTAAGATATCTAGCGTGAAGCGGAGAAAAGTTTTGGTATCGGCATTAACGGGGCGTTGGGCGTAGAACTTATCAAGTTGGTTTAAACCGGTTGCCCATTCAGCAACGTTTTCACCAATGCCAAACGGGGTTTTACGAGGGAGACGAAAAGGGGTTGAACTATCCATATTTACCTCAGCGTACAAGTTGCTGATTGGATAGTAGAAATTACAGATGACAGTTAAGAGGCAAAAGCATGAGCCTTTGGTGACAAACCAATGAAGCTTTATTGACTAAAGAAAACGGTATATCACTGTGCTATGAATCAAAACTCGCGTTATGTCTCCCTCTTAAAACAATAGATAGGCTATCTTATCTAGAACAAAGATTAAGCTAAGTTGATATTTATCAGGGGGAAATAATGGAACGAGTTTCCAATAAAGCAGCACTTTGGATTGGGCTAAGTTTGATACTTGGTCTTGGCATCCTTGGCTATTTTATGCAGCAGACGGCGGTGAAATACCGAGCCTATGAAAGAGTCGTGACAGTAAAAGGTTTGTCGGAGCGTGAGTATCCTGCTGATACGGTGATTTGGCCGATTCAATTTACTCTAGCGAGTAATGATATGGGGGCCATGTTTGATGAAATTGACCAGCAAACCCGTTTGATTTTGGACTTTCTAAGTGCCAAAGGGCTTCCTGAAACCAGCGTTTCCCTTTCTTCCCCAGCGGTCATTGACAGAAAAGCACAGCAATATGGGAGCGAGCAAGACATTGAGTATCGTTATTTGGCCTCGCGAACCGTTACGGTTTATAGCCAGAGTGTTGATGTTGTTCGAGCGGCAATCAATGAAATAGGTGAGCTAGGAAAGCAAGGCGTTTTGCTTAACCAAGATCCTTATGCAAATCGTGTTGAGTACAGCTTTACTAAGCTGAATGATGTGAAGCCAGACATGATCGAAGAAGCGACTAAGAATGCGCGTGAAGTGGCTGAGAAATTTGCGAAAGACTCACAGAGTTCACTGGGTAAGATCAAACGTGCAACTCAAGGGCAGTTCTCGATTTATGACCGAGACAGCAACACGCCTTACATTAAGAAAGTACGAGTGGTATCGACGGTTCAATATTACTTATCTGATTAAAGTTGCGCTCATATAGTCAATAGTTGGTCGTTCCATCACCTTCTATTTGTAGAGGTATCTATGCTCTGTGATAGGGAAATCAGTCTTCGATGACGCTATATACAAGTACTTTTTTATAAAACTAAGTTCTTAACTGTGATGAGGGGAGTTTGATGATAGTCAAGCTGGCTTCTTTCTTATGAGCGTAAGTTAGTATGACTTATTGCTAGAAGGAATTAGTATCATGGCATACAAGCACTTTATTAGAGAACTACTGGGTTTAGCGATTGTTGTCTCTGTCGTCTTTGGCGTATTAGGCGTGATGTTAGAGCTCTTCGCACTGACGGCACTTTGGGAGCATCAGCAAACGATAGCCGATGTTTTCTTCCATGAATCTCTCTACTTCATCGTATTTTTAATCCCACCATACTTCCTCTGGAAGTTGATTAACCGTCCTGAATTGGTTTCTGCTGACCAAGCTTATTTGGCAATGAAGTTAGAGGCTGAAAGTCGACAATGAGTCGATTTAGTGAGTAATGAAAAGAAGAGGCTATGAGAAAACATTAGCCTCTTTTCTATCTGATTCGTGGGGCAAAGTATTCGCTGCTTTATTGATTAAAAAGCTGCTTCGATTGTGCCTTTGAAAGTGCGATCGAGATAATCACGAATCGCTTGAGATTGATAAATAGAAACGAACTTTTTATACGCTTCATTATTTTTGTCTGCGTCACGAGTGGCGATGACCATGACTGCTAATGGGGCGTCTTTTGCTTCAAGATAGATACTTTGTTTCTTCGGATCTAAACCAGAAGACATTACGTAGTTCATTGTAATCGCAGCCGCGTCCACATCATCTAATGTTCTTGGTAGCTGAGCGGCATCTACCTCGACAAATTCAAATGATTTTGCGTTTTTTGTGATATCAGTTAGGGCGGCTTTATGGCCAACACCCTGTTTCAGCTCAATTAAACCTGCATCGGCGAGTAGCAACAGACCACGACCACCGTTGGTAGGGTCATTTGGAAGCGCTATACGTGCATTGTTTGGAAGCTCTTGCAGTGAGCGATACTTATTGGAATAAAGCCCCATACGCATAAGAATGGACTGACCAATTGATACTAATTGGGCGTTATGGCTACTGTTGAAGTTGTCTAAAAATGGCTGGTGCTGATAGCTATTAATATCGATGCTACCATCGCTAAGAGCGGCATTAGGTGTCACGTAGTCAGAAAACTCAATGACTTCGACATTCAAACCTTGCTTCGCTGCCTCCTTCGCTACCGCCTCGACTACTTGTGCATGTGGTCCAACTGTCGCGCCCACTTTAATGACAGAGTCATCTTTTTCTCCACAAGCGCTTAAGCCGACTACTGCCGTGAGAATCAAAGCTAGTTTCTTTAAGTGACCAATACTTTTCATTGTAGCTCCATTTTTGCTTTAGACGTCCATACGTTTATATGTCCATACTATCAGAAGTTGTCTGAGGGTCAATGGTTTAAATCACGAGCAGACATTTTGTTTCTATTGTTCGTATAGAAAGCCAGATAATAGTTAAAGAAGAGGGGAAGAAGAAAAGCGATTACGAGGTTAGTGACGAGTTACCGCAACCGAAACTGTACCCAAAGATATAAGATACAAAAAAGGCGTAGTAGGTATTAACCTGCTACGCCTTTCGAAATATGGTGGCCCCTCGCAGACTTGAACTGCGGACCAATCGATTATGAGTCGACTGCTCTAACCACTGAGCTAAGGGGCCTTAATAGGACAACGATTATAGGGGAAGCGTTGCAAGGTGTCTAGATACCAACTAGGGCAATTGCGCTTAGTTTTTATCCACTTAGAACAGTAGATAATAAAAAAGGTGACCTAAAGTCACCTTTTTTGATTTCTAAAAGCTTGTATGCGCTGCGATTATTCGTCTAGGAAGCTGCGCAGAGTCTCTGAGCGGCTTGGGTGACGAAGTTTACGTAGTGCTTTTGCTTCGATCTGACGGATACGCTCACGAGTAACGTCGAACTGCTTACCAACTTCTTCTAGAGTATGGTCAGTGTTCATGTCGATACCAAAGCGCATACGAAGTACTTTCGCTTCACGTGGCGTTAGACCTGCAAGCACGTCTTTTGTTGCCACTTTAAGGCTAGTTGCTGTTGCAGAATCTAGCGGAAGTTCTAGCGTTGTATCTTCGATAAAATCACCTAGATGCGAATCTTCGTCGTCACCGATTGGTGTCTCCATTGAGATAGGCTCTTTAGCGATTTTTAGAACTTTACGAATCTTGTCTTCTGGCATTTGCATGCGCTCTGCCAGTTCTTCCGGTAGTGGCTCGCGACCCATCTCTTGCAACATTTGACGAGAAATACGGTTTAGCTTGTTGATCGTTTCGATCATGTGTACCGGGATACGAATCGTACGTGCTTGGTCCGCGATTGAACGAGTGATTGCCTGACGGATCCACCACGTTGCGTAAGTCGAGAACTTGTAACCACGACGATATTCGAACTTATCTACCGCTTTCATCAGACCGATGTTACCTTCTTGGATCAGATCCAAGAACTGTAGGCCACGGTTGGTGTATTTCTTCGCGATAGAAATTACAAGACGCAAGTTCGCTTCAACCATCTCTTTCTTCGCACGGCGAGCTTTTGCTTCACCGATAGACATACGACGGCTGATGTCTTTAATGTTCTGTACGTTTAGAGAAGTCTCTTCTTCAATCATTTTTAGCTTAGCGATTGAACGACGGATTTCTTCTTCGTTACGTTTGATCTTTTCAGCGTATGGCTTGTCTGAAGCAAGAACTTCATCCAGCCAAGCTTCACTTGATTCATTACCAGTGAACAGCGCGATGAATGATTTCTTCGGCATTTTGCCGTATTCAACCACTGACTTCATGATCAGACGCTCTTGTGTACGAACGCGATCCATAGCAGTACGCAGTTCATTCACTAGGTGATCAAACTGTTTAGGCGTTAGACGAAACTCGCGGAATACGTCTAGCATCATTTCATTAGCAACGGTTGCTTTCGGGCTGTTATAGCCGTACTCGTTGATTGCTAATTGAAGATTTTGATAGGTGCTGCGTAGTTGGTTGAATTTCTCTAGCGCTAATTCTGGATCGATACCTACATCTTCTTCAGAATCATCTGAATCGTCATCGCTATCTTCGTCGTCATCGACGTCTTCATCGTCTTCTTCTTCTAACTGAGATTCAGTCAGTTCAGAACCGATGTGTGTTGCCGTTGGTGCAGCGGTGTCGTCAGCATCTGGATCTACAAAACCTGAAATTAGGTCTGTAAGACGTAGTTCTTCAGCTTGAACTTTGTCAAATTGCTCAAGAATGTACGGAATTGTGCCTGGGTATTCAGCAACAGACGATTGAACTTGGTTAATACCTTCTTCAATACGTTTTGCGATGTCGATTTCGCCTTCGCGAGTTAGAAGTTCGACAGTACCCATCTCACGCATGTACATACGTACTGGGTCTGTTGTACGACCAATCTCACTCTCTACGCTAGAAAGTGCAGCGGCTGCAGCTTCGGCTGCATCTTCATCGGTAATATTTGTGTCATCGTTCAGTGCTAAATCATCAGCATCAGGAGCAGTTTCTACTACCTTAATGCCCATGTCGTTGATCATCTGAATGATGTCTTCTACCTGTTCTGAATCTACGATTTCAGCAGGTAGGTGGTCATTTACTTCGGCGTAGGTCAGATAGCCTTGTTCCTTGCCTTTAATAACAAGTGACTTTAGCTGTGACTGCGGATTGTGATCCATAGACGGTATCCAACTTCGTAATCTGGTGAAGGAATCAGTATGCGAAATGCAAACCACTTACTATAACAAATTAAATCGTTGCTGACTAATTAAACAGGGTTACGCTTTTAAATCTAGCATAAGTGCTAGCAGCTCCCTTTTCTCTTCGGCTGATAAACCGACACTTCTTGCTTTGGCCTGCAGGTTTTCAATTTGTTTTTCTACGCACTGGGCAATAATTTTATCCAGTGAGTCTAAAAAGATTTCTTCTTGGTTGTCCTCATCGAGTGGAATGTCCCAACTCGCGAGACGAGACAGAAGGGTCTCATTTTGGCTGTTTCGCCAATGCTCTAATAATTGGCCTGTGTTGATATGGGGATGCGCTTGGCATTTATCAAGTACATCAACAAATAAACTTAGACCAGGAATGGGCAAATCTCTAACGCTAGTTAGATCTGGCACCATACTTACGTATTGTGGGTTTTGAATCAGTAACGCGATCACTTCTCGCATCGGCGTTCGCTTGATTTCTTTATGAGGTTGAGGCCTTTTATCCTCTTTACCTTGTTTTGAAATTAGCTGCTGTAGTTGGCGTTCATCAACCAAACCCAAACGGCGGCCAAGCAATTCTCTCAAGTATAGTCTTAAAGTGCCGCCAGGGACTTTATCAATGAGAGGAACCGCAAGAGTACTCAGTTTTGCCATGCCTTCTTTCGTGCTCATGTCGACCTGCTGAGTCAATGAGCTGAACATGAATTCAGACAAGGGCATCGCATTAGACACTTGCTGCTCAAATGCTTGTTTTCCGTTTTGCCGGATATAAGAGTCGGGATCTTCTCCATCCGGCAAAAACATGAATTTTAACTGGCGACCATCAGTTAGGTAAGGCAATGCATTTTCCATGGCACGCCACGCTGCTTCACGGCCTGCGCGGTCACCGTCATAACAACACACGACGGTGCTTGTTTGCCTGAATAACACTTGCAAGTGATCGCCCGTTGTCGAGGTTCCCAATGAGGCAACGGAATAATCTACGCCATATTGAGCAAGCGCGACAACATCCATATAGCCTTCAACCACTAAAATTTGTGGTGGCTCACGGTACGCTTGTAGTACTTCATAAAGGCCATACAACTCTTTACCTTTATGAAATATCGGGGTTTCGGGTGAGTTGAGATATTTTGGTGTCCCGTCACCTAATACTCTACCACCAAAGCCTATTACTCGGCCGCGTCTGTCTCGAATAGGAAACATCACTCGACCACGGAATCGGTCGTAGCGGTTGCCTTTATCGTTTTCAATCAACATGCCGCCTGTGACGAGCATGTCTTGGTTTTCTTTATTCTGGCCAAAGTTCTTACGAACTAAATCCCATTCATCAGCCACATAGCCGATGCCAAACTTCTGGACGATTTCACCAGACAGGCCGCGATCTTTTAGATACTCAATCGCCACCTTACTTGCTGGCTGTTTGAGTTGGTTACGATAAAATTGAGCAATGCTGCCCATTAAGTCGTATAGGTTACGTTTTTCACTGCTGCTTGCTTGTGGGCCTGATTGAAACGAACCATTACCGCCGCTACGTTGTTCGCGAGGAACATCTAAACCCAAGTATGAAGCGAGTTCTTCAATGGCTTCGACAAATTCTAGTCGGTCGAATTCCATCAAAAAATCGATGGCATTTCCATGCGCGCCACAACCAAAACAATGGTAGAACTGCTTTTCTTGACTGACACTGAATGAGGGTGTCTTTTCGTTGTGGAACGGGCAGCATGCGCCGTAGTTTTTGCCTTTTTTCTTAAGTTTCACACGTGCGTCGATGATATCGACAATATCAAGTCGAGCTAGAAGGTCATCGATAAAACTGCGAGGGATGTGTCCAGCCATAAAACCTAACAAAAAAAGAAGATGATGAGTGGAGTGAATGCCTTAAAAGAATGAGCGTATTGCCCATTGATTTCATTCCATCCATCCAGATACAAACAAGCCGTGCGCTCCAAAGGATAGCACGGCTTGCTGCAATTGGGTGGGGTACCTTAAGCTAATTTAGCGCGAACTAAACCGCTTACTTTACCCATATCTGCACGCCCTTGAATTTGCGGTTTCAGAACGCCCATTACTTTGCCCATGTCTTGCATGCCAGCTGCGCCAGATTCAGCAATCGCGTTCTCGATGAGAGCCGCTACTTCTTCGTCTGTCAGTGG
Source organism: Vibrio sp. 1727 (assembly GCF_033344415.1). NCBI lineage: Bacteria > Pseudomonadati > Pseudomonadota > Gammaproteobacteria > Vibrionales > Vibrionaceae > Vibrio > Vibrio sp. 1727. The sequence continues at coordinate 398,335 of NZ_JAWPOT010000001.1, forward strand.
TTGAGGCATAAAGTCCTCAAGAACGGTAATTTCTGCTTGTTCCGCATCAGCAAGATCTTGACGACCCGCTGCTTCAAACTGCGCTACAGAGTCGCGACGTTGTTTAACCATCTTGGTCAATACTGCAAGAATGTCGTCATCGTTCAGAGTAATCTGTTCGTCAACTTCACGTTGCTTGATTGCTGATAGGGCTAAACGAATAGTACCAAGGCGCAATTTGTCCTTGGCTTTCATCGCTAATTTTTGCTCTTCTTTGAGTTGATCAATCAGAGCCATAACTAAATTCCTTTTGGAGCTCAGTTATTAGTACAGGCGAACGCGACGAGCGTTTTCGCGAGCTAGCTTCTTAGCGTGACGCTTTTGAGCTGCTGCTTTAGCGCGTTTGCGAACTGTAGTTGGTTTTTCGTAGTGCTCACGACGACGCACTTCAGAAAGGATACCTGCTTTTTCGCAAGAGCGCTTAAAACGACGTAGAGCAACGTCGAACGGTTCGTTTTCACGTACTTTAACTACTGGCATATGCCTTTCACCTCAGGGGTTATTCGTTAACGCTGGTATTCAACAGACCAAATCACAATTGTTAGGTCTCTTACCAGCTTGATCAAAAATGGTGCGGAATTTTAATCCGATCACAACTACTTTGTAAAGCCTTTTGTCGATTATTGTCTGTACAAAATTTGTTTGCAGCACCAAGGCGAGGTAATATGACGCCCAAATTTCCTCTATACAGAAAGCATACTGAGAAAACCATGCGCATTATTGGTATTGAAACCTCTTGTGACGAGACTGGCATCGCAATTTATGACGATGAAAACGGTCTCTTGTCACACAAGCTATACAGCCAAGTAAAACTGCACGCAGATTACGGCGGTGTGGTGCCTGAGTTGGCTTCACGTGACCACGTAAAGAAAACCATTCCTCTTATTAAAGAGGCACTAAAAGAAGCGAACTTAACTTCAAAAGACATCGATGGTGTCGCGTATACCGCGGGGCCTGGTCTTGTTGGGGCGCTATTAGTGGGTGCGACTATCGGTCGCAGTATTGCTTATGCTTGGGGAGTGCCAGCGGTACCTGTTCATCATATGGAAGGTCACCTATTGGCCCCAATGTTGGAAGATAACCCTCCACCGTTCCCGTTTGTGGCGGTATTAGTATCGGGCGGTCACTCTATGATGGTGGAGGTGAGAGGCATCGGTGAGTACAAAATTCTAGGTGAGTCGATTGATGATGCGGCGGGCGAAGCGTTTGATAAAACAGCGAAGCTAATGGGTTTGGATTACCCAGGCGGTCCACTATTATCTAAACTGGCGGAAAAAGGTACACCGGGCCGCTTTAAGTTCCCGCGCCCAATGACGAATGTGCCAGGTTTGGACATGAGTTTCTCTGGTCTAAAAACCTTTACGGCTAACACGATTGCTGCAAACGGTGATGACGAGCAAACTCGCGCGGACATCGCATTGGCATTTGAAGAGGCTGTGTGTGCTACGTTGGCTATTAAATGTAAGCGCGCGCTTGAGCAAACAGGCATGAAACGCATTGTTATTGCTGGTGGTGTGAGTGCTAACCGTCGTTTGCGAGCTGAGTTAGAGAAGTTAGCGAAGAAAGTTGGCGGCGAAGTTTACTACCCACGTACTGAGTTCTGTACAGATAACGGTGCGATGATCGCTTACGCAGGCATGCAGCGCTTGAAGAATGGCGAAGTGGCTGATATGTCAGTAGAGGCTCGTCCACGTTGGCCAATTGATCAACTAACACCTGTCGCTTAGTCAAATTTATGCGGTAGGTTTGAAACCGGTTCTGTGTAATAAAGGTCTCTGCTCCTCAGAGGCCTTTATTTTTAATTATTCAATGAACCGCCTCGTTTTACATTCTGACTGATGCGAGCAGTTCGCTATTGTTTCAGTGCTAGGATGACGTGGAAGAATAAGAAATGGATATAACAATGAATAAGTTTGAAATTGAAGGTCAGCAACTTGCTTATCTAGATAAAGGTGAGGGCCCTGTGCTTCTATTTGGTCATAGTTACCTTTGGGATAGCCAAATGTGGGCGCCGCAAGTTGAGGTTTTAAGCCAGTCATTCCGTTGTATTGTGCCAGATCTTTGGGCACATGGTGAATCGGACGCTGCACCTGCATCGACACAGTCATTGGCCGACTATGCACAACATATGTTGGCATTGATGGATCATTTAGATATCGAAGAATTCTCGATAGTGGGCTTATCTGTTGGCGGCATGTGGGGAGCAGAGCTAACGGCTCAAGCGCCGCAACGTGTTAAGTCACTGGTATTGATGGATACCTTCATTGGCTGGGAGCCAGAAGTTACGTATAAGAAGTATTTTGCAATGCTTGATACCATCAGCCAAGTCCAAGCAGTGCCTGCGCCAATTATTGAAGCCGTTGTGCCGCTGTTCTTTGCCAACAACGTCAATCAGGATAACCCTAAACTTGTCGCTTCATTCAAACGCAGTTTAGAAGACCTGAATGGTGAGCGTGCGGTGGAAGTAGCTCGCATAGGGCGCATGGTGTTTGGTCGCCGGGATGTGATTGAGGATTCGGAAAAATTTGCTCTGCCGACGTTAATTGCAGTGGGCTGTGAAGATAAACCCCGTCCAGTTTTTGAATCTTATTTAATGAAAGACTGTATCACAGGCAGTGAGTTGGTGGAGATTCCCCAAGCGGGACATATCAGTTGTTTAGAGCAACCTGAGTTCGTCAACCAGATGTTGTTGAACTTCCTGAATCGAGTTCATGCGTAACCAATACATCCTTCTTTAAACGAAAAACTCGGCATTAAGCCGAGTTTTTTTGTGTCAGTTTTTTCTCGCCGATTTTTGGCTCGTCGCCAGACAAAAGCCGACGAATATTTTGATGATGCTTAAAAACGATTAAGCAGCACAGCATAGCAACAGGTAACGTGTATTGCGGTTTAAACATCCAAGTATAAAACGGAGTGACCAAAACCGTGACGAGAGCCGCTAAGGATGAATAGCGGAATAGCGCGGCTACTGACAGCCAAGTTAACATTACCAATCCTGTTAAGTCCAAACCGATCGGAGCGATAGCGCCAAGCGCGGTTGCGACACCTTTTCCGCCTTTAAAGTGGAAAAAGATGGGGTACATGTGGCCAAGACAGGCAGCAATGGCGATGACGCCCAGAATGATAGGGTCGATACCAAGAAAGTATCCGCCCCACACGGGGATAGTGCCTTTGAGCATATCGCACAACAAGACTGAAACAGCGGCTCCTCGTCCGCCAATACGCAATACGTTCGTTGCTCCAGGATTGTTAGATCCCACATTGCGTGGGTCTGGCAGTTTTAAGAGTCGACAGATCAAAACCGCACTGGAAACCGAACCTAATAAATAGGCGGCCATTGTCATTATCAGTGCCAGTGCGTCCATAGAAGTCCTTGATGGATTGGAATTTAATGCTCGGTTCCCGCGTAGTTGCTATCATACCCCGAATTTACATAATGCAGAAATCCTCACTGTGATAGAGCTTGCATTATGTGATTTCTTGTATATAAAGATGCTTTCGCAGTTTATACCTAAGTAACATTGTGATGACCAAAGTAAATGTTACTTAGGTATAGAATACTACGATCAAATTACCCCTCACGGGTATCCGACCTCTGTAATAGAAGGACATAAGATGGCTCTGGATAAAGTTTTTATTGAACAGTTAGAAGTAATCACCACAATTGGCGTGTACGACTGGGAGCAACAAATCAAACAAAAGTTGGTTCTAGATATTGAAATGGCACACGATAATAAACCTGCGGGCAAAAGTGATGATGTGCAAGATGCACTGGATTATTCGCAGGTGAGTGAGGCGGTACTTAACCACATTGAAAATGGTCGTTTCTTACTGGTCGAGCGCGTGGCTGAAGAAGTAGCAGAGCTTATCATGCTGCGTTTCTCAGTGCCTTGGGTGAAAATCCGCCTAGCGAAGCCTGGCGCCGTGCCGCAAGCACGTGCTGTTGGTGTGGTGATTGAGCGAGGCCGAGCATGATCACCACCTATATCGGTGTTGGGACGAACGTAGAAAGAGAGCAACATGTGCTTGCTGCGTATCAGGAGCTGCAACGGCTTGGAGAAAATCTCCTCGTATCACCGATATATGAATGCGAACCTATTGGTTTTAGCAGCAAGAATTTCTACAACTTTGTCGTTGCAATGCGTACCGAGTTGTCATTAGAAGAGTTGAGCCATCAACTACGCGAGATTGAATTTAAGTGGGGACGCGAAGAAAACGCGCAAAAGTATCAGGATCGAACACTGGATCTCGATATAGTGTTGTTCGGTGAGCGCGTCTCCAAGAAAAAACCTGAGCTACCTCGCAGTGATATCTACAAATATCCTTTTGTCACAAAGCCGCTGTATGATCTCGAACCGCAATTAGTGATCCCAGGCGATGGACGCACAGTCGCAGACATTTGGCATGCTATGCAGCCAGTCGATTCGCTCAAACCCGTTTCCTTTCATTTTTAATTTGAGTTGTTTACATGAGTTATTTTGAAGCCTTTATTTTGGCTCTGATTCAGGGGCTGACAGAGTTTTTGCCTATTTCAAGCTCTGCCCATTTGATCCTGCCTTCCGCTATTTTAGGATGGGAAGACCAAGGTCTAGCCTTTGATGTTGCTGTTCACGTCGGTACATTAATGGCTGTCGTGATCTATTTTCGTCATGAAGTAATCACTTTGTTTCAAGCGTTATTTGCTTCGATCTTTAAAGGAGATCGCAGTAAAGAAGCTAAATTGGCTTGGATGATCGTGATTGCGACGATTCCAGCTTGTGTGTTCGGCTTATTGATGAAAGACATCATTGAAGTGTATCTACGTAGCGCTTACGTCATCGCGACTACTACGATCGTATTTGGCCTGTTGCTATGGTGGGTAGACAAAAACGCTAAACTCGTTGCCGATGAATACCAAACGGGTTGGAAGAAAGCTGTATTTATCGGTATTGCTCAAGCCTTAGCGATGATTCCTGGAACTTCACGTTCAGGGGCGACCATCACAGCAGCGCTTTACCTTGGCTTTACTCGAGAAGCGGCTGCCCGATTTTCGTTTTTAATGTCGATCCCAATCATTACATTAGCTGGTAGCTACTTAGGCATGAAGTTAGTGACCAGTGGTGAACCTGTCCATGTTGGTTTCTTAATGACTGGCATTATCACATCGTTTATCAGTGCGTACATCTGTATCCACTTCTTCTTGAAGATGATTTCACGAATGGGCATGACACCGTTTGTGATTTACCGTCTCATTTTGGGCGTCGGTTTGTTCGCTTTTCTATTAAGTGCATAATTGATGTTAACGAAAAACGCACGCGAAATCCGCGGGCGTTTTTGTTTGTTCGTTACTTCTTAAGTGCTGCTTTCACTGCTTCAATACGTCGTTTTTCTTGCTCGTCACGAATCGCAGGGCCTTTAAAGCCCTCTTTGATAATGGCTTGAACGTCAACTGCCGCTGCTGCTTGGTAGGCTTGCCTAAAAATATCCGCCTGTGGATATGGTTGCGTTTCCAGTCCTTTACGACCAGCGTGATCCGCTTGGCAGCAAAGCAAGATATCTTGCAGACGTTCGGACTTACGCCACACATCAAGTTTATTGAGTATTTTAATTATGGTTTGTGGTTTAAGTTCAGCCGCGCGATGAATATTGGAGTGCTGTTCGCACACCATCAAGGCTAAATCACGAAACTCATTTGGTACCCGGACACGTTCGCACAGCTTTTTGATCAGTTTTAATCCTGTATGGCAATGCATTTTGTGGCTTGGCCATTCGCTCTCTGGCGTCACGCCCTTACCCAAGTCATGCACTTGGGCGGCAAACCTGACGGGGAGTGAGTTACTCAATTTTGCGGCTTGCTCTGCCACCATCAAAGTATGGATGCCAGTATCGATTTCTGGATGCCACTTCTCAGGTTGAGGTACGCCAAATAGTGCATCAATTTCAGGTAACACCACGGTTAATGCACCACAGTCTCGTAGAACCGATAAGAAAATATCAGGGCGAGGAGTAGAGAGAGATTTATGCCATTCTTGCCAAACACGCTCGGGAGTCAGTGTGCTCAGCTCTCCGGACTCTGCCATGTGACGCATTAACCGCATGGTTTCGTCGGCAACCGTAAAGTTTAGATCAGCAAGCTTCGCTGCGAAGCGAGCGACACGTAAAACGCGTAGAGGGTCTTCAATAAAGGCGTCTGATACATGGCGTAGCAGTTTATCGTTGAGATCTTGCTGGCCACCATATGGGTCATGGATCGTGCCATCACTCTCCATTGCCATCGCGTTAATGGTTAAATCACGACGTATCAAATCTTCTTCTAAGGTGACGTTTTGATCGAAGAAACATTCAAAACCAGTGTAACCAGAACCTGACTTTCTCTCTGTTCGTGCAAGGGCATATTCTTCTTTACTTTTGGGATGCAGAAATACAGGAAAGTCTTTACCAACGGCGGTGTATCCTTGGGACAGCATCATCTCGGGCGTCGCGCCTACGACCACCCAGTCGTTGTCATAACTATCAATTCCGAGCAATTTATCTCGAACTGCGCCACCTACTAAATAAACTTGCACGAATTACCTCTTAATTTATGGATATGCCGTTGGACATTGTAGCAAGCAATGGTACTTTTCTTTACTCCTAAGAATAGAAGAAGAGCGTTTATACCATGTCTGACTATTCCCAGGTGGTTTTTTAGCTGGAGAGCCTAATGTATAAGGACTTTTTTGGGTTTGTCGAACAACCATTTTCGATTGTTCCAAACTCACGTTATTTGTATTTAAGCCAACGTCACAAAGAGGCAATCACACATCTCCAAGCTGGGCTAGGCGATGGCGGTGGCTTTGCTATGCTTACTGGCGAAGTAGGTACAGGCAAAACGACCGTCGCAAAAGCGATGCTGGCGAATTTGGGTGATAACACCAAAGCGGGTCTTATTCTCAATCCCACGTTTTCGAGTAGAGACTTGCTCGAAGCCATTTGCGATGAGTTCAAAATCACCTATCCGCCAGATGCAAACCTCAAACAGCTAAACCAGGTTATCCATCAATATTTGCTGCGTAATTATCGTTCAGGCTGGCAGACATTGCTGGTCATTGATGAGGCTCAACACCTTGCTGCCGACGTTCTAGAGCAGTTGCGCTTGTTGACCAACTTGGAAACCGATACCAGAAAATTGCTCAAAGTGTTGTTGGTCGGGCAGCCTGAATTGCAGCGGTTATTACAAACAACACAACTACGCCAACTTGCCCAGCGTATTACCGGGCGTTATCACCTGTTGCCGTTGGATGAAAAAGAGACAGAAGATTACATCGCATTTCGACTACATACAGCAGGTGGCGACCAGCAACTGTTTAATCGTGCTTCTTGTAAACTTATAGCCAAATACAGTCACGGTATACCGCGGCTCATCAACCTTATCTGTGACAAATCCCTCAACATTAGTTATCACCAGGGTAATGTGGTGGTGGATAAGCAAACCGTTCAGCAGGCCTGTGAAGAAGTGATGCAGTTTCAGGCAGATATTTATCAGCAAGATAAAAAAGAGCGCCGGACTTTCCGTTGGCCTGCTTGGGGCTCTGTCACGGTAGGCCTTATTGCTGCATTAAGTACGGGGTGGGCGGTCGTGAATTATATGCCAGCTCAAGCGACGTCAGTGTTGACACAAGTGACGGAGCCAAGAGTAGAGCCAACACCAACCGTCGTCAGCCAACAGTTAACTGATGAGCAGCGTGATTTATTGTTAACACAAAAACAGTCGAACCTCGCTGTAAATGATTTGTATCGTTTGTGGGGATATCAAGCATCGGTTCGCGATAATCTTTGTTTGTCAGAACCGCAGTCGACTATGCGTTGTGAGCGTAAAATGGCGACTTGGCCGCTGTTGATGCAACAAAATCGCCCTGTGATCTTGGAGTTGAATTATCAAGGTGATGTTGGGTATGTCATTCTATATGCCGTCGGTAATGACCAAGCTGAAGTGCTCAATGGTAAGCAGCGTCTTCGTCTGCCAGTTTCGTGGCTAAAGCCGTTGTGGCAGGGCAATATTATCGAACTGTGGCATGCTCCGCTGAATGAAACATTACGTTTAGACATGGAAGGCCCTGCGATTGAAGTATTAGACCGATTATTAGCAGAAGCGGTGAGTGAGCCACTGCTTGAAACGTCTATTTTTGATGGTGCGATGAAAGAGCGAGTCGAATTATTTCAACGTTGGCAAGGAATTGGTGTCGATGGTATTGCAGGTAAGCGAACGCTAGACCGACTTCAGCAAAATGTTCAGCCAGATGCGCCTCAACTGGCGAGAATCGAGAAGGAGGACGCATAATGTCAGCTGTGAAACATATAGGTCTGTTCTTGCTGCCAATCACTGCTTCTGCTATCGGAGTCGCTTGGTACTTAGATCTCTTTGCACCGAGTGTTGAAGTAGATACAACGTCCCCGATAGAAAAGGTCGAAGTGGTATCACCTTTCAAAGTATTGGACTATCCAGAGAACACCCAGTTGGCCCAATTGCCAAGAGAGTGGCCAAGTGCAGAGCTATCGCGTGATTTTGGTACATTTACCACCCCCGATGAATACACGAGCCATACACCAAGCAGAGATGAAACACGCAACTCAGCATCAACCCAAACGACTTCTGCTGCTGAAGAGGACCTCGGGTTGTCTTTGGATGATCTGGATTTATCCTCATTATCTCCTGATTTAGCTAGGAAGGTCGAAAATGCCTTATCCCGAGATGATGACAATTCGTCATCACAAACGGCACGCGTGAACGATTTAGAGCGCAACGCTCACCAGTGGCAAGGGCGTCTACCTGCGCTTAATTTGCAAACCCATATGTATGCCAGTGATGAAAATCGCCGTTGGGTGAAAATTAACAATGTTGAGTATCATCAAGGGGATGTCGTTGATGATCAGGTCACTCTAAGAGAAATACAACCGCAAGCTGTGATTGTTGAGTTCCAAGGTGAGCAAATTCGTATACCAGCGTTGTATGAGTGGAAAGGGTAACTCTTGTAGAAACACATCAAGCCAGCGAAATCATATCGCTGGCTTTTTATTTTTCAGAGCATCTTTTGCATCTATTCTGATGATGATTTTTAGATACTCAAACAAGCAAAATATAGCTTTTCTCAGTCGTTTAAATAGCACCAATATCATTCATCTATTGATAGCGCGATTCCAGTCAGCGTTGTGTAAAAAGACACCATCTTCACGAACTTCGGAGTAATGACTTGGTCCACGTTAGACCCCATCACATAATAGGAGTCTAAACAGAGACACATGCGTATTCTGATTTTTTCTTTAAGCATTGTTGCATCGACAAGCTATGCAGCAAAGCCAGACCCATTCCCAGTTACACCAGATAGTCGCGGGCAAGATTTCATGGTCAGTGCGACGAATCCTTACGTGAGCAGTACCGGTTACTCAATATTGAAAGAAGGCGGTAACGCTGTTGATGCTATGGTCGCGATGCAGATGGTGATGTCTGTCGTTGAGCCAGATATGACCGGAATTGGCGGCGGGACTTTCGCGCTGTTTTATCAACATGACGAGAAAAAATTTCTGGCCCTTGATGGTCGAGATGAAGCGCCCTCTAGCGCGAACCCTGAAATGTTTGTTGAGAATGGGGAAGTACTCAGTCGCAACGAAATATTAGGCCCTCGTTCTGTTGCGGTTCCGGGCACGTTGCGGTTGCTTTACACCACTCATGAACAATACGGCAAGTTGCCATGGGCAGAGCTGATTAAGCCGGCGATTACATTGGCGAGCAATGGGTACGCGATGAACAGCTACACCTACGACATCGTAGTAAGAGAGCAAAGCCGACTCGAGCAAGATCCGGAAGTGAAAGCCTTGTATTGGCAAGGGGACGATATTAAGCCGACGGGAACCTTGATGAAGAACCCTAAGATGGCTGAGACGCTGAGGAAGATCGCGCAACAAGGCGATAGTTACCTTTATGGTGGTGAGCTTGGTCAGCACATCGTAGAGACGGTTAATAGTCGTATTGACGACCAACACGAAAAGTTGTCTTTAGAAGATTTTAAACATTACCAAGTGAAGCAGCGTGACATCATTGAGAGCGACTACCGTGGGAATAAAATCGTCTCTTTTGGTTACCCAGCTTCGGGCGGTGTGATGGTCGCTCAGAGTCTTGAACTGCTTGCACCCTATGACATTGCCCATATGGCGAAAACGGATGTGGAACCTTGGCGTCTCATGACTGAAGCGATGCGAATTGCAAAAGCCGATCGTATTGCGTATGCCGGAGATCCGGATTATATGGAAGCGCCAGTTGAACAGTTGTTGTCTAAAGCCTATCTAGATCAGAGACGTGATTTAATCCCTGATAATGGCACTTTAAAAGAGGATCCAAAAGCAGGACAGATAACGCAAACTCAGTATGCGCAATATCAAGGCTTCGAGAGCAAAGATACAGGGCATATTTCTATCGTCGATAGAGATGGAAATGCAATTGCGATGACCAGCACGGTAGGAACGGGTATGGGCTCGGGTGTGATGGTCGATGGCGTTATCTTGAATGCGCAGATGGCTAACTTCTCACCTCAGCCAACGGTTAACGGCAAACCTACACAAAACTCAATTGAAGCGGGCAAGCGTCCACGTTCGGCTATTACGCCATTAATGGTGATGGACAGTGATGATAATTTGCGTTTGGTGGTTGGGTCACCAGGTAGTTCACAAATCCCGGGGTATGTACTCAAAACCGTGGTTGGGGTGCTGGATTGGAATTTATCAGCGCAAGAGGCTATTGACTTACCAAACATCCAGTATGGCACTAAGATAGACCGCACCAAGTCTTATGACCCGACTGGTTTGCTGGTGGAAAAGAAAACGTTCGCAGAAATGTTGGTGCCTGAGTTTATGGAGCTTGGCTACCCAGTGCACGTTATTCCAGTGGTAAGCGGTTTGAATGCAATTGAGCTAAAAGATGGCAAGCTTTATGGCGCAACGGATCGTCGTCGAGCCTCTAGTTCAATGGGGGAGTAGTACTCACTTCTATCAAACGAAGCAAACTAAAAAGCCAGTCAATATCGACTGGCTTTTGCGTTCTTTTTATAGATAAAAGGGCGAAGGATTTATGCCCAACCCGCAGGTGAACGTTTTCTACGAGGCATGACATGCGGAAGAATCAAACCAAATAGCAAACCTAAACCTGCAACACCGCCGCCATAAGTGAAGTACTTAAGCAGCATGTCATCTTTTTGTGTATCCAGTTTTGCGCGTAGCTCGCGGTTTTCTGTTTCAACAGAAGTAAGCTGATCACTGATCTCAGAGTATTTATTTTCTAGATCTGAAATTTGTTGGTTACGTGTTTCGAGAGAGGTAACAAGACCGGCTTTCTCTGCATCAGAAGTTTGACGAGCATTAGCAAGCTGCTCTTTTACTTCGGCTAGCTCTTTCTCAATGCGAGGAAGGCGAATTGCCATGCTCTCTTGGTTTGTCACAAACTTGCTTTGTACCCAACCAGTGCGACCACGGTCATCACGAACTTGCGTGTAGCCAGTATCTCGGTTGGTTTTAATCAGTTGTACTTTAGAACCGGCGTTAACACTACCAATAATACGGTAGGTGTTATTTGGACCTGAGTGCATAAAAGTGAAGAGGTCATCAGAAATATAACGGTCTGCTGCTAGGGCCGCTGGCGCTGCTAGCAAAGTAAACAAAACCGTGATGATTAGTTTTTTCACAGTAAATCCCTTAACGATTTTTCTTGGAGACAGCGTTGGCACCGAATGATTGGAGCCGGAAATAGACGAATAGTATGCAGTTTCAAACTTCGGTGCAACAAAGAAGGGAGGCAAAGCCTCCCTTTCTGTGCGTTTGAGTCAATAATGACAAAGCGCTTACATTCTATTGACGAGTGTCTTAAGCGAACATCGCTTGAAGTCCGTAGAAGAATACTACGGCCAATAACGCACCTGCTGGTAGTGTAACGATCCATGATGCCACGATGTTACGAACTACGCCTAGGTTCAGTGCTGCGATACCACGAGCAAAACCTACACCTAGAACCGCACCCACTAGAGTTTGAGTAGTAGAGATAGGCAGACCAGTACCTGACGCTAGAACTACCGTACATGCTGTTGCTAGCTGTGCTGCAAAACCGCGGCTAGGCGTTAGCTCAGTGATGCCTGTACCAACGGTTGCCATTACTTTGTGACCCAGTGTTGCAAGACCGACAACGATACCAATACCACCAAGAGGTAGAATCCACCAAGCGATGGTGCTTTTCGTGCTGATTTCGCCCATGTGTTCAACAGTCGATACGACAGCAGACAGTGGACCAATGGCGTTTGCAACGTCGTTTGAACCGTGTGCAAATGCCATCGCACAAGCGGTGATAACCATCAGAACGCTGAAGATACCTTCCACGCCAGAAAAGCTGCGGTCTTCTTCGCGATTAGCGAATTTTTTCTGGATGTATACGTAGCCGCCAATCATCACAAGTGCTGAAACTGCTGCTGCCCACATCCAGGCTTCACCATTGGTCAGGTGAAGACCAACGTGTTTTAGACCTTTTTTGATGGTTACAAGTGCAATCACCATTGTTGTGATGAACATGTAAACAGGTACAAAACGTTTTGCGTTAAACAGAGGGTTCTCAGTATCAAAAATCAGGCGCTGTGCGCTGACAAAGATAACGTAAGCAAAGAAACCTGAAATCACTGGCGTAATAATCCAGCTACCAACAATGCCTTGAACGCTGCCCCAGTCAACCGCTTCAGTACCTACTGATACGCATGCAAAACCAATGATTGCACCGATGATTGAGTGAGTCGTTGATACTGGCCAGCCCATGTAAGAAGCAAGAAGCAGCCATGTACCTGCTGCTAAAAGCGCAGACATCATGCCGTAGACAAGAACATCTGGTTGACTAGCAAATAAAGAAGTTTCGATTACACCTTTACGGATAGTGTCGGTTACTTCACCGCCTGCAAGGTAAGCACCTGCAAATTCGAAGATCATCGCAATGATGATAGCTTGTTTTACAGTTAGCGCTTTTGAACCTACAGATGTACCCATCGCATTAGCAACGTCGTTCGCGCCAATACCAATCGCCATCATGAAACCAAAAATCGCTGCAACAATAATCAGGACAGTGCCGTAGTTCGCAAGGATATCCATCGTAATACCTAGTTGTTTTATAACAAGCGGAACAAAATTTTACGCGCGCCAAACCATAAGACGATGAAAATAGTCATCGTCCCTATGACACGTGTTAATTATGCTCTTCGTTATGTCGTTAACTTTATGTTTTAAGATCGAGATAGCATGACTTCCAAACGAGCACCTACGCGCTGCGCTTGGTCGGCAATACCACCTACCCATTCAAGAATCTTGTATAGGAACATGACATCGATAGGGTTCATGTCAGCTTCAATCACCATCAACTGTTGGCGAAGTTCAATCTGCATGGCATCGGTATCATCTTCGATAACGTCTAATTGATGAATCATTTCAGCGACGAGCGTCACTTCACGGCCTTTGAAGCCGGTTTCTAGCAATTCATCAAGTTCATTGATTACCTTTTGCGCCTGATCGGCAGCATCAAGACAACGTTGAACGTAAGCGAGGAAGTTTGGTTGGAGAGCCTCAGGGATGACAAGTTGACGACCATATACACGGCCAGCAATGTCTTTTGCCAGGTTTGCAAGTTTGTCCTGTTGAGTCAAAAGCTCAAGCATGTCAGTACGGTCGACTGGCATGAACAAACCGCGAGGCAGTTTTAGACGGATTTCACGTTTCAGCACATCCGCTTCTTTCTCTAGGTGAGAAATTTGTGCACGGATTTCTGCTGCTTTTTCCCAATCACCCTTTGAAGATACTTCAAAGAATTTCACCAAGTGTGAACAACATTCGTTGACACACACAACGTGGCGTTGCAAAGGCTTAATTGGGGACTTTGCAAATAACCCCATAATTGTATTTACTGGCATGGTCATTCAACCTAATAACTATAACCTTAAAAAAACATACACCATTTCTGAGTGCTTGGCGAAATGTTGAACGATGGCTATAAAGGCGCGCATGGTAACGCATTAAATCGCTCATTAAAACTGTTTTAGATCATCAATCCGGCGATATTTCTCTCTTGCCGTGTGAGAAATTACGCAATATCCTGTTTCTATCTGCTTTGAAAGGTATAGCTATGGAAACCGAAATAGAACTGAAGTTTTTTGTTTCTCCTGAATTTTCAGAAACTTTAAAAGAAAAAATTTCTGAGACAAAAGTACTTCAGCATAGTTGTCGTGACTTGGGTAACACCTATTTTGATACTGCCGATAAATGGCTCAGAAAGCACGACATTGGTTTAAGAATTCGCCGTTTTGATGATGTATTCGTCCAAACCGTAAAGACAGCAGGACGCGTCGTCGCAGGCTTACATCAAAGACCAGAATACAATGCTGAGCACACTAGCGACGAGCCTAATCTGTCGCTTCATCCTCTAGATATTTGGCCTCCAGGTAAAGATGCAGAAACGCTGCAATCCGAGCTTATGCCATTATTCTCGACCAACTTCACACGTGAACAATGGCTGATTGGCATGCCCGATGGCAGTCAGATTGAAGTTGCCTTTGACCAAGGCTTAGTTGTAGCCAAAGGTGAAGACGAAGAAGAGAAGCAAGAGCCGATTTGCGAAGTTGAACTGGAACTTAAGTCTGGCCAAACCGAAGCTTTATTCACGCTGGCACGCAGCTTTTGCGAGCAAGGCGGTATGCGTTTGGGTAACTTGAGCAAAGCGGCGAAAGGTTATCGACTTGCAAGCGGTTATGCGGGTGATGAAGTAAAATCATTGGCACTTGTGGACAGTAGTCCGACGGATACCGTTGAATTTTGCTTGATCAACTCTTTAGAGCACGCTTTGTCTCATTGGCATTATCACGAGCAAATTTATGCTGAGCGTGACAGCGTGGAAGCACTGCGTGAAATCAGTAATGCCATTCGTTTCATTCGTCAAACATTGACTATTTTGGGCGGGATTGTCCCTCGTCGCGCGAGTGCGATTCTGCGCCAAGAGCTTAAATGGTTGGAAGAAGAACTGAGTTGGTTAGATGAGCATGCACACCTTGAAGAGCTCTTAGATGACAAAGGCAATGTGCTGCGTAAGTTGGATGCGCGTAAGTTCTTAGTATCTGAGCTGACTCAGCAGTTACAAGAGTTGCCAAGCCGTGAAGAAGTGCTAGGGTTGCTCAATTCCGCGCGTTACACAGGGTTACTGCTGGATCTAAGCCGCTGGATCTTAGCACGCGGTTGGCAGCCATTTCTTGATGAAAAAGCACGTGAAAAAATGGCAAGTAACATCATGCCGTTTTCAGTTACTCAGCTCGATCGCACTTGGGCTGAGCTAATGGAAGCTTTCCCAGCAGAGCGCGATCTGACGGCGCAAGAGTACGTTGATCAGCGTTATCGCTTATTGCGTAACCTCTATACTGGTATTGGTTTCGCGAGTTTGTATAACTCGGATGAGCGTAACAGCTTCCGTTTACCATGGGCGGATCTGGTGCATGGTATCGATGATCTGCTAATGCTGAACCACTTACTCCCGTTGGTTGATATGCTGGAAGACGCAGAAAAAGAGCAGTTAGAACGCTGGTTGCACCGTCAAGAGCGCTCAATTTTGCATGCAATGGATCAAACCCGAGCGATCAGTGTGGAAGTACAGCCTTATTGGCGTGAATGATCGTTCTGGTGGTAACGACAAAAAAATAGGACCGCATGGTCCTATTTTTTTGTCTCTGTTTTACGTTGTTGTAGCTCTTTTTCCATGAAATCGAGTCGTTCTAGTATTTGAGCTTGTTGGGTTAGGAGCTGCTCGAGCATACGTTCTTTATTGATTGAACTGTGCGTCTGTTGTTTCGTTGGGGCAGTAAGGATAGAGGTGATAAGACCCGAGATCATACCAAAGATACCCACCCCGCAAACAATGATGATGACAGCCAAAAACTTTCCTATGGAGGTCACTGGATAATGATCGCCGTAACCAACCGTTGAGATTGTTACAAATACCCACCACAAAGCATCGGCGCCAGTACGAATATTCGCTTCTGGGTTTTTCGCTTCGATAAACAGCATTGCACTAGAACCGAGTGTTATGAGGATAACCATCAATAGCAGTATAGAGGCGACCGTGGTTTCGCGGCGGTTTTCTTTGAGCTGATGCAAAATGAACTTTGACGAACGCAGTACTAATACCACTCGCATAATATGAAAAATACGAGCAAAGCGCAGGGGCTCTATCAATGGGATGCTCGCCACGAAATCTATCCAATGACGTTTAAGGAATAACCAGCGATCTGTGGACCGGATCAAATCAATGGTGAGCTGTAGTAGAAAAATACTACAGATTATGAAATCCAGACCGATAAGAACTTGACGGGTTTCGTGATCGATCGGGAAAAACAACAAGCCAGAGATCACAAATAGTGCCATAAAAGACAATATTAGTGACAACAGGCCCATCGGTCGTGTGCTGTCTTTGATATCATTGTTTTTCATACGAAGCTCAAAATAAATCGCGTAACCACGCAAAGCGCGAACATAACTATAAGTAATATAAAGATTATAGATAAAGACTATATAAGACTCGGTGGAGAACTGACAATGGAAAAGCTGGCATTTAAGCCATGGGAAAGGGTCATATCCGACATTCGACTGGTGCCTAAAATGGTCATGTTGATGGTCTTCAGTACTGTCCTGATCGTGGCAAAACAACTGTGGGACGCAAACACTTTTTACGACTCACTTTTAGCGGCGACACAAAACGCGCAAGTTGCCCAACAGCATTATGAAGCATATTTAACGCAAGTTGCTTGGCAAACCGCCTTATTGATTGTGGTTTTTGTCGTGCTCTTATTAGCGGCGGCTAGAGTGATGTTGCGTCAAACACAGTATCTGAGCGACGCGATCAAACTGATGGCGAGCAAGAACCTCTCTGTTCCATTTGGTATGGATTGTAAAGATGAATACGGAGACGTGGCACGTGAATTAGAAAAGACACGTCGACAATTGCACGATGTTATTCAAATGCAAATTAATGCGTCTGATGAATTATCAACGCTCACCGAAGTCATGACGCTGAGCATGTCGGAAACGAAGGAATCGGCGCAAGAAGAGTTTAACGAAATTGATCAACTTGCTACGGCGATGAGTGAAATGTCGTCGACGGTCCAAACGGTTGCGGAACATGCCCAGACGGCATCTTCTCTAACAGAGCAAGCTTCCGCACAAGCAATTTCTGGTCAGCAGTTCTTGCAAAGTACAATGGCGAAAATGAGTGAACTTTCGTCGGATATCGCTTCATCGGCACAAGCGGTTAACCAAGTTGAAGAACGTGTTGAAGCCATTGGTAGCGTTGTAGGGACGATTCAAGGCATTTCTGAACAAACCAACCTGCTTGCACTGAATGCGGCGATTGAAGCGGCGCGAGCTGGCGAGGCTGGGCGGGGTTTTGCTGTGGTTGCAGATGAAGTTCGTAACCTTGCCCAACGTACACAACAAGCGACGGTAGAAATTCAAAAGATGATCGCACAGCTGCAAACCAGTGCTGAATCTGCGGTAGAACTCATGGAAAAAAGCGTTGTAGAAGCGGCAGATGGAAACGAGCTGGTTTCTAATGCTGGATCTGAGCTCGATGGTATTGTTGGGCAAGTGACGCAAATCAATGACATGAACTTCCAGATCGCGACGGCGTCTGGTCAGCAAAGCAGTGTTGCAGAAGAGATGAGCCAAAACCTCACCAATGTACGTGAGTTGGTTGAAGCCTCAGTTGTTGTTGTTACCGAGCTGCTAGAAACCTCTGAAATGATGCAAAATAATGCAGGTGAGCTAGACAAGAAGATCAAATCTTTCCAAGTTTAATATTCGATCCCGAACTTTTGATAAAACGCCCACAAACCTTTTGTGGGCGTTTTTATTTGCTTTCAGTCTGGTATAAAGAATGAGTTACCGTGCTTTTCAAACAAGGAAGAAAAATGCAGCTGCCTTCGCCACTGATTTCTATCGCTGAATCTGCCGTACAAAACGCCCAAGACGCAGGTTATTTTCCCCTTTGGCCCGATGAGGTTGCGCAGCAATTTCGTTATGTGGCGGGCTTAAGCCAGTTTATAACTGAAGCCATTCATCGCGATGAAGTCCTAGCCCGTGAGTTGCCAAGTATGTTAGCGCAGCCAAGTCGTCAGGAGTCTTACCGCTCACGCCTTGCTGAACTGTTGGAACAATGTCCTGATGAGATGTCTGGTCATCGCGTATTGCGTCAGTTTCGCAATCGAGAAATGGTGTACATTGCGTGGAAGGATTTCACGCATGCATGGTCTCTAGAGACGTCTTTAAGCCACTTATCTGAGTTGGCAGAAGCGATGATTTTTGAAACCTATCAATGGCAATATCAAGTGTGTTGTCAGGAGTGGGGCACGCCAACAAGTGAGGACGGTGAAGTGCAGCCGATGTTAATTATCGGCATGGGGAAACTGGGTGGTGGCGAGCTAAACTTTTCTTCCGATATTGATCTAATTTTCACGTATCCAGAGAATGGCGAAACCCAAGGCGCACGCCGCAGCATTGCCAATGCCCAGTTCTTTACTCGTCTTGGTCAACGCATCATCAAAGCGCTCGACCAACAAACCTTCGATGGTTTTTGCTACCGCGTCGACATGCGACTTCGCCCATTTGGAGAAAGTGGCCCCTTGGTAATGAGCTATGCCGCACTTGAAGATTATTACCAAGAGCAGGGGCGAGATTGGGAACGTTACGCGATGATCAAAGCTCGGGTGATGGGATGTGAGATGTACCCGCAGTATCAAGAGCTACGCCAAATGCTGCGCCCTTTTGTTTTTCGTCGTTATATTGATTTCAGTGCGATTCAATCTTTGCGTCGAATGAAGTCGATGATCAGTAGCGAGGTTCGCCGCCGAGGGTTGAATAACAACATTAAGCTAGGTGCGGGTGGCATTCGAGAAATTGAATTTATCGCTCAAGTTTTTCAATTGATTCGAGGTGGTCGAGAACCTTCTTTACGTAATCGAGGGCTGTTGGAAACACTGCAAGGCATTGAAGAACTGGCATTGCTTACTCCACAAGAAGTCAGCGATCTAGAAGCCGCATACAAGTACTTGCGTCAATTAGAAAACTTGTTGCAAGCAATGGCGGATAAGCAAACCCAGACGCTGCCTGATTGCGAAACCGAACGCTTAAAGCTCGCCACCGCGATGAAAATGAGCTGTTGGGATCAATTGATTGAGCAAACCCAGCAGCATATGGCAAATGTTCACCAAGTTTTTGAATCACTAATTGGTGATGATGAAGAAGACGAGGGGACTACCGTTGCTCGTCATTTTCATGAGCTATGGGATATGGCCGACAAACAAGATGTTCTTGAGCATATCTTGCAGCAGGATATTCAGATTGAAGACTTTGCTTCATGCGCGAAAACCATCATCAACTTTAAAACCGATCTGGCCAAAAAAACGTTAGGCCCACGTGGACGCGAAGTGCTCAATCGTTTGATGCCGAAAGTGTTTGATGCGGTCTTTGCCCATCCTGATGCACAGTTTGGTTTATCTCGTGTACTTCACTTGCTACACAACATCTGCACTCGCACGACTTACTTGGAATTATTGGATGAGCATCCAGCGGCTCTGGTGCAGCTCGTACGTTTGTGTACCGCAAGCCCAATGATTTCAGAGCAGCTGTCTCGTTATCCTATCTTGCTTGATGAGTTGATCGACCCTGCGCAGCTGTACAATCCCATTCCATTAGACAGTTACCGTACAGAGCTACGTGATTATTTGGCGCGTATTCCTGAAGATGATATGGAACAGCAAATGGAAGCGTTGCGTCAGTTTAAGCAAATTTGTATTTTGCGTATTGCAGCGGCAGATATTGCTGGCGCATTGCCAGTGATGAAAGTGAGTGACCATTTAACTTATTTAGCGGAAGCTATCGTTGATGCGGTGATCAGTCAGGCTTGGTTGCAAGTGTCTGAAAAGTACGGCGAGCCAACGCATGTGAAAGATCGTGAAGGTAAAGGCTTTGCTGTAATTGGCTATGGTAAAGTCGGAGGGTGGGAGCTCGGCTATAACTCCGACTTGGATATTGTCTTCATGCATGACTGCCCAGTCAATGTCTACACTGACGGCAAAAAAGAGATTGATGGTCGTCAGTTCTACCTTCGTTTAGCACAGCGTATCATTCATATTTTCTCCACTCGCACCGCTTCCGGTATTTTATACGAGGTCGATACCCGATTGCGTCCGTCCGGTGCATCGGGTTTGTTGGTTAGTCCAACGGACGCGTTCGACGACTATCAACATCAAGACGCGTGGACATGGGAGCATCAAGCACTTGTCCGCGCGCGCATGATTTATGGTGATGAACCACTGGCAATTGCATTTCACAATACGCGGCATGATGTGCTGTGCAAAGCACGCGATCAAGCTGAACTGAAAAAAGACGTTGTCGAAATGAGAGAAAAAATGCGCGGTCATCTTGGGGGGAAAAAGCCAGGCCGCTTTATGCTCAAGCAAGATGTAGGTGGGATTACCGATATCGAATTTCTCGCTCAGTACCTAGTGCTCAACTATAGTCACGATAAGCCGAAATTGACGCGTTGGTGTGATAATGTGCGCATCTTTGAAACGCTCATTGCGCAAGATGTTATGGACGAAGACCAAGCAATGCAGTTGATACGTGCTTACACGACAATGCGCAACGAAATACACCGCCGAAATCTACTCAATTTAGACGCTGATGTGGTGGAAGATAAGTTTGTTGCCGAAAGGGAGTGGGTAAAACAGGCTTGGAATCAGTGGTTCAGTTAAGACCATATATTTAGCCTCGATAAGGGCTGTGATAAACTCACTTCGATTTAATTTTTGGAGACCAACAATGAAACCAATTCTACCTGATTACAACAGCGCTGGTGTGCTCATCATCGGTGATGTCATGCTAGATCGTTACTGGTATGGCCCAACCGGGCGCATTTCTCCTGAAGCGCCGGTTCCTGTTGTAAAAGTAGAAAACAATGAAGAGCGTCCTGGTGGTGCTGCGAACGTTGCGATGAACATCGCATCATTAGGTGGCCATGCTCACATTGTTGGTCTAACTGGGGAAGATGAGCCTGCAAAAGTGCTGACGGAGACGCTGAGCTCGCTCAATGTGAAGTGCGATTTCGTTGCGCTGCCTGATTACCCAACGATTACGAAGCTTCGTGTAATGAGCCGTGGACAACAACTGATCCGCCTCGACTTCGAAGACAAATTTGAAAACACAGATTCTGCACCTGTGCTATCGCGTATGGATGCCGCACTGCCAAACGTTAAAGCCGTGATTATGTCTGACTACGCAAAAGGTTCGTTAGAGCATGTTCAGGCATACATTCAAAAAGCGCGCGCAGCAAATATTCCGGTTTTCATTGACCCGAAAGGTGCGGATTTTGAACGCTACCGTGGCGCAACACTTCTTACGCCAAACATGAAAGAGTTCGAAGACGTTGTAGGTAAAGTGAAATCTGACCAAGAGCTAGTAGAGAAAGCGCTGGCTTTGGTTGAAGAGTTTGAATTTGAAGCGCTTTTAGTGACACGCAGCGAAAACGGAATGACCTTGATTCGTCGTGGTCAGGAACCGTTCCACCTTCCAACTCAAGCGAAAGAAGTGTACGACGTGACAGGTGCGGGCGACACGGTTATCTCTGTATTGGCAGCGTCTGTTGCCGCAGGCAAATCATTTGAAGAAGCGTGTGCACTAGCAAACGCAGCGGCAGGTGTTGTAGTTGGTAAACTAGGCACGTCAACGCTTTCTGAGATTGAATTAGCAGAAGCGGTACATGGCAGCCAAGACACGGATTACGGTGTGATTTCAGAAAAAGCACTGATCGAAGCGGTGAAAAAAGCACGAGCTCGTGGCGAGAAAGTCGTTATGACAAATGGCTGCTTTGATATTCTACACGCTGGCCATGTGTCTTACTTAAACCATGCTGCTGAACTGGGCGATCGCCTAATCGTTGCGGTAAATACCGATGAGTCAGTAAAACGCCTTAAAGGCCCTGGTCGTCCGGTAAACCCAACCGATCGCCGCATGGCGGTGTTGGCAGGTTTGGGCGCTGTGGATTGGGTTGTACCATTTAGTGAAGATACGCCGCAGCGTTTGATCTCAGAAGTTCTACCAAGCTTGCTAGTAAAAGGCGGTGACTACAAACCAGAAGAGATTGCTGGTGGTAAAGAAGTCATTGCGGCGGGTGGTGAAGTTCGTGTATTGAACTTTGAAGATGGCTGCTCGACCAGTGAAATCATTAATGCAATCAAAGGCGGTAAGGGCTAAGGCTGCTGTTTGTTAGCATTGAAATGCTATTTGCTCATAAAGGTCGCTAAGTGCGGCCTTTTTGATACTTGTAGTTCAGAGGCACTTTTAAGCTCTGAACTACAAGTAATAAAAAACGCCAGCTGATAACTCAACTGGCGTTTTTTATTTATTAAGACCTGAAGTATTCAGTTCGCGGTTATTTTGCCGCTTTCAAACCTGCATCAACGTCCAAGATGTCTTGTTCGCTTAGCGTACCAACTGCTTGGCGTAGCTGAAGAACACTTAAAATGTAGTCGTAACGAGCGTTCGATAGGTTTTTGTTCGCATCGTATAGACGACGAGTCGCGTCCAGTACATCAACGATAGTACGAGTACCTACATCAAAGCCAGCTTCTGTTGCTTCTAGTGCAGAGCGTGCAGAAATAACCGCTTGCTCATACGCACGTAATGCGCCGATAGAGGCGTTAATGTTGTTGTTTTGTGCGCGAACATCTTTGACTACGCTACGGTACTGTGCTTCAAGATCTTCGCTTGCTGCCACGTACGCGTATTCAGCTTGTTTGGTTTGAGAGGTTACGTTACCACCTGTGTATAGCGGTACAGCAAGGTTCACACCAATATTGAAGTTGTCTGTCGTGTTGTCACGAGAGCTATGAGAAGTATCACCGTAGTTGTAACCACCGTCTAGAGAGAGCGTTGGTAGGTGGCCAGAGCTTGCTAGTGAAATATTGTCACGCGCAATGTCTTGAAGAATACGTGAAGATAGCAAGGTCAGGTTTTTGGTTTTTGCTTCATCAATGAGCGATTCAGCAGGTACGGTCGATGGGCTAGCAGTGAAGCGGCCAGTGTCCAAAATGTTGAGATCTTTGTGCTCTTGGCCTGTAATTTCACGCAGTGACTCGTAGCTATTAGTGAGCGCGTTTTCTGCCAACACTTCGTCCGCTAGCACTTGGTCGTACTGAGCTTGTGCGTCATGCACGTCAGTGATTGCAGACAAACCTACTTCAAAACGCTGTTTAGTTTGCTCAAGTTGACGGCCAACCGCGGCTTTTTCTGCACGTACGAAAACAAGATTATCTTGTGCGCGTAGAACTTCAAAATACGCTTGTGACACGCGAAGAATCAGTGCCTGTTGCGTCGCTGCGTAAGTTGCGTCTGCTTGGCGAGCACTTTTCTCAGCAGTATCTAGAGAGATCCAAGATGCGCGGTTGTAAAGTGCTTGTGAAAAGCTAACGCCAGCGGTTAGTGCGTTGCCATCGTTTGATACGTCGCTAATTAGATTTGAATCGTATTCAGTATCACCACGAGTTAAATTGTAACCCGCAGTAAGGTTAATTTGTGGTAATAGAGCACTACGGCTTGAGGTGATTGCTTCGAAAGCTTGGTCACGTTGTGCTGCTACACTGAGCAATTGTGGATCATTTTGTTTTGCCAAGTCGTAGATTTCAGCCAAAGAGTCTGCGAACGCAGACGTACTCATGCTACCTAGCGCTGCACTGATAAATAGTGGAAGCAATTTTTTCATTTTCTATTCCCGCGGTCCATAGATTGGTTAATTCTCAGTAGTTTAACTCAATTTGCACGATATTTACTCTAAAGTTTGCACTTTTTTACACGTAATTATCCACTTGTGCAATAAATTTTTAGCAAAGACTTAAATTAATTTGTAACTATTATACAAAAAGTTGAGCCAAGTCCTTTGAGCAAGCGAATAACAATGAGTAAACTACAGGATTCACTCAGAGAGGTGTTGAATGCAACAGCGTGACAAACAACAACAAGATTTTACTTCGCGAGATGTAAAAGTCATCTCGAAAGAAACCTTATTTGAAGGTTTTTTCAAAATGGTGAAATACCGCTTTCAGCATAGGCTATTTGCTGGTGGTTGGAGTGGAGTTGTCGAACGAGAAATGTTCGAGCGTGGTCACGCAGCAGCGATGCTTCCTTATGATCCAAAGACGGACCAGGTCGTAATCATTGAACAGATTCGTATTGGCGCGTTGGAACATGAACACCCTTGGCAGCTAGAAATTGTCGCCGGTATGATTGACCGCGATGAATCAGCTGAAGCCGTAATTCGTCGAGAGGCTGTCGAAGAAGCGGGGATTCAGGTGGGGCGCGTTATACCTGTCACTTCTTATTATCCTTCGGCTGGTGGTTGCTCGGAAAAGCTAGACGTCTTTGTTGGTGAAGTGGATGCGTCTAAAGCGCACGGCATTCATGGTTTAGACTATGAGAATGAAGATATCCGAGTTCATGTCATGAGTCGTGAAACGGCGTATCAATGGGTGAAGGACGGGAAATTTGAAAATGGTGCGTCGATTATTGCGTTGCAATGGCTGCAATTACACCATCAAGAGTTAAAGTCAGAATGGGGACAATCCCAAACGGTGGAGAGTGAGTAATGGCACAATTGGCTGAAAAACAACAATATCATGTTGATTTAGCTGGTCTTATGAGAACGTATGAGACCAACTACGCTAAGTTGAACGCCTTATTGCCTGCTTCTGCCGAAGTTGGGGATGTACGTTGCTACCAAGCGGCGAACATGGTTTACCAATTGACCGTGAATGAAATCACAAAATACACCACAGTTGTTGAGATATGTCAGAGTGATGAAACGCCAGTGTTTCCTTTACCGACGATGTCTGTCAGGCTTTATCATGATGCGAGAGTAGCCGAAGTATGCTCAAGCGGAGAGTTCTCTCGCATAAAAGCTAAGTATGATTATCCCAATGACCAACTGATGCAGAAAGATGAAAAGCATCAATTAAACACATTCCTCGGTGAATGGCTGACGTTTTGTTTACGAAGTGGTATCAGTAGAACACCACTTGCCTTCAATTGATCGTCACGTCACTAAAGGAAAATAACAAATAACGATATAGTGGACGAATCAGGTTTTCATTTTGCAATCATCTAGTGACAGCATCAAACTTTTACAAATTACGGATACTCATCTGTTTGCTGCCGATGAGGGAAGTTTGCTAAGCGTAAAAACAGTCGATAGCTTTAATGCTGTTGTTGCTGATGTTTTACGCCGCAACGTGGCGTTTGATTACATCTTGGCGACGGGCGATATTTCCCAAGACCATAGTGCAGAATCTTATCAGCGCTTTGCCAACGGCATTGAACCGCTAGAGAAAGACTGCTTTTGGCTACCTGGTAATCATGATTACAAGCCTAATATGGGCAGTGTTTTGCCTTCGCCACAAATCAAAGCCGCAGAGCATGTGTTGCTTGGCGAGCATTGGCAGTTAATTCTTTTAGACTCGCAAGTTGTTGGCGTTCCTCATGGGCGCTTGAGTGATCAGCAATTAACGCTACTCGAAGAAAAGCTAGCCGAACACCCAGAAAGACACACACTTGTTTTGTTGCATCATCACCCGTTACTGGTGGGAAGCGCGTGGCTTGATCAACATACTTTAAAAGATGCCGAAGCGTTTTGGCAGGTTGTCGAGCGTTTTGATAACGTGAAAGGCATTCTCTGTGGTCATGTTCATCAAGATATGAATGTGCTTCACAAGGGCATTCGAGTGATGGCAACACCCTCAACTTGTGTTCAGTTTAAGCCTAACTCGGATGATTTTGCCCTTGATACCACTTCGCCTGGTTGGCGGGAGCTGCAACTACACGCTTGTGGCGATATTACGACCCAAGTAGGTCGGCTTCCTGATGGCCAGTTCCAACCAGACTTCTCTTCTAACGGCTACTAACGCGCCCGAGCTCTCTGTTCGGGCTCGCTTTTTTGTGCGAGATATCTATGAGTAAACCTTCACTTCTTCTCTATATCCATGGCTTTAATAGCTCTCCACTCTCCATGAAAGCGAATGTGATGAGAGCCTACTGCGAGCAACATAGGTCTGATATCAAGGTGATTGTTCCCCAGTTACCTTGTTATCCTCAGCAAGCGGCGAAAATGTTGTTGGATATTATCGAGCAATATAAAGACGACTATAAAATTGGTCTAGTGGGCAGTTCATTAGGCGGTTTTATGTCAACGTGGCTAAATGACAAGTTTGGGTTTAAAGCGGTAGTGGTCAACCCCGCAGTCAAGCCTTATGAGTTGCTAGTAGATTATTTGGGTAAGCAAACTAACCCATATACGCATGAAACCTATACACTTGAAGCTTGTCATATTGACGAGTTAAAAGCTCTTGATGTACAAAGCATCGCGTCGCCACATTCTTTTTGGTTATTGCAACAAACAGAAGATGAGGTTTTAGACTATCGACAAGCGGTAGATAAGTTTGCAGACGCTAAGCAAACAGTAGAACAAGGCGGTGATCACAGTTTTGTAGGCTTTGAGCGTTATCCTGCACAGATTATCGAATTTCTAGAACTGTAATTCGAAAGCGATTGGAAAAGGCTCATAGTTTTTATTGATATATCCAACCGTTTCTTGACATGGGCGGTATGCTTTCCGACTATGTTTTGCCAAAAGATCTTAAGGGTCGAGGACCCTGGCTACTTTGTTATGCATCATGTTTACAAACTCTTAGTGATGTGAACAGGGTGGCTTTTTCGTTTCCTGAGTATGGGTACGCCCATTGGTGATACTCAGGCAACAAGTAAACTTTGAGAATAATTCCGTATTATGACTGAACAATATAATGCTGGTGCCATTGAAGTACTGAATGGCTTAGAGCCAGTACGTCGCCGACCAGGGATGTATACGGATACAGCGCGCCCAAACCATTTGGGCCAAGAAGTTATCGACAACAGTGTCGATGAAGCGCTAGCCGGACATGCCTCAAAAGTACAAGTCATCCTACATGCTGACCAATCACTCGAAGTGATCGATGATGGTCGAGGCATGCCTGTTGATATCCACCCAGAAGAGAAAGTATCAGGCGTAGAGCTAATTCTATGTAAGCTACATGCGGGTGGTAAGTTCTCTAACAAAAACTACCAATTCTCTGGTGGTTTGCACGGGGTAGGTATATCTGTAGTAAACGCGTTGTCAAAACGCGTTGAAGTAACAGTTCGTCGTGATGGTCAAGTGTATGAAATTGCATTTGAACACGGCGAGAAAGTGTCTGATCTGACCGTAACTGGCACATGTGGTCGTCGCAATCGCGGTACCAGCGTACATTTCTGGCCTGATGCGAAGTACTTCGATTCGGCTAACTTCTCTGTGACGCGCTTAGTCAACAACCTGCGCGCAAAAGCGGTTTTGTGTCCGGGCTTAGAAATCACATTAACCGACAAAGTTAATGGCAAAGACTATAAGTGGTACTACGAAGACGGTCTTAAAGACTATCTTGCGGAAGGTGTAAAAGGCTATCCAGTTATTCCTGAAGAACCATTTACTGGTGAGTTCTTGGCGGATACTGAAGCGGCAAACTGGGCGGTAATTTGGCAGCCAGAAGGCGGTGAAATGATCACCGAAAGCTACGTTAACCTAATCCCAACCGCTCAAGGTGGTACGCACGTTAATGGTTTACGCCAAGGCTTGTTGGAAGCGATGCGCGAATTCTGTGAGTTCCGTAATCTATTACCTCGTGGTGTGAAGCTAACGGGTGATGACGTTTTCGACCGCTGTTCTTACGTGCTGTCGGTTAAAATTCAAGATCCACAATTTGCAGGCCAGACCAAGGAACGTCTCTCTTCTCGTCAAACCGCGGCATTTGTCTCTGGCGTTGTAAAAGATGCGTTCAGTCTTTGGTTGAACGAAAAGCCTCAGCTCGCAGAGCAATTGGCAGAAGTCTGTATCGCTAACGCGCATCGTCGTATGCGAGCGGCGAAAAAAGTCGTACGTAAGAAAGTGGCTTCTGGCCCGGCACTGCCAGGTAAGTTGACCGACTGTTCTGCACAGGACTTAAGTCGCACGGAAATCTTCTTTGTGGAGGGTGACTCTGCGGGTGGCTCGGCAAAACAGGCACGTGACCGTGAATTCCAAGCTGTGATGCCACTGCGTGGTAAGATCTTGAACACGTGGGAAGTCTCTGCCGATCAAGTTCTTGCGTCTCAAGAAGTACACGATATCTCAGTTGCTTTGGGTATTGACCCAGATAGCGACAACCTCGAGAGTCTTCGTTACGGTAAGATCTGTATCCTTGCCGATGCGGACTCGGATGGTCTTCACATCGCAACGCTGCTTTGTGCTCTATTTACTCGTCACTTCCGCGCACTAGTGGAAGCGGGTCATATCTATGTGGCGATGCCGCCTCTGTATCGAATCGACTGCGGGAAAGAAGTGTTCTACGCCCTCGATGATGATGAAAAAGATGGCATTTTAGAGCGCTTGTCGAAGAAGAAAGCCAAAATCAACGTGCAACGATTCAAAGGTCTGGGTGAGATGAACCCACTTCAGTTGCGTGAAACCACCATGGATCCGAACACGCGTCGCTTAGTGCAGTTAACCATTGACGACTCTACGGCGACCATGGAAATGATGGACATGCTGCTAGGTAAAAAGCGTGCAGATGACCGTCGTTCTTGGCTACAAAACAACGGCGACTTGGCAGAGGTGTAACGGATGTCTACAGAAATTACCTACGATGGCGTCGAACAATTGCCAATGCGCAAGTTCACTGAAGACGCTTATCTGAACTACTCGATGTACGTAATCATGGACCGCGCCTTGCCATACATTGGTGATGGCTTAAAGCCGGTTCAACGACGCATCATTTATGCGATGTCAGAGCTTGGTCTCTCTGCATCAGCAAAATACAAAAAATCTGCACGTACCGTTGGTGACGTGCTAGGTAAATACCATCCGCACGGTGATTCAGCGTGTTACGAAGCGATGGTATTGATGGCTCAGCCATTCTCTTACCGCTATCCATTAGTGGATGGTCAAGGTAACTGGGGTGCGCCAGATGATCCGAAATCATTTGCGGCAATGCGTTATACCGAAGCAAAACTGTCTAAGTTTGCTGAAGTATTGCTTGGCGAACTTGGTCAGGGCACGGTTGAATGGCAACCTAACTTTGATGGCACAATGAAAGAGCCACAAATGTTGCCAGCA
Source organism: Vibrio sp. 1727 (assembly GCF_033344415.1). Taxonomy (NCBI): domain Bacteria; kingdom Pseudomonadati; phylum Pseudomonadota; class Gammaproteobacteria; order Vibrionales; family Vibrionaceae; genus Vibrio; species Vibrio sp. 1727. The sequence continues at coordinate 427,646 of NZ_JAWPOT010000001.1, forward strand.
CGTCTGCCTCATATCCTGCTTAACGGTGTAACCGGCATTGCCGTTGGTATGGCAACAGACATCCCACCGCACAACGTTCGTGAAATCGCAGATGCGACTATTCATTTGATCGACAACCCGAAAGCAGAACTGCCGGACGTGATGCAGTATGTCAAAGGTCCAGATTACCCAACAGAAGCAGAAATTATCTCGCCGCAAGCGGATATCGAGAAGATTTACCGCAACGGTCGTGGCAGCATCAAAATGCGCGCGGTTTGGCATAAAGAAGGTTCTGATATTGTTATCACTTCTTTGCCTCACCAAGTATCGGGTGCCAAACTGCTTGAGCAAATCGCTAACCAGATGCGTGCGAAGAAGCTGCCAATGGTTGACGATCTTCGTGACGAATCGGATCACGAGAACCCAACGCGTATCGTTGTGGTGCCTAAGTCAAACCGTGTCGATTGTGACTTGTTGATGAACCACTTGTTCGCATCAACGGATCTTGAGCGCAGTTACCGCGTTAACTTGAACATGATTGGTTTGGATAACCGTCCTCAAGTTAAAGGTCTGGTGCAAATTCTATCTGAGTGGATCGAGTTCCGTCGTACGACTGTGCGTCGTCGTCTACAACACCGCCTAGACAAAGTAATGGCTCGTCTACACATCTTGGAAGGTTTGTTGGTTGCTTACCTCAACCTAGATGAAGTGATTGAGATCATCCGTACTGAAGACGATCCAAAAGCTGTGCTGATGGAACGCTTTGGTATTACCGATATCCAAGCGGATGCAATTTTAGATACCAAACTTCGTCATCTAGCAAAACTAGAAGAGATGAAGATCCGTGGTGAGCAAGACGAGCTAGAGAAAGAGCGTGAGAAGCTAGAACAGCTACTCGGTTCTGAGCGTCGTCTGAACACACTACTGAAAAAAGAAATCAAAGCAGACGCAGAGAAATACGGTGATGACCGTCGCTCTCCAATGGTTGAGCGTGCAGAAGCAAAAGCGCTGACTGAACGTGACCTCGTACCAAGTGAGCCAATCACGGTTGTGCTTTCTGAGAAAGGTTGGATTCGTCACGCGAAAGGCCATGACGTGGATGCCGAAGGCTTAAACTATAAGTCGGGTGATAAGTATTTAGCGCATGCTCGAGGTAAGAGTAATCAGCCTGCGGTATTCCTAGGTAGTGACGGTCGAAGTTACTCTCTGGAATCGCACTCACTGCCTTCTGCTCGTAGTCAAGGTGAGCCGATTACCGGTCGCTTGAATATTACGGCTGGTAGCAGTATTCGCCAAGTCATCATGAGTGAAGAAGATCAGCTGTGGCTGGTGGGTTCAGATGCAGGTTACGGCTTTGTATGTAAAGGCGCGGACTTGCTGTCTAAAAACCGCAGTGGTAAAGCGCTCGTCACTTTACCTGCCAACTCTGAGATCATGACGCCAAAAGAGATTGAAGATTTAGACTCTGATGAAATCTTAGCAATCACTAACCAAGGTCGCATGCTGCTGTTCCCAATCAAAGACTTGCCACAACTGGCGAAAGGTAAAGGGAATAAGATCATCAACATTCCTGCTGCTAAAGCAAAAGAGCGAGAAGAAGTACTATCTCACTTAATGTCTTTACCAAAAGGTGCATCGTTAACGCTGTACGCGGGTAAGCGAAAGTTGGGTCTTAAACCGTCTGACCTTGATAACTTCCGTGGCGAACGTGGTCGCCGAGGTGGGTTATTACCGAGAGGTTTGCAGCGAGTCACTCGCATTGAAGTTGAGCTGGATGATTCCGATACGACGGAAACACCGAGCGATAGCGAGTAACGCACAAATAAAAATCCCAGCCAATGGCTGGGATTTTTTATGCTTCTTGCTTGTCTTCAGCAATGGTGACTTTCAAGGTCATCTCTTTTCCTTTGCGAATGATACCGACGTCCACGGTGGTGCCAGGACGTAAATCGGTGACGATATCCATAACGCTCTGACGCCCCTGAACCTTATTGCCATCAATACTGATAATGATATCTTGTTTTTGAAAGCCAGCCGCATTGGCTGGGCCATTTGGATCAATACCAAGTACGACAATACCACCTATGTGTTCATTTCCAAGTAGGCGAGCAGTGACCGCATTAATGTCTTGGCCGTCGATTCCAATATAACCACGAATCACGCGGCCATCAGCGATGATTTTCTGCATGATCTTACTGGCTAGCGGCGCAGGGATCGCAAAAGAAATACCGTAAGTTTCTAAGTCTGTCGCTTGCTGAAAAGAGGCGGTGTTAATGCCGACGAGCTCGCCTTGTGTGTTCACTAGGGCTCCACCAGAGTTACCTTCATTGATGGCGGCATCGGTTTGAATGAATGCTTGACGACCATCGCTAATAGATGAACGACCTGTGGCAGAAATAATGCCGAACGTTGTGGTTTGTCCAAGGTTGTATGGGTTACCGATGGCTAGTACTACATCGCCCACTTGTGGTTTGTAATTAGAGTTCAGAGGGATTACGGGCAAATTCGAACCTTCGACACGCAGCACGGCTATATCAGTACGTTTATCTGTCCCTACGAGCTGAGCCGCTGCGGCTCTGCCGTCTTGTAATGCCACAACAATTTGATCAGCTTGAGCAACCACATGATAGTTAGTAATGATGTAGCCTTTCTCACTAACAATGACACCTGACCCCAGACCTTGAGTCGAGAGTTTACTGCGATCATTCTCAACATACTTACGGCTGTAGATGTTTACCACTGCAGGCGCTGCTCTTCGGACCGCTTGATTAAACGTCAACTCGACTGATGCGATATTAACAGGTTGAGGATCAAGCGCGGCAGGAATTACGTTGTTGCGCAAAGATGGAACCGCCAGTAATACCACTGCGGCAGTAGCCAAGCCTAAAAAGACAGAACGTAATAAAAAGCTGAGCATATCCTCTCCATGCGTGAGCGCCAAAATGGCATCGAAGATGAAGAATAGCATTACATTGAAAAATAACAAAAGGGCAGCACGTCATCGCGCTGCCCTTTTCATTAGTTATTGAGCGATAAGGAAAAGTGATCGAGCCTTATCACTCAGTACTATGCATCGAAAACCTTATTTCCTATCACTTTGAAAGTGGTTAACGAATGACAAGATAAATAGTACGTTCACCACGTTGAATATTAAGAGCCAGTACACCTTTGTGTTTCTCTACGATTGTACGAAGCTCGGCAAGGTTTTTCACTCGTTGACGGTTCACACCGATAATAATGTCACCTTGTTGTAATTGATATTGAGCCGCTGGAGAGTTATCTGCAACGCTCGATACTTTAACACCTTGGATTACATCACTTGGTGTTGTATTGCTTAACTCCGCACCTTTGAGTCCCTCATGTAATGTCTCCGCTTTAGCTTTCATATTCGTAGATTCGCCAAGCGTTACATCAAAGGTTTTATTCTTACCATCTCGAACCACACCTAATGTGATTTCTTTACCTGCTCCCAGTGTTGCCACTTTTGCGCGGAGCTCTGAGAAAGTATTAATCGCTTTGCCGTTCACCGATACAATTACGTCACCGGCTTTTAACCCTGCTTTATCGGCTGCGCTGTCCGGTACGACTTGACCAATAAAGGCCCCTTTACTTGACTCGTAACCCAATGCATCAGCTAGCTCAGAGGTTACTTCGCCACCTTGCACACCCAACATGCCGCGTTTGACTTCACCAAACTCTAGAATTTGATCAGTGAGGTTTTTCATCATGTTTGATGGAATCGCAAAGCCAATACCCACATTACCGCCGTTAGGGCCTAAAATCGCAGTATTAATACCGATCAGCTCACCATTAAGGTTGACCAATGCACCACCAGAGTTACCGCTGTTAATTGCGGCATCGGTTTGGATGAAGTTTTCGAAGTTTTCAACGTTTAAGCCGCTACGACCAAGGGCTGAAACAATACCCGAAGTCACAGTTTGACCGAGTCCAAATGGGTTACCAATCGCAACCGTAAAGTCACCGACACGCAGTTTGTCGGAATCCGCGACCTTAATCTGCGTTAAGTTTTTCGCTTTCTCTAATTTAAGTAACGCAACATCGGCCATTTCATCACCGCCAACGAGCGTAGCGTCATACTCGCGCCCGTCAAAGAGGCGAACTCGAATCTCATCTGCCCCCTTAATCACATGGTAGTTAGTGACAATATGGCCTTTCTTCGCATCAATAATGACACCAGAACCTAAACCTCTGAACGGGCGCTCTCGCCTTTGTTCCATAGGAAAGTCTGGGCCAAAGAAAAATTGAAATTGCTCGGGAATGCGGCTGGTTTGTACTTGTTTACCTTCTACAGCAATACTCACAACAGCTGGGGTCACCTTCTCAAGCATTGGTGCCAAGCTAGGTAACTGTTGGCCATCCACATTCAAAGGTAATGCGGCAGTGGCTTGAACTGGGGCAATAATCGAACCCAAACTCAGAGATAGAACGGTGAGCGCAAGCAGTGGTTTTTTCATCCAATAACTCCTCTTGAAACATGTCTGCCAAAAAGAAATATCCGAACGGTTAGTTCACTTTGTTAATAACTAATATAGGGTCTAGTTCGGACAATCAAAAGGGGAGGCAGTGCACACCCAAGTTAGAGCGAAGGTGAGGGGAAAAAGTTCAAAAATGGGCCGATACAAATGTATCGGCCCTAGATAGAAGTAAGAGAGGATTATGATGCTTTTGCGGTTACCGCTTCGGGAGCATTAATGATTTCTTTCTCTTGATCCTTCAAAAGACCGGTGGCGCCATTAGCGTAGTCTTTTGGTTGTTCGTTAAACTCTGGTTGATCTTCTGCAATGGTTTCAGACGACATTGCCGTTTTCTTATCAAACGGGTTGTCTTGTTCTGGTAAGTTTGGCAAAAGCTCAGAAGAGGTCTTGGCCATATGTTGGTATAGCTTGGTGTAATCTTTACCTAGGGTGTCCAACATTTCTGCGGTTTGTGCAAAGTGATCGACGAGCTCTTGACGTTGTTGCTCTAATTCAAACTTGGCCGCTTCAAGTTCTTTCTGCACAGACTTTTGTTTCTTGTATTCAGGGGTGGTTAGTCTACTAATGACTACGCCTACGATCGTACCGACCAGCAAACCCACAATGGCATAAATCCAAGGCATAACTGCTCCTTATAGTTGTTTTAACAAGTCTTTTACTACTTAGTTACACGCGGTGCTCGTCCATGTTACTATGGCTTGAACAGCCGATAAAGAAAAATAGCAGTATGTCTTCGGGGACTGATAACTACTTCTCTCTATTCTCAAAGTTGACCCCGAGGTAACCCTTTTCTCTATACCTCTATACGACTTAATACGATGACACCACTACAACAATATCAAAAAGACATAGCAGAACACGGGTTTCAGCGTGATGAAGCTCAGTATCAAGCGGTCGTTGCATTAGACAAGCTTTACCATGCTATCGTTGAATTTCAGTCAGCGCCTGTGCCTCAGCTTTCCAAATGGCAAAAGCTAATGGGGAAAAAAATCGACAAGCCTGAACCACCAAAAGGTCTTTACTTTTGGGGTGGGGTAGGTCGCGGTAAAACCTACCTTATGGATGCATTTTTTGATGCTTTACCGACCCAAAGAAAAATGCGCGTCCACTTCCATCGATTTATGTATCGAGTACATGATGAGTTGAAGCTGTTAGGTGATGTCGAAAATCCGCTATCAAAAGTGGCGGATAAATTTAAAGAAGAAGCCGATGTGGTTTGCTTTGATGAATTTTTTGTTTCCGACATTACTGATGCGATGATCCTTGCAACGCTACTTCAAGAAATGTTCAAGCGGCAGATGATCCTAGTCGCGACTTCAAACATTGAGCCGCAGAACTTATATCGTAACGGTTTGCAAAGAGCGCGCTTTTTGCCCGCGATCGATATGATTTTGGCACGTTGTGAAGTGTTGAATGTCGATAGTGGCGTTGATTATCGCTTAAGAACGTTAGAACAGGCTGAAATATACCATTACCCGCTTGATGAGCAGGCTAGCATAAACCTTAACAAATATTATCAGCAGCTGACTGGAGAGCGTCAGTTTGTTGCTCATCAAATCGAAGTTAACCACCGTCAACTAGCGGTGATTGAAGCAAGCGACGGGGTGCTGCATGCGTCGTTTGCTCAGTTGTGTCAAACTGCTCGCAGTCAAAATGACTACATTGAATTGTCTCGTATTTACCACACGGTATTACTGGCAGATGTTCAACAAATGAACCGAAAAATAGATGATGCGGCGAGACGCTTTATCGCGCTGGTCGATGAGTTTTACGAGCGCAATGTTAAGTTGATTATTTCTGCTGAAGTGCCAATGGCCGACTTATATACTGACGGGCAGTTAGAGTTCGAATTTAAGCGCTGTTTGTCTCGGCTTACTGAGATGCAAAGTCATGAGTATCTCGCGCGTGAACATTTGGCCTAGATCCAATGGGTTCTTAAAAAAGTGAAGAAAAAATTAGTGATTTGGCGCAAAAAAAGGTGATTTTTTCTTCGCTCTTCTCTATAATCCTGCGACCCACCGTTACTGCAGACCTGATTATCGAAGTTATTTCGAAATTGAAGGTCGAGAGTACCAACGACTCGAAGGGGTGATGACTGGGCTCTTAGACAGTGTGGGAGCACTATTGGGTGTTCCTTTAAAGTTTAAAATTTAATTAACGGGTTATTGTTAGCATGAAAACTTTCGTTGCTAAACCAGAAACTGTAAAACGCGACTGGTACGTTGTAGACGCTGAAGGTAAAACTCTTGGCCGTCTAGCAAGTGAAATTGCATCTCGCCTACGTGGCAAACATAAAGCTGAATACACTCCTCACGTTGACACTGGTGATTACATCATCGTTATCAACGCTGAGAAAGTTGCTGTAACTGGTAACAAAGCTAAGAACAAAGTGTACTACCGTCACTCTGAATTCCCAGGTGGTCTAAAATCTATCACTTTTGAAAAGTTGATCGATCGTAAACCTGAGATGGCTCTTGAGCTTGCAGTTAAAGGCATGCTTCCACGTGGTCCTCTAGGCCGTGCTATGTACCGTAAGCTAAAAGTTTACGCGGGCGCTGAGCACAACCATGTTGCTCAACAACCACAAGTACTAGACATCTAATTGGGGATTTCGAAAATGGCAGAGAATCAATACTACGGCACTGGCCGTCGCAAAAGCTCAGCTGCACGTGTTTTCATTAAACCAGGCAGCGGTAACATTGTAGTAAACAAGCGTAACCTTGACGAATACTTCGGTCGTCCAACAGCACGTATGGTTGTACAACAACCTCTAGAGCTAGTTGAACTAACTGAAAAGCTAGACCTTTACGTAACAGTTAAAGGCGGCGGTATTTCTGGTCAAGCTGGTGCTATCCGTCACGGTATCACTCGCGCGCTTATGGAATACGATGAGTCTCTACGTCCTGCTCTACGCGCAGCTGGCTACGTTACTCGTGACGCTCGTTGCGTTGAACGTAAGAAAGTTGGTCTACGTAAAGCACGTCGTCGTCCACAGTTCTCTAAGCGTTAATTTCCTCTTATCGGGAATTATGCTTTCAGAGTTACTCTGGAAACTGTGTACCAAAAGCTCGGCTCTATGCCGGGCTTTTTTGTATTTAAAGCAACGAACAGCCTTCACTTATCATCACACTCCGAGCAGGCCTTCTTATTCGTCCTCTTCGTCGAAAGGTTGCCAGTGCCGTTTTATATCTGTGCCTTATTTAATCACGACTCACCACGCTTTCTCTTGCGATGCAGCATAGATGTATTCATCAGCAAGAATGTCTTTGTATCTTATTCTTCCTGTAACATTTTTTAAAATGACTTACGCTCCTTTTTGAGCATTCTGCGTGCTACAAAATTGAAAATATAAACACAGTAAGCTGAACGCGTAATACGAAATATTTCTCTGTGTAATTAACTGAAAACTACCAAGATAAAAGGTTTTATCTGCTTTCAGCGGGGCTTCTATGTGGTGCTTTCTTGTTACAAATCACATCAATTTTTTATAATTCTGCCGCTTTTGTGACGACGCGAGCGATTTGCCTCACAAATGTTACAAAAAGGTAGCTTTATCTTGTCAAAAAGTAGGGTTTTCTTTATCATTTCCCTCCAATAAATAGAACTAAATTCATTATTTGTTAGCCATGCTCTTATAAGCGGAATAATAACGATCCAAAGGGAGCAAATGGGAGAATGTTTGGATGAGCAACGCGCCTTTAAATAACGGTCGCAGGCGTTTTCTAACCGCTACAACGGCAGTTGTTGGTGGGTTAGGGGCAGTCGCCGTCGCCGTGCCTTTTATCAAATCATGGAATCCGAGTGCTAAAGCCAAAGCGGCGGGCGCACCGGTGGAAGTGGATATAAGTAAAATTGAACCAGGTCAGCTGGTTCGTGTTGAGTGGCAGGGAAAACCTGTATGGATTGTTCGCCGCACTCAAAGCGTTCTGGATAACTTAAAATCGATCGGTGATAAGCTTCGCGATCCACAATCTGAAATGGAGCAGCAGCCTGAGTACGCTCAGAATGAGTTTCGTTCGATTAAGGAAGAGTTTTTCGTCGCAGTTGGTTTCTGTACCCACTTAGGTTGTTCACCAACCTATCTACCTGACTCTTTCTCAGAGCAGGTGCAGGGCGTAAGATCTGGCTTCTTCTGTCCTTGTCATGGTTCTAAGTTCGACATGGCTGGTCGAGTGTTCCAAGGAGTACCTGCTCCGTTGAACCTTGTCGTTCCTAAGCACATGTATTTGAGCGATACCAAGCTCATTGTGGGTGTTGATGAGGGAGATGCATAATGCAAGCAATGTTAGATTGGGTTGAAAAGCGTATTCCTGCAATGAATGCTTATAAAAAGCATTTGTCTGAATACCCAATGCCTAAGAACTTCAACTTTTGGTACCTTTTCGGTTCTCTGGCGATGCTGGTTCTTGTTAACCAAATCCTAACGGGTATTTGGCTAACGATGAACTATGTTCCTTCAGGTGACGGTGCATTTGCGTCTATCGAATACATTATGCGTGATGTAGAGTACGGTTGGCTTCTGCGTTACATGCATTCCACTGGCGCGTCAGCGTTTTTCGTTGTTGTGTATCTTCACATGTTCCGTGGTTTGATCTACGGTTCATACCAAAAACCTCGTGAACTATTGTGGATCTTCGGTATGTTGATCTTTCTTGTTCTCATGGCTGAAGCGTTCATGGGTTACCTACTTCCATGGGGTCAGATGTCATACTGGGGTGCACAGGTAATCATTTCCCTGTTTGGTGCTATTCCTGTTATCGGTGATGACCTAACGCTTTGGATTCGTGGTGACTACATCATCTCTGGTGCAACGCTAAACCGTTTCTTCGCACTACACGTTATTGCCCTGCCTATTGTTTTGCTTCTTCTTGTTGTTCTGCACGTATTGGCGCTGCACGAAGTAGGCTCAAACAACCCGGATGGTATCGAAACTAAGCTGCCAAAAGGCTCAATGGGCGACGATTACAAAACGCAATTCAAGTTCCACGATTACTATACGAAGAAATATGACATCATTGATTCGATTCCTTTCCATCCGTACGGCACGGTTAAGGACTTGGTCGGTGTCGCTGGTTTCTTGTTCTTCTTCTGTTACGTGCTGTTCTTTAACCCAGAAATGGGTGGGTACTTCCTTGAGCCGCCTAACTTTGAAGCTGCAAACCCACTGAAGACACCAGAGCATATTGCTCCGGTATGGTACTTCACGCCGTTCTACGCAATCTTACGTGCGGTTCCAGACAAACTATTAGGTGTTATCCTAATGGGCGCGTCAATTGCAGTGCTGTTTGTTCTACCTTGGTTGGATCGTTGTAAAGTTCGTTCATACCGTTACCGTAGCAAACTTCATCTATTGAATATTGTACAGTTCACTATCGCCTTTATCGCTCTGGGTATTTTAGGTGCGTTACCTGCGACACCAACGTACACACTACTATCTCAGATCTTTAGCTTGTGTTACTTCATGTTCTTTGTGTTGCTGTTCTTCTACAGCAAAAATGAAGCAACCAAACCATTACCAGAGAGGGTGACATTCAAATGAAGAAGTGGATTGTAATTCTATTTGCTATGTTGCCATCACTAGCGATGGCAGCTGGGGCCAATGTTCCGCTGGATAAAGCGAATGTTGACCTTACGGATAAAGCTTCGCTACAAAACGGCGCGAAGTTGTTCATGAACTACTGTTTTGCTTGTCACTCTACGCAATACCAGCGTTACGAGCGTGTAGCAACAGACTTGGAAATTCCAACAGACTTAATGAAAGAAAACCTGATTTTCAATCCTGAAGCGAAAATCGGTGATCTAATGGTCAATGCTATGCCACCGAAGCAAGCGGCAAACTGGTTTGGTGCTCCACCACCAGATCTTACGTTGGTTGCACGAGTTCGTGGTGCTGATTGGTTATACACTTACTTACGCTCTTTCTATGTTGATCCATCTCGTCCATTCGGCGTGAACAACATCGTCTTCCCGAGTGTTGGTATGCCGCATGTACTTGAAGAGCTACAGGGCATCCCGACGCCGATTTACGATACGAAAATCGTAGATGGCGAAGAAGTACAAGTTGTTGTTGGTACTGAAACCGATGGCACGGGTGAGCTGAGTGAAGGCGAATATGACAAAGCGGTTGGCGATCTCGTTAACTTCTTAGTTTATTCAGGTGACCCAGTGCAGCTTGAGCGTCATGCTTTAGGCTGGTGGGTAATGGGCTTCTTAGTGCTTCTAACCATCGTTGTTGTGATGCTCAAGAAAGAGTATTGGCGCGATGTGCATTAATTGTGCTAAAATACCGTGCTAATTCCCAATTTTAATTGATGTACAATGGAGGCTTAGCCTCCATTGTTTTTATTTGTAAGTGTACTGGAGGGCTCCATGGCTGTAGCTGCCAATAAACGTTCTGTGATGACTCTTTTCTCAAGTGCATCAGATTTGTATAGCCATCAGGTTCGCATTGTACTAGCTGAAAAAGGCGTAAGTGTTGAAGTTGAGCTTGTTGACGAAGCAAACCTTCCTGCTGAGCTTGTTGAGCTAAACCCATATAAATCAGTGCCAACTCTTGTTGACCGTGAGCTAGCTCTTTACGATTCAAAAATCATCATGGAGTACTTGGACGAGCGTTTCCCTCATCCACCTCTAATGCCGGTTTACCCTGTTGCTCGTGGCAACAGCCGCTTGATGATGTACCGTATCGAACGCAACTGGTATTCACTCGCTGAAAAAGTGATGAAAGGTAATGCGGAAGAATCAGAAAAAGCACGCACAAAGCTGCGTAATGATCTTCTGACGTTAGCGCCAATTTTTGCTGAATATGAGTACTTCATGAGCGAAGAATTCAGCTTGATCGATTGTTACCTAGCTCCACTATTGTGGCGTTTGCCTCAACTTGGTATCGATCTTGTTGGCCCTGGTTCAAAAGAAATCAAGGTATACATGAACCGCGTATTTGAACGTGATTCGTTCCTTGCTTCTTTGACTGAAGCTGAACGTGAAATGCGCCTAGTTCGCTAAGCGATTTAAAACACGTTATGGATATTGCAAAAATGACTGCTCGCCGCCCGTATATGCTTCGCGCATTTTACGACTGGTTAGTAGACAATGACTTGACTCCTCACTTGGTTGTGGATGCAACAATGCCAGGGGTGCGTGTCCCGGTTGAATTTATTCAAGATGGTCAAATTATTTTGAATATTGCGCCACGTGCAGTGGGTAATCTTGAGTTAGGTAATGATGCGATTACCTTCCATGCTCGCTTTAGCGGTCGTCCGCACTCAGTGATCGTGCCTGTGTATGCTGTTCAAGCTATTTATGCACGTGAGAATGGTGCTGGTACTATGTTTGAACCAGAAGAAGCGTACACTCACATCGAAGAAGAAGCGATGACCGAGGAAGAATCATCCCCATCGTTTACAACGGTTAGTGATGAGCCTTCTGAGTTAGTTTCTGATTCAGATGCCGAAGAGGACGATGCTCCTCGACCAAAAGGCAAACCAAGCTTAAGAGTGATTAAATAATAAAAAAGCAGCGTAACGCTGCTTTTTTCTTTTTAACTTGTTGAAGATGATTTCAAGCCAGACTTTGGAAATTACTCACTAATCGTAAAGACTTCGACGTTCTCTTCACTTTCTGTGCTTGCCTCACTTTCTATTGTTTGTACACCGTCACTCGGTAAGTCTACTTCAACAGGCTCCATTTCGCCGTATTGGAACCCTTTAATGACTTGTTTTACGCCTGAGATATTACGCGCGATTTCTGTCGCTCGATCGCTTTGCTCTGGCGTGACATAACCAAACAGAAAAACGTCGCCATCTTCGGTGATCACTTTAACCTTAACACCATTAAGCTCAGAATCAGTAAGCAAAGCTGACTTTACTTTGGTTGTGATCCAGCTGTCATTGCTAATCTGGGTAACAGTGAGTGGCTCTTTTTGTTTGATTTGATTGTGTATGACTTTTACACCACTAACTTCTCTAGCTCTTCGCTCTAAAGCAAGGATAAGGTCTTGTGTCGGAGCCTGTCCCATAAGGACTACAGTCCCATTATATGAACTGGCAACGACACGAACTTCACCTTTAAACGGTGCTTTATTGCCGATCGCCGCAACTTCGAACTCGATGTTATTGTCCTGCCAGATTTGTTTTGTCGTGCGTGTGTCCGTGACAATATTCGCTGTGGTTGCTGCACCTGCGATAAACAAACCTGCGCAACCACTTAAACTCAATGCTGTTAATAAGATAACAAGGCTACGTATCATAATTCTGACTCTCAGTCTTGGTTACTCTTCGTGAGCAGGGAAAAGCACCTGGTCAATAAGATCACAAAGACAATGGAGTGTTACCATATGTACTTCGTGAATACGTGCAGTGCGGTGTGATGGAATACGAATTTCGACGTCGTTCTCACCGAGCAGCCCTGCCATCTCTCCGCCATCTTTTCCTGTTAGCGCGATAATCGTCATGTCTCGAGTTACGGCTGCTTCCATCGCTTTGATAATATTTTTACTGTTACCGCTAGTCGACATGGCAAGCAAAATGTCGCCTGGTTGACCAAACGCTCGTACCTGTTTTGAGAAGATTTCCTGGTAGTGGTAATCGTTGGCCACTGCGGTTAGGGTGGTATTATCGGCGGTTAAGGCCATTGCTGGTAGGCTAGGGCGCTCAGTTTCAAAACGGTTTAAAAGACAAGAAACAAATTGTTGAGCGTTTGAAGCACTGCCGCCATTACCACAACATAAAATTTTATTGCCATTAAGCAGGCTCGACACCATCGCTTGAGCTGCATGAGTAATGGCATCAGGCAGCGCCTCTGCTGCTGCGATTTGAATTTGAATACTTTCTGTAAAGCTGTCTTTAATGCTGTCTAGCATCGCTTATCCTTCAGAGATTGCGTTTTCTATCCAGTTGATATCTCGCCCATTATCATGAATGGCGATGACATCAAATCGATAATCGATATTGTGTTTTAAGCGCTTTTGTTGGCTAAGCCAAACTTGTGCGGTTTTGACTAGCTTGCGCATTTTAGCGTGCGTCACCATTTCTGCTGCCGAGCCAAAGTGATTGTTCTTACGGTATTTGACTTCAACAAACACAATAGTTTCACCTTGTTGGAAGATTAAATCAATCTCACCGACCTTAGTCAGAAAATTTTGTTCAATTAAGTTTAAGCCCTGGCGTTGTAAATACTGCTTCGCCAGAGCTTCATATTGATTTCCGATTTGGCGCTTACTAAAGAGCCCCACGCTCAGCCCAGCTTAGCTCACGCTGTACAACACAATTATTGTCGATACTTAAAATACCGGTTTGGCCGCCAACTGAGTAGCCCGGAACGACCTTCATTTGTGGCAGCTCCCCAATCAATTTATACGCATCCATACCCAGTGCTTTCAAACGTTTTTCCATGTTAGATTGCTCTGACCACAGCTCGTTCATTTCAGCGGTCACGCTAGGGTCTGGGTCAATCAGTAATGGGATATCGCTGTAGATGATGCCTGTTAGATCTTCGTAAGTCGCGCCGCCACTGTTGCTACGCGAGCTAGAGAAAATTTGTGGTGCTTTGGCGTCTGGGTTAATCGCTACCTCAATAAACGGCTTGATCAAAGTCAGTTCCGTGCTTCTAGCAACAATATAAACCGCATCGACATCACGACGGCTACGTGGCTGTGTTTCAAGCTTGATACGCATTAGTGATTGCATCTGAGCAATACGTTGTTTGCTTTCTTGCAGACCAAATACTTCATTGATGTCTTTTTGAAGTTGGCGCTTGTCGCCAAAATAACTTGCTGCGACTTTATTAGAGCTGTACTTGCGCCATTCTTTGTTGAACGCTTCAGTTACACGCTCACCAAAGCTGCCCTTTGGTGCCAGAATCAGAGGGAAGTTATAGCCTTCGCTGAACAAGTGTTTCGCTGCCTGTGCGGCTTCTTGTTCTGGTGATAATGCCAAGTAGCAAATATTGCTATCTGGTTGCACATCTTCGGGAATATTTAGCGCAAGGGCTGGAATCGTAGGACCATTTTCTGAGCCATCCATGGTTGTGTGCAATAGCTCAACGTTTTCTTTTTCTAGGGGACCAACAACAAAGTCGATGTTTTCATTGATCAAACGTTGTTTAATTTGGTCGGCGTTATACGCATTAGTGTCTATTACCGTGAGGGTAGCGCTTGGATCACGGTTACGATCATTCATCATCGCAAACACAAAACCATCACGAATTAATTGCGCTTGTGGCGAGAATTTACCAGTAAGCGGCAGTAACAAAGCGGTGTTGTTTGGTTTAACTATGTCTAGAGAGAGAATGTTTTGAATCTCTTCTGGTGTGTAGATAGCGGCTGGGTGAGATGGGTTCTCGTTTAACCAGCGTTCTAGGGTATTTTTTAGTTGGGATAAGTTGCCCGACAGCGTTTTCGCATAAATAGCGAGTTGTAGCCAACCATCTAAAACATCTTCATTTGGCTCTGTTTCTAATGAGGTCAGTTCGTACTCGGAGTAGCTGCCAAAGTTCATCCAAATACGGCTAGAAATCTCTCTCTGCTCTGCGGACGATGCATATTGGCCAAATGCAACCAGTTGGCGGTTTGCCTCAAACGCTTGGTTAAGACCTTGATAAGCGTCGGCACGCATCAAGTAATAGTCTTTCCATTGCTCATTTGGCAACTTCCACCAAGGTTTAAAATTCAACAATTGCAGCAACTGAGAGTAATTACCCTGTTTTTGCTGTATGGTCGCACGCGCTAGTTGCCACTCTGCTTGCTGAACTTCGGTTAACTGTTGACGAGCCAGGCGCTTGATCAACATTTCTGCTTGATCAAACTGGTTTGCTTGAATCGCGGCTTTGGTTGCCATGATCAACCAGTCATTTTGTAAACTGCCTTCCGTGCTATCAGCTTGGATCATATAGTTCTGAACAGACTGAGTAGGCTCAAGTGTTACATCAACGCCATCAGGCTGTCTTGGACCTGAAGAACAGGCGGCGAGCGTAATTGCTAGTGCAACAGGAGTAAGTATGCGTGGTACACTGAGTCTCTTATGGTTAATCATTGCCGTGAGTTCTCTATAATTTTGTACAAAATTGTCTCTATATTAATCGTTGAAGTGATGGTAAACAAATGACAGATAAAAATAAGTTGCCGAATGAGGGGCCAACTCTCTATATCGTACCGACTCCAATCGGAAATTTAGCGGATATCACCCAACGTGCTATCGAAATTCTGTCGACTGTGGACATCATTGCCGCTGAGGATACTCGACATACGGGCAAATTACTGTCTCACTTCAATATTCAAACCAAAACTTTTGCTCTACATGACCACAATGAGCAGCAAAAAGCACAAGTTTTGGTAGAAAAGCTGCTTTCCGGTCAGTCTATCGCATTAGTTTCTGACGCTGGTACGCCACTTATCAGCGACCCAGGATACCATTTGGTGACAAAATGTCGTCAAGCGGGCGTTAGAGTTGTGCCTCTTCCAGGTGCCTGTGCGGTCATTACGGCGTTAAGTGCCTCTGGCTTGCCATCTGATCGCTTTAGCTTCGAAGGTTTTTTACCACCGAAAAGCAAAGGTCGTAAGGATAAATTCCTAGAGATTGCTTCGGTAGAGCGTACGTGTATTTTTTACGAGTCACCGCACCGTATTTTAGACTCTCTACAAGACATGTTAGACGTTCTTGGCCCAGATAGAGAAGTTGTGTTGGCAAGAGAGCTAACAAAAACCTTTGAAACCATTCAAGGCATGCCGTTAGGTGAGCTGATTGAATGGGTGAAAAGTGACGATAACCAACAGCGTGGTGAAATGGTATTGTTGGTACATGGCCATCGTGAAACAACAGACGACTCACTACCTGAAGATGCTTTACGCACGTTAGGGATTTTGACCAAAGAGCTGCCTTTGAAAAAAGCAGCTGCTTTGGTGGCAGAAATACATAACTTGAAGAAGAATGCGCTATATAAATGGGGCTTAGAAAACTTAGACTAAGTGCCGCTAGCGAGATAAATGGTCAATGAGGGCTGATGTTTAGGAATCGGCCTTTTTATTATCTATTTTTGGCGCACTGACTAAAAAGTCATCACTTAGTGCATTCATTTCATCATATCTGTGATCTAACTAGACTCTGAAGTGAGAACTCTATACAATCCGCCCTCGGAGCTGACTGGGTAGTCGCTGCTTTGTTGATGTCCTTCGGGAGACTGACGTCGAAGTCCCTTTGGGAGACTGACGTTGACGTCCTTCGGGAGACTGACAAAGGGGAGGAAAGTCCGGGCTTCATAGAGCAAGGTGCCAGGTAACGCCTGGGAGGCGCAAGCCTACGACAAGTGCAGCAGAGAGAAGACCGCCGATGGCCCGTAAGGGTACAGGTAAGGGTGAAAGGGTGCGGTAAGAGCGCACCGGACGACTAGCAATAGTTCGTAGCAGGGTAAACTCCACCTGAAGCAAGACCAAATAGGCCTCCACATTGCGTTGCTCGCGTAAGGAGGCGGGTAGGTTGCTCGAGCCAGTGAGTGATTGCTGGCCTAGACGAATGGCTACCGCCGCGCAAGCGGAACAGAACCCGGCTTATGTGTCGGCTCCACCTATTCGAGACCCATCTCTACTTCGGTAGTGATGGGTTTTTTGCATTTAATTGACGCAAACTATGTCATTACCAATAAACTTGGCGTAAATCACGTCTAACTTTAGACTTGTGGTGGCGATGATGTAGGAAATCAGTACACTAAAGAATCGCTTCAAGATCATTCAACGAGAAAGCTATGACCGAAACCTTCCAACATATTTCCGTGTTATTAAATGAATCCATTGATGGCTTAGCTATCAAACCAGACGGCGTCTATATTGATGGAACATTTGGCCGTGGCGGTCACAGCCGGACAATTCTATCTAAACTCGGTGAAAATGGCCGACTGTACAGTATCGACCGTGACCCTCAAGCGATCGCTGAGGCAGGCAAAATCAATGACCCTCGCTTCACCATTATTCATGGTCCATTTTCTGGTATTGCTGAGTATGCTGAAGAGTATGGGCTAGTTGGAAAAGTGGATGGTGTTCTGCTGGATTTAGGCGTTTCTTCTCCTCAGTTAGACGACGCAGAGCGTGGCTTTAGCTTTATGAAAGACGGTCCGCTAGATATGCGTATGGACCCGACATCAGGTGTTCCAGTATCTCAATGGTTGATGGAAGCAGACCTCGATGATATCACTTGGGTCATTCGCGAGTTTGGGGAAGATAAACATGCGCGCCGTATTGCAAAAGCGATTGTTGCCTACCGTGAAGACGAAGAAAATGAGCCAATGGTTCGCACTGGTCAGCTGGCAAAATTGATTTCAGATGCCGCACCGAAAAGTTTTAAAGAGAAAAAACACCCTGCGACTCGTGCTTTCCAGGCTTTTCGTATTTACATCAACAGTGAGTTAGAAGAAATTGATACGGCACTTAAAGGCGCGGCGAGCATTCTGGCTCCTGAAGGCCGTTTATCTGTGATTAGCTTCCACTCTCTGGAAGACCGTATGGTCAAACGTTTTATCCGTAAAGAGAGCAAAGGGCCTGAAGTGCCACACGGTATTCCAATGACGGAAGAGCAAATTCGTGCTCTTGGTAGTGCGAATATGAAAGCGGTGAGCAAAGCGATTAAGCCAAGCAAACAAGAAATTGAAATGAACCCTCGCTCGCGCAGCTCTGTGTTAAGAATTGCGGAAAAGCTTTAATTATTATGACGAAACCCACTCCTAATCTTGCTAAGTTGATTGCAACAGATCTCCTCACTGTTGGTCGCTGGCCATTACTGTTGTTGCTATTGATCGTGGCATCGGCAATGGGAGTGGTATTTGCTACCCACCATGCGCGTCAAGCGATCACCGAGAAAGACCATACGTTGGTTGAACGAGAACGGTTAGATAGCGAATGGCGTAACTTAATGTTGGAAGAAACTGCCCTCGCGGAACACAGTCGTGTTCAAGACCTTGCCAAAAAAGAACTTGAAATGAAACGACCTGATGGCGATAAAGAAGTGGTTGTCACGCTCAAATGATTAGAAAAAAATCCAACACGAAACAAGCCAATAAGCGTAAACCTGTAGCAAAAGAGAAAGCGGCTACGGGGGATAAGAAAACCGATAACAAAGCAGTGAAAGTGGCGGTCGAAGAATCTTTCTTGATTCGTTGGCGCTTCCATCTATTACTGTTTTTTGTTTTTTGTGCATTTGCCCTTTTGGTGGCACGCGTAGCCTACATCCAAATCATTGAGCCAGATAACCTGATTAAACAAGGTGACCTACGTTCGGTTCGTGTTAAATCCATTCCTTCTGCTCGCGGTATTATTTCGGATCGAAATGGTGAGCCGCTTGCTGTCAGTGTACCGGTTGAGGCGGTTTGGGCAGATCCTGCCACGATATTTAAAGAAAACGCGTTAAGCCAGACCAAAAGTTGGCATGCATTAGCGGATGTTCTTGGTATTGACCGACAAGGGTTAATAGACAAAATCAAGCGCAATGAAAAACGCCGCTTTATCTACTTGCAGCGCCAGGTCAGTCCGGCCATGGCGAACTATATTCGTGAGCTAAAGCTGCCAGGTGTTGGCCTTAAGTCGGAATCTCGTCGTTATTATCCTGCAGGTGAGGTTAGTGCTCACTTAGTCGGTGTAACAGGCATTGACGGGCATGGCCTAGAAGGTGTGGAGCGTAGCTACGATGAGTGGCTCACTGGCGCGGCGGGTAAGAAAACTATTCGTAAAGACCGTTATGGTCGTGTTGTGGAAAACATTGCTTGGCAAGACAAGCAAGAAGGTAAATCACTTCAGTTAACCATCGATCAACGCCTACAGGCGATTGCGTATCGTGCGATTAAGCAAGCCGTTGCTGACCACCGCGCCACTTCAGGTTCCGTTGTCATGTTGGATGTAAAAACGGGCGCCGTATTGGCCATGGTTAATGCTCCTTCTTACAACCCTAATAATCGTAGCGATTGGCAAAGCTATCAAATGCGTAACCGAGTGATCACGGACTCAATGGAGCCCGGTTCGACCATTAAGCCTTTCGTTATTTTAGCCGCCTTAGAAAATGGGATAGCCGATAAAGATACCATCGTAGATACCGGTAATGGTGTCCTACGTTTAGGTGGTAGTCGAGTCAGAGATGTCTCTCGCGTAGGCAAAGCGAGCTTGACCACGATCCTTAAAAAGTCGAGTAATATCGGTGTGACGAAGCTAGCAATGCAAATGCCGGTAGAGGCGCTTCTTGGGCTGTACAGTTCAGTGGGTTTTGGTGAGCTTTCTGGCCTAAACCTAGTTGGGGAAGTGACGGGTATTTTTCCTACACGAACTCGTTGGTCGCCAATTGAGCGTGCCACGATTGCGTTTGGTTACGGTCTATCAATTACACCAATTCAGCTAGCCCATGCTTATGCGACGCTTGGAAACCTTGGCAAATACGAGCCTATTCATATTATTGAAAGCAATGATCATGACATGTCACGTCAAGTGGTGAGTGCGAAGTATGCGCGTCAAGTATTAGACATGTTGGAAACCGTAACTCAAAAAGGGGGCTCGGCTCGCAGAGCGGCAGTTCCTGGTTATCGAGTGGGAGCGAAAACGGGTACATCACGTAAAGCTTCTGCTGGTGGGTACAGCGATGAGTACATCACCTACACGGCTGGGCTTGCTCCGGTTAGCGATCCGCGAATTGCTTTGGTGGTGATCGTAAATGAGCCTCAAGGCGATGACTACTATGGTGGTTCGGTAGCGTCTCCTGTCTTCTCTGAAATCATGAAAGGCGCGCTACAAATACTCAATGTTGCACCTGACGAAAACAAATTCCAACAGTAAGCCCTGTGGTTTACTGAGCAAACAAAATTAAGAAAACCTGAGCCAAAGCTCGGAGAACAAATATGACTAAAGCCATCAGTATGGACGTGCTGCTTTCCCCTTGGGTGGATTGCCCTAGCTTATCGTCCGTTCTTGTTTCTGAATTGGAGCTCGACAGCCGAAGAGTTCAACCTGGAACCACGTTTGTAGCAGTGATTGGCCATGTTGTGGATGGGCGTAAATTCATTGCCTCTGCAATTGAGCAAGGTGCAAATGCAGCCCTTGCGCAAGCCTGCGATGTCAAAACACATGGTACGGTGGAAATCATTGATGATGTTCCCGTCATTTACATTGATAGGTTGGACCAACGTTTATCCGCAATTGCTGGAAAGATCTATGCTTACCCTGATATGGATTTGATTGGTGTCACCGGCACCAACGGCAAAACCACCATTACCCAGTTAATAGCGCAATGGCTAGAACTGCTTGACCATAAAGCGGCGGTAATGGGAACAACAGGAAATGGCTTCCTCAATAACTTGCAACAAGCTGCGAATACAACGGGGAATGCCGTTGAAATTCAGAAAACGCTCTCCTCTCTCGCAAATCAACAAGCCACATACACCGCGCTAGAAGTATCTTCCCATGGCCTGACGCAAGGTCGTGTCAAAGCATTATCATTTGCGGCGGGCGTGTTTACTAACTTAAGTCGTGACCATCTTGATTACCATGGCACGATGGAAGAGTATGCCAATGCAAAGCTTGGGTTGTTCACGCAACACCAATGTGAACGTGCCATTATCAATGTTGATGATGAAGTAGGTCATCAATGGGCGTCGCAGTTAAGTAATGCGGTCGCTGTTTCGCTCAAACCGAACACTGAATTTGAAAGCGCAATTTGGGCGACGGAAGTCAGTTACGCGGAGTCAGGGATTACTATTAAGTTCGATGGTAAATTTGGCTCAGGTGAATTGCACGCGCCATTGATTGGTGAGTTTAATGCAACCAACTTAATGCTCGCTTTTGCGACCTTATTAAGCTTAGGTAAAGAGAAACAAGCGTTACTCGAAACCGCAGGTCAACTGAAACCTGTACTCGGCCGAATGGAGTTATTCCAAACTGAGGATCGTGCCAAAGTCGTGGTTGATTATGCCCATACTCCTGATGCTTTAGAAAAAGCGCTGCAAGCTTTACGAGTTCATTGTGAAGGCCAGCTGTGGGCTATTTTTGGCTGCGGTGGCGATCGCGATGCAGGTAAGCGCCCAATGATGGCGGAAATTGCAGAGCGTCTAGGCGATAGAGTGGTGTTGACTGACGATAACCCACGCAGCGAAGACCCGGTTCAGATTGTGAAAGACATGTTAGCTGGGCTGTCAAAACCTGCTGAAGCGATTGTTCAGCATGACCGCTTCAAAGCACTGTCTTATGCCATTGAAAATGCTTCGCCAAACGACATTATCTTGTTAGCTGGGAAGGGTCATGAAGATTATCAGATTCGTAATGGCGAAACGATTCATTACTCCGACCGCGAGTCCGCAATGCAACTTTTAGGATTGACCTCATGATCAAAGTAACGTTATCTCAAATTGCAGACATCACTCGTGGCGAGCGATTCGGCGACGATCTATTTATCGACGCGGTTTCTACTGATACACGAGCGATTGAGCGTGGGGCTCTATTTGTGGCGTTAGTAGGGGAGCGCTTTGATGCGCACAACTTTTGCCAACAAGCGGTAGATGCAGGTGCCGGTGCTTTACTCGTGGAAAAATGCTTAGATGTGAATGTGCCGCAAATTGTGGTGTCGGATACCAAACTTGCATTGGGTGAGTTTGCTTCTTGGGCGCATCAAGCATGCCAAACACCTACCGTTGCCATCACCGGAAGTTGCGGTAAAACGACCGTAAAAGAAATGGTTGCGAGTATCCTGCAATTGAAAGGCAAAGTGCTATTCACGGCGGGTAACTTCAATAATGATATTGGTGTTCCGTTGACATTATTACGCTCACAGCAGGATGATGATTATGCCGTGATTGAGCTTGGTGCTAACCATATAGGTGAAATTGCTTACACGACTCAGTTAGTAAAACCAGATATCGCGTTAGTGAACAATGTAGCCGCCGCTCACCTTGAAGGCTTTGGTTCTATCGATGGCGTGAAACAAGCCAAAGGTGAAATCTACCAAGGCCTTTCAGCTGGTGGTATTGCGATTGTTAACCTAGACAGCAATGGTGAAGCCAAGTGGGATGAAGTGTTAGCAGATAAGAAAGTCATTACTTTTTCACAAAGTAATACTGATGCAGACTTCTTCGCTTCTAACATCGTATTGAACGCCGCAGGTGAAGCAAGCTTTGACTTACATATCGCAGCAAGCTCACAAGAAATTGAACTGTCTCTGGGTATTATAGGTCAACACAACGTTGCGAATGCCATCGCTGCTTCTATTATTGCGTTACAAATGGGCGCCACATTAGAAGAGGTTCGCGCTGGCCTTAAACATTTGAACAAAGTGAAAGGTCGCGTCGAGGTTGAAGCGCTGAGCGAAAAGATAAAATTGATTGACGACAGCTACAACGCGAGCGTGCCAGCCATGAAAGCGGCAGTTGATTTATTGGCCGCTTTCCCAGGTCAACGCTGGCTGATTTTAGGTAATATGGCGGAATTGGGCGAGGAAAGTCTTGCACTTCATCGTCAAGTCGGGGAACATGCTGCCCCACAAAAATTTGAACATGTTCTCACATATGGTGCAGACGCCAAGGTGATCAGTGATCTTTGCCAAGGCATTCATTTTGAGACGCACCAAGAGATGATTGAATACATCAAGCAGCATCTAGACCAAGCCGTTCCTGAAAACCATACGATATTGGTGAAAGGAGCGAACGGTGCACGTATGTTTGAAGTCGCTGCTGCTTTGAAGGAGTATTATTAATGATTATTTGGCTTGCCGAGCTGCTACAGCCATACCTGTCTTTTTTCCGATTGTTTGAATACTTGTCTTTTCGAGCAATCCTAAGCGTATTAACCGCTCTAGGTCTGTCATTATGGATGGGACCAATCATGATCAAGCGTTTGCAAATGCTGCAAATTGGTCAGGTAGTGCGTAACGAAGGTCCTGAATCTCACTTTAGTAAGCGTGGTACCCCAACAATGGGCGGTATCATGATCTTAGCGGCCATCTCAATCACGATTTTGCTATGGACAGACTTATCCAACCCTTACGTATGGGCGGTACTGACAGTCTTACTTGGCTACGGTGCGGTCGGATTTGTTGATGATTATCGTAAAGTGGTACGCAAAAATACCGATGGCTTGATCGCGCGTTGGAAGTACTTCTGGCAGTCGTTGATCGCGTTTGTCGTCGCTTTCGCATTGTATGCTTACGGTAAAGACACAGCAGCAACTCAGCTAGTGGTGCCATTCTTTAAAGACATCATGCCGCAGCTTGGTTTGATGTATATCATTCTGACTTACTTTGTCATTGTAGGTACAAGTAACGCGGTCAACCTGACTGATGGTCTAGACGGTTTGGCAATCATGCCAACGGTTCTTGTTGCAGCAGGCTTCGCGGTTATTGCATGGGCGACCGGTAACGTTAACTTCTCTGAATACCTTCATATACCATACTTACCACATGCTTCTGAGTTAGTTGTCGTATGTACAGCAATCGTAGGTGCAGGCCTTGGTTTCTTGTGGTTTAACACGTACCCAGCACAAGTGTTCATGGGCGATGTGGGCTCACTAGCGCTTGGCGGTGCATTGGGCACCATTGCTGTTCTAGTTCGTCAAGAGTTGGTGTTGGTGATCATGGGTGGCGTATTTGTAATGGAAACGCTATCAGTCATCCTGCAGGTAGGTTCTTACAAATTACGTGGTCAGCGCATTTTCCGTATGGCACCAATTCACCACCACTACGAATTGAAAGGTTGGCCAGAACCTCGCGTAATCGTGCGCTTCTGGATTATTTCTATGGTTCTTGTTCTGATTGGTCTTGCGACATTGAAAGTGCGTTAATCGCGCTTTCCAAGAACAAGATTTACAGTGTGATCAAATATGGAACGTTGGCAAAACATACATAGTGTTGTCGTCGTAGGGCTCGGTATTACCGGGCTCTCTGTCGTTAAACACCTAAGAAAAAATCAGCCACAACTTGTGGTCAAAGTCATTGATACTCGTGTAAACCCTCCAGGTGCAGAGCGCTTGCCGGAAAGTGTTCAACTGCATAGTGGTGGTTGGAATACAGACTGGCTTTCTGACGCGGATCTTATCGTGACCAACCCTGGTATTGCGCTAGCGACACCAGAGATCCAAGCCGTATTAGCAAAAGGTACGGCCGTAGTAGGTGATATCGAGTTATTCGCTTGGGCGGTGCAGAAACCGGTGATTGCGATTACGGGCTCAAACGGTAAGAGCACAGTAACCGACCTCACAGGTGTGATGGCTGAGGCTGCAGGTTTGGATGTTGGCGTTGGTGGTAACATCGGTGTGCCTGCACTGGATTTGTTAGAACAAGACGCAGACCTATATGTACTCGAACTCTCGAGCTTCCAGTTAGAAACGACGTCAAGCTTAAAGCTCAAAGCCGCTGCGTTTCTGAATCTTTCTGAAGATCATATGGATCGTTATCAAGGCATGTCTGACTATCGACAAGCTAAGTTGCGTATTTTTAACCATGCTGCTCTTGCAGTCGTGAACCGTGATGATCAAGAAACCTTCCCAGACGCAGAGATGCCATTGGTGACATTTGGCAGCGACAATCAGGACTTTGGTCTCGAGGTGGATGGCAACCGTACTTGGCTGCTCGATCACGGTCAACGAGTTGTCGCAAGTGATGAGCTTAAGTTGGTTGGTAAGCACAACTTATCTAACGCTCTGGTTGCTTTAGCGCTATTAAAAGCTGCGGACGTAAACTATCACAAAGCATTGAATGCACTTAAAAATTACACAGGACTGACACACCGATGCCAGGTGGTTGCGGATAATCAAGGCGTCAAATGGGTGAATGACTCTAAAGCAACTAATATTGCCAGCACTATGGCTGCGCTATCTGGTTTGGAATCGACAGGCAAGCTCTACTTACTCGTTGGTGGTGTTGGCAAAGGTGCTGACTTCTCGCCATTAAAACCGATCTTCGCGACGCTTAACTTGCAACTGTGTTGCTTTGGCGCTGATGGCGATGAATTTATGCCACTGCATGAATCTGCAATACGTTTCGACACTATGGAAGATGTGATTCAACAAGTATCTTCGCAGTTAAAACCAGGTGATATGGTGATGCTGTCTCCTGCATGTGCTAGCTTTGATCAATTCGACAACTTTATGGCAAGAGGTGATGCTTTCGCTGCTCTTGCTCAGAAATATGCATAATTAAAGGTTACACACTTCGTGGGTTTAGGTAACGTTAAACGCAGTATTGGCAATTGGCTCAAGCATCCAGCCCCAGAGGCGATGTTTGATCGTCAGTTAGTGTGGATTGCACTGGGTTTGATGTTGACTGGTTTGGTCATGGTAACCTCTGCATCATTTCCAATCAGCTCTCGATTAACGGAACAGCCGTTCCACTTTATGTTTCGTCATGCGACGTTTCTCGTGCTGGCGTTAGGGACCTCCGCTGTTATTTTGCAAGTGCCTTTGCAAGAGTGGTTTAAGAAGAGCCATTACTTACTTTGGGCTTCTTTCGCACTGTTGATCATCGTGCTTTTGGCGGGTAAGTCGGTTAATGGTGCGTCTCGTTGGATTCCCCTCGGGCTGTTTAACCTTCAGCCAGCGGAGGTCGCGAAGCTATCGCTGTTTATCTTCATGTCTGGTTACTTAGTTCGAAAGCAAGACGAAGTACGACAAACGTTCTTTGGTGGCTTTATGAAGCCAATCATGGTGTTTGCCTTCTTCGCAGTATTACTACTTGGTCAGCCAGACTTGGGGACGGTGGTCGTGATGCTGGTCACGCTGTTTGGCATGCTTTTTATCGCAGGTGCAAAACTAACCCAGTTTCTCGCCTTGATGGTGGCAGGTATCGGTGCTGTCGTTGGTTTGATTCTCGTCGAGCCATACCGTATGCGACGTGTAACCTCCTTCCTTGACCCGTGGGAAGACCCGTTTGGTAGTGGCTATCAGTTGACTCAGTCTTTGATGGCGTTTGGTCGTGGTGAATGGTTCGGACAAGGTCTCGGTAATTCAATTCAAAAACTGGAATATCTACCGGAAGCGCATACCGACTTTGTGTTTGCCGTACTTGCTGAAGAGCTTGGTTTCGTGGGCGTAGTGCTGGTCTTAATGCTGATTTTTAGCTTGGTGCTAAAAGCGGTTTACATCGGCAAGCGTGCATTTGAAGAAGGCGAAATGTTCGGAGGTTATCTGGCTTTCGGAATTGGTATTTGGTTTGCGTTTCAAACCTTGGTTAATGTTGGAGCTGCCGCCGGTATTGTTCCAACTAAAGGTTTAACACTTCCACTCATCAGTTATGGTGGTTCTAGTCTAATAATTATGTCCGTCGCAGTGTCCATACTACTGCGTATCGATTACGAATGCCGCTTGAAACGCGAGCAACAACAATCAGAACAACAAGCTAATGAAACAAAATAAACGTTTGATGGTGATGGCTGGTGGTACTGGCGGTCACGTATTCCCAGGTTTGGCGGTAGCAAAACAGCTTCAAGAACAAGGTTGGGAGATCCGTTGGCTAGGTACGGCGGATCGAATGGAAGCGGATTTGGTGCCAAAACATGGCATTGAAATCGACTTTATCAAAGTGAAAGGGTTACGAGGTCAAGGCGTTAAACGTCTTCTTGCAGCACCATTTCAAATTATCAATGCCATTATGCAGGCTCGTGCTCACATGAAACGCTGGCAGCCAGACGCAGTGCTTGGTATGGGCGGTTATGTTAGCGGCCCGGGTGGTATTGCCGCTTGGATGAGTGGCATTCCTGTTGTTCTGCATGAACAAAATGCAGTAGCAGGTTTAACGAACCAATGGTTATCGAAAATCGCTAAGAAGGTTTTTCAGGCTTTCCCAGGCGCTTTTCCAAATGCCGAAGTGGTTGGGAACCCAGTTCGTGAAGACGTGACTCAATTAGCAGCGCCAACTGAGCGCATGCAAGAGCGCCAAGGTCCAATTCGCATTTTGGTGATGGGTGGCAGCCAAGGCGCACGTATTCTTAACCAAACTCTGCCAGAAGTGATGTCGAAATTGGGCGAAGATTACTGTATTCGTCATCAAGCGGGTAAAGGTGCCGCCGAAGAAGTGAATGCAGCATACCAAGCTAATGGTGTGGTAAATGCAGAAGTAATGGAATTCATTGATGACGTTGCAGAAGCTTACGCATGGGCTGACCTTTTAGTTTGTCGCTCTGGAGCGTTAACCGTATCTGAAGTCTCGGCGGCAGGTGTAGGCGCTATTTTTGTTCCATTCATGCACAAAGACCGCCAGCAAGCACTTAATGCAGACCACTTGGTGGATTGCGGCGCGGCGAAAATGATTGAACAACCAGATTTAACCGTTGAGTCTCTGACTCTGCAGATCCAACAATTGGATCGCCAAGCTTTACTTACAATGGCTGAGCAAGCGCGTGGCGCTGCAAAATTGAATGCTGACCGAGTTGTCGCACAAGCCATTGTCGCTTTGACCGAAAAGCGTTAACCGAATTATTGAGAATAGAATTGATGACAATCCAACATACACAAGACTTAGCTCAGATTCGCGCAATGGTGCCAGAGATGCGCCGCGTGAAATCCATCCACTTCATCGGTATTGGTGGTGCGGGCATGAGCGGCATTGCAGAAGTGCTGTTGAACGAAGGCTACCAAATCACAGGTTCTGATCTATCAGAGAACGCTGTGACAGAGCGTTTGGTATCAAAAGGTGCGACGGTATTTATTGGTCATCAAGCCAGTAATGTAGAAAAAGCAAGTGTGGTTGTTGTGTCAACGGCGATCAACGAAGAAAACCCAGAAGTGATGGCGGCACGTGAATTACGCATCCCTATTGTACGCCGCGCAGAGATGTTGGCTGAATTGATGCGATTCCGTCACGGTATTGCCGTTGCGGGTACACACGGTAAAACCACGACGACCGCTCTTGTTACTCAAATCTATTCTGAAGCCGGTCTTGATCCAACGTTTGTGAATGGCGGTTTGGTGAAAAGCGCAGGTACAAATGCGCGTCTAGGCTCGAGTCGTATTCTAATTGCAGAGGCAGATGAAAGTGACGCGTCATTCCTGCACTTGCAACCAATGGTGAGCATTGTTACCAATATCGAAGCCGATCATATGGATACCTATGGTGGTGACTTTGAAACCTTAAAGCAAACCTTCATCGATTTCCTTCATAATCTACCGTTTTACGGCCAAGCAATTGTTTGCATTGATGATCCTGTGGTTCGAGAGTTAATCCCACGTATTAGTCGTCAAGTGATAACTTACGGTTTTTCTGAAGATGCCGACGTACGTATTGAAGATTATCGTCAAGAGGGGCAGCAAGGCAAATTTACGGTAGTACGTAAAGGGCGAGCTAACTTAGATATCACGCTGAATATTCCAGGTCGTCACAATGCATTGAATGCGTCTGCTGCGATTGCGGTTGCTACTGAAGATGACATTGAAGACGATGCGATCCTAAAGGCAATGGCTGGTACGCAAGGTACGGGAAGACGTTTTGATCACCTTGGCGAGTTTGATACTGGCAACGGCCATGCAATGCTTGTTGATGATTACGGCCATCATCCAACAGAAGTGGATGTAACCATTAATGCAGCACGCAGTGGTTGGCAAGACAAGCGTTTGGTGATGATTTTCCAACCGCACCGTTATAGCCGTACTCGTGATTTATACGATGATTTCGCGAATGTGCTTGAACAGGTGGATGTATTGATCATGCTGGATGTTTACGCAGCGGGTGAAAAGCCGATTGCAGGTGCTGATGGGCGCGCTTTATGTCGCACAATTCGCAGCCGAGGCAAGGTAGACCCGATTTTTGTTCCAGAAATCGAGCAATTACCTTCAGTTTTAGCTAACGTTATACAAGACGGCGACCTAATCTTAACGCAAGGTGCGGGTGATATTGGTAAAGTGGCGAAACAGCTGGCAGGTCTTAAATTGAATATAAACAAGATGCTTGGCTGACACATATTGTTGACGCGAAGGACAGATAAAGACTCAGATCTCGATTTTGCGTCAATATCATTGTGATTTATTGCTATCAGTGTTTGATAGTTTACAAGAGCTCAGTATAATCCCAAGGTTAAAGTCAAGACTTTTACCTCTGCGTAATTATATGGGTAAAAAGTACACGACAAAAGTCAGGAAACGAAGACGTTGTTGAATATTGCACTGAATGACGAGCGACCAAACACGGGTAACAACCGTGGTCGCCAAGAAAAAATCTTGGGTGCGTTATTTTTCGTTGTGGTTGTGACTTTAATTAGTTCTGTTTTGTACGCGGCGATCAGTTGGATGTGGGATGACCAAAGGTTACCTCTCTCCAAAATAGTACTTCAGGGGAAACTGGAGTATGTCCAAGCTGACGATGTGCAGGCTGCATTTAGTCGAATTGATCACATCGGTACATTTATGTCTCAGGATATTGATGTATTACAGCAAAGTGTCGAAGCTCTGCCATGGGTAGCGCATGCCGCAATCCGAAAGCAGTGGCCGGATACAGTAAAAGTTTTTTTGACGGAGCATCAACCAGAAGCCATTTGGAATGGCAACGAACTGTTAGATAAAAACGGGTTCGTTTTTGATGGAGATGTTGCTCTGTTGCAAGAAGAAAAAGTGAAGCTGTACGGACCCAAAGATAGCGGACCGGAAGTCTTACAGACTTACCGTGATTTGAGTCCTAAGTTTCAGCAATTGGGTTTAGCGATATCGTCTCTGGTATTAAACGAGCGACGAGCTTGGCAAATCATCCTTGATAACGGTATTCGATTAGAGCTCGGTAAAGAGTCTCTTCTTGAGCGTATAGAGCGCTTTTTTAAGCTCTATAACAAGCTTGGCAGTGACACGCAAAGAATCAGTTATATCGATCTTAGGTACGATACAGGAGCCGCAGTTGGTTGGTTTCCTGAACAAGAGTTAGAAGAGAGTACAGATGACTAAGGCCGCTGATGACAACATTATTGTTGGTCTTGATATAGGCACTGCAACCGTATCGGCTCTAGTGGGTGAGGTTTTACCAGACGGTCAAATTAATATTATTGGCGCAGGTAGTAGCTCCTCACGCGGCATGGATAAAGGTGGCGTGAATGATTTGGAGTCGGTTGTAAAATCAGTACAACGTGCAATTGATCAAGCTGAATTAATGGCAGAGTGCCAGATCAGCCGAGTCTTCATTTCGTTGTCTGGTAAGCATATCGCAAGCCGAATTGAAAAAGGTATGGGCACGATTTCTGATGAAGAGGTGTCTCAAGAAGACATGGATCGCGCTATCCATACCGCAAAATCGATTAAAATCGGTGATGAACAGCGAATTCTTCATGTGATCCCGCAAGAGTTCACCATTGATTACCAAGAAGGAATCAAAAATCCGCTTGGTTTATCTGGGGTAAGAATGGAAGTGAGTGTCCACCTTATCTCATGCCATAATGACATGGCACGCAACATTATTAAGGCGGTAGAACGCTGCGGCCTTAAAGTAGAACAACTCGTATTTTCTGGGCTTGCTGCTAGTAATGCAGTAATCACCGAGGATGAAAGAGAGCTTGGAGTTTGTGTGGTTGATATTGGCGCCGGCACGATGGATGTGGCCATCTGGACTGGCGGTGCGTTACGTCACACAGAAGTATTTTCGTACGCAGGAAATGCTGTAACCAGTGATATTGCTTTTGCTTTTGGCACGCCAGTGAGCGATGCTGAAGAAATAAAAGTCAAATATGGCTGTGCTTTGAGTGAACTGGTCAGTAAGGATGACACGGTTAATGTACCAAGCGTAGGTGGACGACCATCACGTAGCCTGCAACGTCAAACGTTGTCAGAAGTGATTGAGCCACGCTACTCTGAGCTTATGGGACTGGTTAACCAAACTATCGACTCTGTACAAGCAAAATTGCGCGAAGAGGGTATCAAGCACCATCTGGCTGCGGGAGTTGTACTCACCGGCGGTGCTGCGCAAATGGACGGAGTGGTAGAATGTGCGGAACGCGTATTCCGCAATCAAGTAAGGGTCGGCAAACCGCTCGAAGTCAGCGGATTAACTGACTATGTAAAAGAGCCGTACCATTCTACGGCAGTTGGATTACTTCATTACGCAAGAGACATGCAGTCTAGCGACGATAGCGATTATAATGAACCTAAACGCTCATCTGTAACTGGCTTTTTCGATAAATTGCGTAACTGGATACAAAAAGAGTTTTAACCTGAGTTGCAGGATAAACGGAGACAACACATGTTTGAACCGATGATGGAAATGTCTGACGATGCAGTAATCAAGGTCGTTGGGGTTGGTGGCGGCGGTGGTAACGCCGTTGAACACATGGTGCGTGAATCCATCGAAGGTGTGGAATTCATCAGCGTCAACACTGATGCGCAAGCACTTCGTAAGACAAGCGTTGGCAATGTAATTCAGATCGGTGGTGATATCACTAAAGGTCTGGGTGCAGGTGCTAATCCACAGGTTGGCCGTGACGCAGCTCTCGAAGACAGAGATCGAATTAAAGATTCCCTGACTGGCGCCGATATGGTGTTTATCGCAGCTGGTATGGGTGGCGGTACCGGTACTGGTGCAGCGCCTGTTATTGCTGAAGTGGCTAAAGAGCTTGGCATTCTAACAGTAGCGGTAGTAACTAAACCGTTTAGTTTTGAAGGTAAAAAGCGTTTGGCATTTGCTGAGCAAGGTATCGATGAGCTGTCTAAGCATGTTGACTCTTTGATCACGATTCCAAACGAAAAGCTACTTAAAGTACTTGGTCGTGGTGTAACACTACTAGAAGCTTTTGCAAGCGCTAACGATGTTCTTAAGAATGCCGTTCAAGGTATTGCTGAGCTAATTACTCGCCCTGGCATGATCAACGTCGACTTTGCGGACGTAAGAACTGTAATGTCTGAAATGGGTCACGCAATGATGGGTAGCGGCATCGCCAAAGGTGAAGACCGTGCTGAAGAAGCGGCTGAAATGGCAATTTCTAGCCCACTTCTGGAAGACATCGATCTAGCGGGCGCTCGTGGTGTTCTTGTCAATATTACTGCTGGTCTGGATATGCGTCTTGACGAGTTTGAGACGGTTGGTAATACAGTGAAGGCATTCGCTTCTGACAATGCGACTGTTGTTATCGGTACTTCTCTAGACCCTGATATGACTGACGAAATCCGCGTAACAGTTGTAGCGACAGGTATTGGTAATGAGAAAAAGCCAGATATCACGCTAGTTGCGGGTGGTAAAGCTAAAGTGGCACCGACGCCGCAAGCTCAACCACAGCAACAAGCAGCGGCAACGCAAGCTGAAGAAAAACCGGCACAGACCTTGCAGAATAATCAAGTGCAAGAGAAGCCACAGGTAACTCCTCAGCCGACAAACACTGCTCCTTCTTCTCCAGCTTCGTCGAGCCAAAGTTCTGCGGCTCCAAAGCAAGAAAAGGAAAGTGGTTATTTAGATATACCGGCATTTTTGCGTCGTCAGGCTGATTAATCTTTAACCCATAAATTTGACATGGCTCAAAATTATGGTAGCATTCACGGTCGACGTTACAGACGGCCGTGTTTTGTAGCAAATTTTTGAGAGGCAAGCAGATGATCAGACAACGTACTCTGAAAGAAATAGTGAAAACAACTGGTGTGGGTCTCCACTCTGGTCGTAAAGTCACACTTACTCTGCGCCCGGCTGCTGCAAATACAGGTATCATTTACCGTCGTACAGATGTAAATCCACCTGTAGATTTTCCAGCTGATCCAGCTTCGGTTCGTGACACCATGCTTTGTACTGCATTGGTAAACGATGAAGGTGTGCGTATTTCAACTGTTGAGCACTTGACTGCGGCACTTGCTGGTATGGGCATCGATAACATTGTTGTCGAAGTAGACGCACCTGAAATTCCGATCATGGATGGTAGTGCAAGCCCATTTGTATACTTGCTACAACAAGCAGGTATCGAAACGCAAAATGCGCCAAAACGCTTCATCCGCATCAAAAAGCCAGTTCGTTTTGAAGATGGTGATAAATGGGCAGAATTTGTACCATTTAACGGCTTCCGTATGGACTTCGAAATTGAGTTTAATCACCCAGCGATTGAATCAGACGAGCAACGTTTGCTGTTTGATTTCTCGTCAAAAGGCTTTGTTCGTGAGATTTCTCGAGCACGTACGTTTGGCTTTATGCGTGATATCGAATATCTACAATCTCAAAACCTAGTTTTGGGTGGTAGTTTTGACAATGCTATCGTTTTGGATGATTACCGTATTCTTAATGAAGAAGGTCTACGCTTTGAAAATGAGTTTGTGACTCACAAAGTGTTGGATGCGATTGGTGACCTTTACATGTGTGGCCACCCAATCATTGGTGAATTCCGTGCCTTTAAATCTGGCCACGGTTTAAATAACCAACTGTTACGTGCTGTTCTTGCAGATCAGGAAGCGTGGGAGTGGACTACATTCGAAGAAGAAGTCGGCTCACCAGTAGCATTCGCAGAACCAAATATGGTGCTTGCGTAAATACTTGGCATTAGAATTAATAAAAAACCAGGCTTATGCCTGGTTTTTTGCTATTTGGCTTTAATCCTGGATTTATCAATAACATTCAAGCTTTCAGCATATTGAAATAACGTTCACTTACGATCTTCCTTTTCTGCCATATCGGCTAATCGTTTTAAACGCTCTTGAATTTTCGGTGGCGCCATGTCGGCAATCGTCATTAATGACTTTGCTGCAGATTCGGTTAGTGGTGGACGCTTAGGTCTGTCGTCTTGTTGAAAGCGGTTTCGATATAGTGAAGGATTGATCCTCACTTCAACGCTCATCAGCTTGGCAAAGCCTTGAGTACGAAGTTTATTTAGGATCATGAGGCGATCGTAATCGATCTTCATTTTGATCGCGGCACTAGAGACATCGATCAATAGATGGCCGTTACGAACATTCGCTACTCGGCAATGATCGGCCGTCCCCGTGGGTAAGACCTCTTGCAAAGCTTGGTTAAGCTGTAAGATTTCTCCAGCATGTTCTTGAATCTGCTTGAACTGTGACTCAGCAATAACATCTTCAGTCGAGGTTGGACGGTGATCACGCATAGGTAAAATCTAATTTTGTTGAGATATAGCTATTCTAGAGCAGCTTTCTATCAAGGTATAGTTTACATTAACGTCTTTAGCTTCAGTTTTACAATGTAGCAAGGTAAAAAGCAAAGTTTGCTCTGGATGGATTACACATATTGCGGTATGCAATATCGGCTAATCAGTCACCACTTTAAGTAAAAACTTCAGAGTGCTTCAAACAAATACGTCTATTTATGGTTGTATCGATTAAAAATCCTTACACTAAGCCACATTGTTTCAAAACTTAGCCTTGAAATATGGATGTTTGAACTCAATATCTTTGATAAATGATTTATCTCAGTATTCTTAGTTCCAAACTGGCAGAGACTGAAGGCATTATGA
The DNA here is from genome assembly GCF_033344415.1 of Vibrio sp. 1727. Lineage (NCBI taxonomy): Bacteria > Pseudomonadati > Pseudomonadota > Gammaproteobacteria > Vibrionales > Vibrionaceae > Vibrio > Vibrio sp. 1727. Next base: position 462,466 of record NZ_JAWPOT010000001.1, read on the forward strand.
GTAGATCGGGAACGGTCTGAATAAAGAGAGATTCACGAAAAATGATAACTAAGCTACTGACAAAAGTGATTGGCAGTCGCAACGACCGAACACTGCGCCGCCTTAGAAAAATTGTAAAAGAAATTAATAACTTTGAGCCAACATTCGAAGCTCTAAGTGACGAAGAGTTAAAAGCAAAGACGGTTGAATTCCGTGAGCGCCTAGAGAAGGGTGAAACTCTTGATAAACTACTTCCAGAAGCTTTTGCTACGGTTCGTGAAGCATCTAAGCGTGTCTACGGTATGCGCCACTTCGACGTCCAGCTTATCGGTGGTATGGTTCTAAATGCGGGTCAAATCGCTGAAATGCGTACGGGTGAAGGTAAAACGCTGACGGCAACGCTCCCTGCTTACCTAAATGCCCTAGCTGGTAAAGGCGTTCATATTGTAACAGTGAACGATTATCTAGCTAAACGTGATGCAGAGACAAACCGCCCTCTATTTGAATTTTTAGGTATGACTGTTGGCGTAAACGTGCCAAACATGCCTCCTCAAGAGAAAAAAGAAGCGTACCAAGCTGACATCTTGTACGGAACGAACAATGAATTTGGTTTTGACTACCTTCGTGACAATATGGCTTTCCGTAGCGAAGATCGCGTACAACGTGAACGCTTCTTTGCAGTTGTCGATGAGGTGGACTCAATCCTAATTGATGAAGCTCGTACCCCTTTAATCATTTCTGGTCCTGCTGAAGATAGCTCTGAGCTATACACCCGAATCAACCTTTTGATCCCGCATCTTAAAAAGCAAGACAAAGAAGACTCTGAAGAATATCGTGGTGATGGTCACTACACTGTTGATGAGAAATCAAAGCAAGTATACCTCACAGAAACGGGCCAAGAGTACGTTGAAGAACTGTTGGTGAAAAATGGTCTTATGGAAGAGGGTGACACACTTTACTCACCGACTAACATCAGCATGTTGCATCACGTGAATGCCGCTTTGCGTGCTCATGTGTTGTTTGAGCGCAACGTTGATTACATCGTTACTGACGAAGGTGAAGTAGTAATTGTTGATGAACATACTGGTCGTACAATGCCAGGTCGTCGTTGGTCTGAAGGTCTTCACCAAGCAGTAGAAGCGAAAGAAGGCGTTAAGATTCAAAACGAAAACCAAACTTTGGCTTCGATTACCTTCCAGAACTACTTCCGCTTATACGAAAAACTGTCTGGTATGACAGGTACTGCGGATACTGAAGCGTTTGAGTTCCAATCTATTTATGGCTTGGAAACGGTGGTTATCCCAACCAACAAACCAATGATTCGTAACGATATGCCGGATGTGGTGTACCGTACCGAAGCTGAGAAGTTTGCTGCAATCATTGAAGATATCAAAGAGCGCGTTGCGAAAGGTCAGCCAACATTGGTTGGTACCGTATCGATTGAAAAATCAGAACTTCTTTCTAACGCATTGAAGAAAGCGAAGATCAAACACAACGTATTGAATGCGAAATTCCATGAGAAGGAAGCGGAAATTGTTGCTGAAGCGGGTATGCCTGGTGCGGTAACTATCGCGACCAACATGGCCGGTCGTGGTACGGATATTGTGCTTGGCGGTAGTTGGCAATCAAAAGTGGAAGCTTTGGAGAACCCAACTCAAGAACAAATCGATGCGATTAAAGCAGAGTGGAAAGTGGTACATGATCAAGTACTAGATGCTGGTGGTCTACACATCATTGGTACTGAGCGCCACGAATCTCGCCGTATTGATAACCAGCTACGTGGTCGTTCTGGTCGTCAAGGTGATGCGGGTTCATCGCGCTTCTACCTATCTATGGAAGACTCTTTGTTACGTATTTTCACTTCTGATCGTATGGCGAGCCTTATTCAAAGTGGTATGGAAGAAGGTGAAGCTATTGAATCGAAAATGCTTTCTCGCTCAATTGAAAAAGCACAGCGCAAAGTGGAAGGTCGTAACTTTGATATCCGTAAGCAGCTACTAGAATACGATGATGTGGCGAACGATCAGCGTAAGGTTGTCTACGAGCTGCGCGACGAATTGATGAACGTTGAAGACATCAGCGGTATGATCGAGCAAAACCGTGAAGATGTGCTAACAGCGGTTATTGATGAGTACATCCCGCCACAATCACTAGAAGATATGTGGGACGTTGAAGGTCTGCAAGAGCGCTTGAAAGCAGACTTCGATCTTGATGCGCCAGTGAAGCAATGGCTTGAAGAAGACGATAAGCTTTACGAAGAGGCGCTACGCGAGAAGATCATCAATCTAGCCGTTGAAGTGTACAAAGAGAAAGAGGAAGTGGTGGGTGCCCAAGTGCTTCGTAACTTCGAGAAATCGGTTATGCTTCAAACTCTGGATACGCTTTGGAAAGAGCACTTGGCAGCAATGGATCACTTGCGTCAGGGTATTCACTTACGCGGCTATGCGCAGAAGAACCCGAAACAGGAATACAAGCGTGAATCGTTTGAACTGTTTGAAGGTCTACTAGAAGCGCTGAAAACTGATGTGATTACTGTTCTATCTCGCGTTCGAGTTCAGCAACAAGAAGAAGTTGAACGTATGGAAGAGCAACGTCGTGCGCAAGCTGAAGAGGCCGCTCGTCGTGCTCAAGCGCAACACGCAGCAGCACAAAACCCTCTTTCTGAAGGTGAAGAATCTGAAGAAGGTTCAAGTCAGCCAATGGTACGTGATGAACGTAAAGTAGGTCGCAATGAGCCTTGCCCTTGTGGTAGTGGTAAGAAGTATAAACAGTGCCACGGCAAAATCGACTAACGTATTAGTCAGATAATTTTTTAAAGAGTCGCCTAGGCGGCTCTTTTTTTAAGCAAATTCTGTGGCTGTCGAATTTCATAAGTTTTGATAGCATCGGATAGTTTTAGAGATTCAAAGACCGTTGAAGTGTAACGGCTTGAGAGTTAGGAACCCCTATGAAAAGAATTCACATAGTCGCGGCTATTATTTTTAACCAAGACAAATCAAAAATTTTTATTACAAAGCGTCCAGATGACAAGCATAAAGGCGGGTTTTGGGAGTTTCCCGGCGGGAAAGTCGAGTCAGGAGAAAGTATTGAACATGCTCTAGCAAGAGAACTTGAAGAAGAGGTAGGAATTGAAGTTACTGAGCAAGCCCTTTTCGAGCATTTGGAATATGACTATCCAGACAAATCACTTAAGTTTGATTTTATTACGGTATCTAAGTTCAGTAATGAGCCTTACGGCCGAGAAGGTCAAGAAGGTCGCTGGGTTGAGATAAGAGAATTGGGTAACTATGCCTTTCCTGAAGCGAACGTGCCTATCTTGGAGCGTGTCGTAAAAGAGTTCGCTTAAGCCTGATGAACTTGCTTGTGGTAACCACGGTATGTTGTTAGTTTAAACAGATTAAGCGAAACGAGAGAACGAGAGCAAACCTCGTTATCCAGAGAAGGAGAGAAAGCGCAATGGTTCGTATTGCAATCGCAGGAGCAGCAGGCCGAATGGGCCGTAATTTGGTTAAAGCTTCACACCTTAACCCAGAGGCGACAGTGAGCGCGGGATCAGAACGACCTGAGTCCTCACTTGTCGGTGTCGATATCGGTGAACTTTGTGGTGAAGGCAAATTCGATGTGTTCTTAACGGATGATCTTGCTAAAGACGTCGATAATTTTGATGTAATCATCGATTTTACTGCCCCAGTAAGTACGTTGGTGAATCTTGAACTGTGTAAGAAGCATGGAAAGAGTATTGTGATTGGGACGACTGGTTTCAGTGATGCAGAGCGTGAACTGATTGACGAAGCCGCTAAGCAAGTGCCTGTTGTCATGGCTCCTAACTACTCTGTTGGTGTGAACCTAGTATTTAAGCTTCTTGAGAAAGCAGCCAAAGTGATGGGCGACTACTGTGATGTTGAGATTGTCGAAGCACATCATCGTCATAAAGTTGATGCTCCTTCTGGTACCGCTATCGGGATGGGGGAAGCCATTGCTGGTGCGATGGGCAACAAGCTGAATGATGTAGCTGTCTATGCGCGAGAAGGTATCACAGGTGAACGTACTAAAGATGAGATCGGCTTTGCTACAATTCGCGCTGGCGATATTGTCGGTGAGCACACAGCCATGTTTGCTGATATCGGGGAACGAGTGGAGATAACGCACAAAGCGACCGATCGCATGACGTTTGCTAATGGCGCCGTCAAGGCCGCTGTTTGGTTGAGTGCCAAACCAGCAGGCTTTTATACCATGACAGATGTTTTGGGATTGAATGAACTCTAAATACATAATTATTCGCCGGCTGTAGCCGGCTTTTTTATATCTATAGAATTATTTGTAAATGAAATGATTCTAACAGAAAGTATTTTGGTGCTTACTTTTGTTGTTGTTTTGGTTGTTTTGTGGGTGTTTTGGGTTTTGATGTCTAAAAACTAATGTCTTTTTTGTTGGGTGAACGTTTGCGTGAAAAACCAATACTTTTTTGTGATCTCTAAAAAGTTCAAATTTGTAAAATTCATTAAACCTCTATGCCTCTCTATGTAATAGCATGTAAAAGTTATCTTTTTGGGCCTTACTGATTCAAAATGACCTTACTCGCTAGAAATTAATCATTTATTTTTGATTGTAGGTTGACAGGTTTCGAGTCCAACTTTAGAATACCGCCAATTTGTCTGAAATACCTATTTATGTAGATTTTATAGGTAAAGGAAGGCATGTTTGCAGTTTGATTTATTTTTTTTGCATTTTTATTCTGGAGGTTGTCTTGGGTAAATTAGCACTGTTGGTCCTAGAAGATGGGACAGTGTTCCGCGGAGTGTCCATAGGGGCAGATGGTCTTTCCGTTGGTGAAGTCGTTTTTAATACCTCGATGACGGGGTATCAAGAAATCCTCACTGATCCTTCCTATTCTCAGCAAATCGTCACTCTCACTTATCCTCACATTGGCAATACCGGAACCACTTCCGAAGATGAAGAATCCTCTTCCATTCATGCACAAGGCCTTGTGATTCGCGATCTTCCTCTAATCGCTTCTAACTTCCGTAACGAACAATCCCTCTCTGATTATCTTAAGTCTCAAAATATCGTTGGCATCGCTGATATCGATACTCGTAAGCTCACTCGTATCCTGCGTGAAAAAGGTGCTCAAAACGGCTGTATTGTTGCGGGCAACAACCTAGACGAAGCTTTGGCACTAGCGAAAGCAAAAGAATTCCCAGGCTTAAAAGGAATGGACCTTGCGAAAGAAGTTACAACAAAAGAAGCGTATCAATGGAAGCAAGGTTCGTGGACGCTTGAAGGTGGACTTCCAGAGGCGAAAGATGACAGCGAGCTGCCATACCACGTTGTCGCTTACGACTTCGGCGCAAAACGCAACATCTTACGAATGTTGGTTGACCGCGGCTGCCGCTTAACGGTTGTACCTGCAGAAACGTCAGCGGAAGAAGTTTTGGCACTAAATCCAGATGGCGTATTCTTATCAAACGGCCCTGGTGACCCAGAACCATGTACTTACGCGATTGAAGCAACCAAAGTGTTCCTAGAAAAAGGCCTGCCAATTTTTGGTATTTGTCTAGGTCACCAAATTCTGGCGCTAGCATCAGGTGCGCAAACGGTGAAAATGAAGTTTGGTCACCACGGTGCAAACCACCCAGTAAAAGATTTAGAGCGTAACGTTGTGATGATTACCTCGCAAAACCACGGCTTTGCGGCAGATGAAGCAACATTACCGGAAAACTTACGTGCTACTCACGTATCGCTATTTGATGGCTCTTTGCAAGGTATCCACCGCACAGACAAGCCAGCATTTAGCTTCCAAGGTCACCCAGAAGCGAGCCCTGGTCCACATGACGCGGCACCGCTATTTGACCACTTTATCGAACTAATCAAAAAACACAGCGCTTAATTCGGAGTAGTAGATAATGCCAAAACGTACTGACATTCAAAGTATTCTAATTCTTGGTGCTGGTCCGATTGTTATCGGTCAGGCATGTGAGTTTGACTACTCTGGCGCACAAGCGTGTAAAGCTCTTCGCGAAGAAGGCTACCGAGTTATCCTAGTTAACTCTAATCCAGCAACGATTATGACTGACCCAGAGATGGCAGATGCGACTTACATCGAGCCGATTCAGTGGGAAGTTGTACGCAAGATCATCGAGAAAGAACGTCCTGATGCAGTTCTGCCAACTATGGGTGGTCAGACAGCACTTAACTGTGCGTTAGATTTAGAGAAGCACGGCGTTCTCGCAGAGTTTGGCGTAGAGATGATTGGTGCAACGGCTGATGCAATCGACAAAGCGGAAGACCGTTCTCGTTTTGATAAAGCGATGAAGTCTATCGGCCTTGAGTGTCCTCGCGCAGATACAGCGAAGAGCATGGAAGAAGCTTACAAAGTTTTAGATATGGTTGGCTTCCCTTGTATCATTCGTCCATCGTTCACCATGGGTGGCACTGGTGGTGGTATCGCGTACAACAAAGAAGAGTTTGAAGAAATCTGTCGTCGCGGTCTGGACTTATCTCCGACCAATGAACTTCTTATCGATGAGTCACTAATCGGTTGGAAAGAGTACGAAATGGAAGTCGTTCGTGACAAAGCGGACAACTGTATCATCGTATGTTCAATCGAGAACTTTGACCCAATGGGCATCCATACGGGGGACTCAATCACGGTGGCTCCAGCACAAACACTGACTGACAAAGAATACCAGCTTATGCGTAATGCATCGCTAGCCGTTCTACGTGAGATTGGTGTTGAAACAGGTGGTTCAAACGTACAGTTTGGTATCAACCCGAAAGATGGTCGTATGGTCATCATCGAGATGAACCCGCGTGTATCTCGCTCTTCTGCGCTAGCATCAAAAGCAACAGGCTTCCCAATCGCGAAAATTGCCGCGAAACTGGCTGTTGGCTTTACGCTAGACGAACTACAAAACGACATCACAGGTGGTGCAACACCAGCATCATTCGAACCAACTATCGACTACGTCGTAACTAAAATTCCTCGCTTTAACTTCGAGAAATTTGCTGGAGCAAACGACCGTCTGACAACTCAGATGAAATCGGTTGGTGAGGTAATGGCGATTGGTCGTAACCAACAAGAATCTCTTCACAAAGCACTGCGTGGCCTAGAAGTTGGCGCAACTGGTTTTGATGAGATGGTCGATCTTGAAGCACCAGATGCACTGACTAAGATTCGTCACGAACTTAAAGAAGCAGGTGCAGAGCGTATCTGGTACATCGCCGATGCATTCCGAGCGGGTATGTCAGTCGACGGTGTGTTCAACTTGACTCAAATCGACCGCTGGTTTCTGGTTCAAATCGAAGAAATTGTAAAACTCGAAGAGCAAGTCAAGGCTGGCGGCTACGCAGGTTTGACCAAAGAAGTGCTTCGTCAGATGAAACGCAAAGGCTTCTCTGATGCGCGCTTGTCTAAATTGCTTGGTGTCGCTGAAAGTGAAATTCGCCGTGCTCGTGAGCAGTTTGATATTCATCCGGTTTACAAACGTGTGGATACATGTGCAGCAGAGTTTTCTTCTGACACGGCTTACATGTACTCATCTTACGATGAAGAATGTGAAGCAAACCCAACAGACAAAGATAAGATCATGGTTCTTGGTGGCGGTCCAAACCGTATCGGCCAAGGTATCGAATTCGATTACTGTTGTGTTCATGCATCACTTGCGCTGCGTGAAGACGGTTACGAAACCATTATGGTTAACTGTAACCCAGAAACGGTATCTACTGACTACGATACGTCTGATCGTCTGTACTTCGAGCCAGTAACTCTGGAAGATGTACTGTCTATCGCTCGCGTTGAAAAACCAAAAGGTGTGATTGTTCAGTACGGTGGTCAAACGCCACTTAAACTGGCTCGTGCTCTAGAAGCGGCTGGTGTGCCAATCATTGGTACTAGCCCAGATGCTATCGACCGTGCGGAAGACCGTGAACGCTTCCAAGCCGCTGTTGACCGTTTAGGTCTACTTCAGCCAGAAAACGCGACAGTAACAACGATGGAGCAAGCGGTTGAGAAATCGAAAGAAATTGGCTTCCCATTAGTTGTTCGTCCATCTTATGTACTCGGTGGTCGTGCGATGGAAATCGTATACGACGAGCAAGACCTGCGTCGCTACTTCAACGAAGCAGTAAGCGTATCGAACGAGTCTCCAGTTCTGCTAGACCGTTTCTTGGATGATGCAACCGAAGTTGATATTGATGCTATCTGTGACGGTGAACGCGTCGTTATCGGCGGTATCATGGAGCACATCGAACAAGCGGGTGTTCACTCTGGTGACTCTGCATGTTCACTGCCTGCATACACGCTAAGTCAGGAAATTCAAGACAAGATGCGTGAGCAAGTTGAGAAGTTAGCATTCGAACTCGGTGTACGCGGTTTGATGAACACGCAGTTTGCTGTGAAAGATAACGACGTTTATCTAATTGAAGTGAACCCTCGTGCTGCTCGTACGGTACCATTCGTATCGAAAGCGACAGGCGCTCCTCTAGCGAAAATCGCTGCACGTGTAATGGCGGGTCAATCTCTAGAGTCACAAGGCTTTACTAAAGAGATTATCCCTCCTTACTACTCAGTGAAAGAAGTGGTTCTGCCGTTCAACAAATTCCCTGGTGTTGACCCTCTATTGGGCCCTGAAATGCGCTCAACAGGTGAAGTAATGGGTGTGGGTGCAACGTTCGCAGAAGCTTACGCGAAAGCAGAGCTAGGTTGTGGTGCGGTTTATCCTGAAGGTGGTCGTGCGCTACTGTCTGTACGTGAAGGTGATAAAGAGCGTGTTGTTGACCTAGCTTCTAAGTTAGTGAAACTGGGTTACCAGTTGGATGCGACACACGGTACTGCTGTAATTCTGGGCGAAGCGGGTATTAACCCACGTTTGGTAAACAAAGTACACGAAGGTCGTCCACACATTCTTGACCGCATCAAGAACAACGAATACACCTACATCGTAAACACGGCTGCTGGTCGTCAAGCGATTGAAGATTCGAAAGTTCTACGCCGTGGTGCACTGGCAGAAAAAGTGAACTACACAACGACACTGAATGCAGCGTTCGCTACATGTATGTCTCATACTGCAGACGCAAAAGCGTCAGTAACTTCGGTTCAAGAGTTACACGCTAAAGTGAAAGCGAGTCTAGACGCGTAACAGATAAAAATCAGTAAGCTCATTAATCAGGGCTTACATGACAACCTCATTGCCCGCTCATTTGAGCGGGCTTTTTTATATCGAGGTTTTTCTAAAATGAAGAGCATTAAAGTGTGCTAGGAACGATTGGTATGCTTTGCTTTTGAAGATCATTAAGCTAATGATGGCAAGCAATGTGCCCAAAGATGAAGCAATAGAACTACCACTTGCTGCAACAAAATTAATGCTGTAGGACTGAGGTATTAAGCCGACCATAACTCTTTAAGCAGATAGGTAATTAGAAAAAGTTAAAATAAGCAGTGTCGAGCTTAAAGACATACTAACTATGGAGTGCTTCGATATGTTCTTTTTTCTAGGACTAAGTTATAAGTTGATTCTTCAGTATCAAGAGAGTATCCGTTACTTTTTGCAAAAACATCTGCTGCTAGTAGCGAGGGATAAAGAAGAAAAAAACTAGTTACCGATATAGTTAGGAATATCTTACTAGAGCTTTTAAACTCACTTTTAGTTAGGAAATTATTTGATTTTAATGTTTTTACGGACATTCTAGAGCATTCAAATAAGATCAAACTAGAGCCTATAATCAAAATATCAGCTTGATCAAAAGATGAATAACTTTCATTATTATAGATGTTAAGATAAAAGTCTGACAATCCATCAAAACCATATATTAACAGTGATATTGCTGATGCTAATAAAATTATTAAATAAAAAAACACTTGCGTTCGGTCGTAACTCCCTTTTTTCATCGTAACAAACCTCGCTGTATTTCTTGCGAGAAAATCATACTTTGAGTTTTACGTTGAATCTCATTATATTCTTCTTTTGCTCTTCTCTTTGCTTCTATATCTCTTTGCTTTAAGTAAATATCTATAGAGGCTATTAACTTCTGTGTTAAACCTCGTTTATCATTTTCTCTATTCAATAAAAGACCTACAGCCGAGCTTATCAAAATAGCCCCTAATAATGGGCCAGCACTTAAAGTTACAACACTGCCACCCACTGCTGCGGCAAAGTTTACAAATATAGCTGCTGCAGCTGACGATAACCCGATAGTGATTATATCACTAGCTAAAGTACCAAATAGTTTGGCTAAGGTTTGACGGTCATTGAGGAAAAAGTCAATCACTCTGTATGTGGATATTAAGATAATTGTTATTATGCCCCCACTTCTAATGGATTGTAATGCCCCTTCTGGTCCAACAGCGAACTTTGCCACAGTTGGAGTGGGAAGAAATTTTCCTAATCCAGAAAGCTTTGAGTGCATAGCAGGGGAGCCTGTGAGTATGATATGTGGAGCTCCAGAATAATTTTTAACGATAACAGAGCTATTATTTCCGTACAAATAGTTTGATAAGTTGGTTATAAAAACTAAGTCCTGTCCTGTAGCATAATAGTTTGCTGTATTTTCAAACATTCCCTTTATCTTTTCCCAACGTTCTAATTTCGCTTTATCTTTTACATTGTTCTTGACAACGATATCGAAGCTCTCGATAGATAAGATAATGGTTTCTTGATTTCGATGTTGATGATTTGATTTATAAAGTGGGTAGGTGCTTATACTACCACTATTTTTTGAGGATTGATGTCGTGATAAAGGGTAGTTGCTAGTCATGTATTTTCCTCAGATATCGGGCCTTGAGCGCTGACAATGTAAACTCTACATGCTGAACAGATCTTTCATATTCGTCTAGTTTTATATTTAAAGGTAAGCGTTTGATCTCATTATCAGGAATAGATTTGTGACAGTGATTCAATTCTTTCTGACAACTAAATTTTATATAAAAGTTTGGAGTCAAGTTTAAGCATTAATTCTATGAAAATTAGGAATAGATTGGTGTCTTGACTTTCCATTGGTAGTTTTGTGAATAAATGCTACCGTTTCTTCCTCTTTGATACCTCTTCAAAAAGGAAGTGTAGTGGAAATCACGGTTGAGATTTTGTTGGCCTTATTTTTGGTTGCGACTGCCGCAGGCTTTATTGATGCGATGGCTGGTGGGGGAGGGCTCATTACACTCCCTGCGCTTTTGGCTGCGGGGTTAAGTCCGACTCAAGCTCTAGCAACCAATAAGTTACAAAGTTCGTTTGGCAGTTTCTCTGCTAGCTGGTATTTCGTGCGTAACGGTATTGTCAGCCTAAAGGAAATGCGTTTCGCGATACTCTGTACTTTTATTGGTGCAGCGATCGGTGCCGAGGCTGTTCAGTTTATTGATGCTAGCGTACTCACCAGTTTGATCCCTGTTCTTTTGATAGCCATTTCCCTCTATTTTTTACTCGCGCCAAGTACGCGAAAAATCGATGGAGAACCAAAGTTATCTGAAGCGATGTTTGCGCTATGCATTGGTGGCGGGATCGGTTTCTATGATGGCTTTTTTGGCCCTGGGACTGGATCTATTTTTACTGTTTGTTTTGTTGCACTAGGTCACTTTTCTTTGGTCGAAGCCACTGCTAGAACCAAAATTCTCAATTTCACGTCAAACATTGCGGCACTACTCTTTTTTATCTTCGCTGGGTTGCCCGTGTGGAAGCTTGGCTTAACCATGGCTGTTGGCGGTTTTCTTGGTGCTCAGTTAGGAGCGAAGGTCGTGGTAAGTAAAGGACAAAAATGGATTCGTCCTCTAGTTATAGTGATGTCGATGCTTATGGCAACGAAACTTCTTTGGCAACAACATCAGCAATGGATTCTGTCAGTGCTTTAACTCGTTCGCTACGATATGTGCTGTGACGTAAGCAGATATGTATTGGTCGAACTAACTGATCTAGCTCTTCAAAGTCATAGCAGAACTTAGATGTGATATTAAGTGTCGTTAGGATAGATTTAGGGATTAAAGCGGGAGCCATACCTCCCAAAGCCAGTTGTGCTGCCGCAGTATACGAATCCATTTCCATCAAAGGTTCGATTCCGTGTTTGGATAAAATAGCTTGTTGATATGTGTTGGCAGGGTTAGTTAGGTCATTGGTCAAAATAGCTTTAGGTAGTTGTGAAAGTGAATGTCGACTGACAATTGAGAAAGGTTCATCGGCGAGGTGAAGGCTCATTAATCCATGATGAGGTGGTAGATAGCCAGCGCAAAATCCCAATGTTGCTTTGCCTGATTTCACATTCTCAATAATGCGTGGCGTATGATTGGTCGATATTCGTATGTACTGATCATGGGCAAAGTGTTCTGCCATGATCATGCTGAGGTATCCAGCGACTAAGGTTTCAGAGCAGTCTATCTTGATCAAAGAAGTATCTTCTATTTGTTGTTGATCATAGATCTGACCTCTTAACTCATTGAACGTTGGCTCGATCGTGTTGATGAGCGCAAGGCCATCGGAGGTCAGCTTTATGTGCCGACCATTTGGCTCTATTAATTTTTTTCCTAACTTCTTCTCTAGATTTGAAATACGTTTACTCACGGCAGATTGACTAATATAGAGTTGACTGCCCGTGCGGCTCATGGTTTTTTCTTTACTGAGGACAAGTAACGTTTCAATACCTTCAAGCAACATAATGATTAATGAAAGTTAGGAATGGTTGAGATAATTTAGCGAATTGCCCAAGAATTGGCGAATCAAATGAGCATAAATGAGAGGAGCCGACACTTGGTCGACTCCATGGTGAGTGATGTTGTTGGTGTTTAACGGTTAATGGCGAAAGTTGGCAGGGATAGATGCCAACGAATCGCACCGAGACGTATAATGAGCGTTGAGATTACACCAGCGAGCAAAGCCGTTGAGTGGTCATATCCCATGTTTACCGCCATCGTATGGAAGATGCCGCCAATAATACATGCCGTAGCATAGACTTCACTTCTTAATACCATAGGAACTTCGCGAGCCAGCACGTCTCGTATAATGCCACCGCCACAGCCAGTAATAACCCCCATTATCACCGCGACCATCCCGGATGCATTGTAGGCGAGTGCCTTTTCTACTCCTATTCCCACAAACACAGCGAGACCGATGGCATCACAAACGGGTAATACCCACCATGAGAGTCGCTTGGGTCTTCGAATAACAAGCATGGTTAGTAGACACGTAACAAATATCACCCATAAGTAAGTCGTATCTGTTATCCAAAATACGGGAGTGGCACCAAGCGCCATGTCTCGGATTGTTCCGCCACCTATAGCAGTCACACTGCCGAGCACGATAACGCCGAATGGATCCATTTTTAAACGGCCCGCCAGTAATACGCCAGAGATGGCGAAAACAGCGGTACCGAACAAATCGATCATATAAAGCAGCATGGAGTCCATGTTACTTAGTACCTTTAAATAGTGTGAGAAAAAATGGGCGGAAATTGTACGGTATTTGCCACGAAATCGTTAGCGTTTTTGACGAACGCTTTTAAAGTGCTCACACACTTCTTTGATCGCGTTCAATGTGCGTGGTGTGGGACGGTTAATCCAATCAGAGTTTAGGGACCAGATGTGTTTGTTTTTAAGAGCAAGAAGCTCATTACTCCACTCAGTCCACATACCATCGTTACTCATTGCGTGACGAGAAGTAAAAATAACCTCTGGCTGGCGAGTAATGACTTGCTCGATGCTAACTTGAGGATAAGGCGCGCTAGATGCGGCGAAAATGTTCTCACCACCGCAAAAAGTAAAGACTTCACTTGGCCAGTTCTTTCCGGCGACAGTGATGATAGGCTTTTCACTCAACTGATAAAAGTAACTAACTTTCTCGTTCGTGTTGTACTGTTCTTTTAGTGTACTCAGCTGCGTTCTAAAATCTTCAGCGGCCTTTTTTCCTACTTGTGGAGTTTCGCTGTATTGGCTGAGTTGCTCAATATTATTGGCGATATCTTCTAATGAACCTGTAGTGGAGTAATAGATAGGAATACCGAACTGTTTAATTTTCTCCAACTCTTTAGCGGGGTTTCCGGCTGGCCAAGCAATCACTAAGTCCGGCTGAAGAGCAATAATGCGCTCTAATTTAATTCCTTGATAATTTGAGACTCTTTCTAGCTGCTTTGCCTGTTCTGGATAATCGCTCATTTCGCTGACAGCAACAAGCTGGTCTCCTAGCCCTGCTGCAAAGGCAATTTCGGTGGCATGTGGAGCTAAACTTATAATGCGTTGAGCGGGTTGAGCGAAGGTCGCTGTCGAAACAAACAGCGTTAATGCGAAGCATAATTTATTCATCATAATCCTTGATAAATTATTCCTAAAAGCAAACTTTGGATTGCGATCCAAGCCAGGACGCGCCAAACGAGCAGCGTATGTATTTGTGAAAGGTGAATAGCCGATGGCGCAATGCGCCCACCGATTTTTGCGCGCTCTGCACGCACACCTTGATAGATAGCAGGGCCGCATAAAGACAGTTGTAGTTTGTGTCCGATAGTACATAACACCCAGCTAGGTCCTGGTAAGGGCCAAGACTTCGCTTGCTGTTGTATTCCAGAGAGCACATTACTTGTATTCTTTCCGGCAGCTAAAAGTATGGCAAAGAGACGAAGTGGAATAATATCCAGAGTAGCAACCAGTTGAATCACAGGTTTACCAAAGGGCAAATATTGGCGTCGGCTAGGGGACCACACTCGCGCTAATTCTGTTGTGAGTCGATACATTAGCGCACCAATACCACCTGTTAGTGCGTACCAAAATAGTACGCCGATCACGTTGCGGCTGTATCCCATAATCAGGGTTTCTGAGCCAGCTTTACCTATGCCAACGATCGAGAGGCTACCAGTATCGCGATTAAGATATGGTCTCAGTAATGCTCGACACTGAGCTTTGTCTTCCGAAGACATACTAGTTACGAGCTGTTTCGTTAACGTTTCGCTGTTGCGCCAGTCTAGCGCAATGATCAATAGAACCAGTTCATATAAAGGGATTTGCCAAACAAATGGCTTTACTGCAATCAGTAATATCAAGCAAGGAAACAGCATCAAGCCTAGTGCAAGACTGCCTGAGATTACACTCTGTGAGTAATTGTGATTATTGTTCACTTTGTTAGCTAGCTGTTCTGCTAGCTTTCGCCATAAAGTGATGGGGTGCGCTGAATTGGGGATTGGCACTAGAAGGTGCAAGATCAGTGCGCCCCACATTATAAGGAGCGCACCGTTGGCATAAAATGACTGAAAAACTTCTTCCATGAATGAGTCGTTTATTTAATGAGTTCCAGCATTTTGAATACCATTTCGGAAGAGCTTTTTGCTGCTAGAGGTAGGAACTCATCAAAGCTCATTGGTGATTCTTTATCAGCGACATCAGAGATTGCACGCACAACAACAAACGGCGTGTTGAATTGGTGACAAGTTTGAGCGATAGCAGATGCTTCCATTTCTACAGCGATAACTGACGGGAAGTGTTTACGAATAAACTCTTGACGCTCAGCAGTACAAACAAACGCATCGCCAGTACAAATTAGGCCGCGAACCGCATGAGTGTTTTCCATTTGTGCTAGGGCTTTTTCGGCTAAGTCCATTAGCTTGTCATCCGCTTTGAATGCAGCTGGTTGACCGGCCATTTGGCCAATTTCATAACCAAAAGCGGTTACGTCTGCATCGTGATGACGAACTTCTGTAGAGATAACTACATCGCCAAGGTTTAAGCTTGAATCGAAACCGCCAGCAGAGCCTGTGTTAATCACAACGTCTGGTTGGTATTCATCAAGAAGGATTGTCGTGCCCACTGCCGCTGCAACTTTACCGATGCCCGATTGTAGTACGACGACTTCGACATCGTTAATTTGACCAGAGAAAAACGTACAACCCGCTTTATTTACAGTTTTGCAGTTTGTAATTGCTTGCTTCAGGATGGTCACTTCTTGTTCCATCGCACCGATGATACCAACTTTCATAACACTCTCTTTAAGTAAATATTTTAGTTGGCCGAGAGTATAGCACTCCCCGTTGGCAGTTTTCTATTTGATGAGCTTAGCTTGAGTGAGCTTTTCTCGTAATTGATCGGCGCGCTTTCTGTTTACGCCAAAGTCAGAGTAGCCCACACGAGATTCCGAGCGCACAATCAGTTGGTCTCCTGCTATTTTTAGTTCGAGGTCATCCACGAAGCGCATGATTTTAGATGTGCACTCGATACGAAGGTAGTTGCTTTCTTTCACCGCGGTTTTCGCGCCTGGCAGTTCAAGCGCAACTTGCTCAATAGCGTCGATGTTCGCTGAATCAACTAAGATAAATGGCGTTAGGTTGTATTTTTCTCGCGTGTCTTGGGTGGAGACGCAGTTTGGTTTGTCACCACAAGGTGATTGAGAACGATCCGTCATGGTTGTGACTCCTTGGCTACAAGCGGTTAAGCCGAGCAAAGTAATGGAAAGGAGAGCGGCTTTTTTCATTATATTTACTCTTATAATTTTGTTTCTAATTATATGGATACAAAAGAAAAAGGATCCAATAACAGGACCCTTTTTGTGAGGTTAGCTGAGATTAAACTTCGAGGTAATCGAGAATGCCTTCTGCCGCTTTTCGTCCTTCATCAATTGCGGTTACGACAAGATCAGAACCTCGTACCGCATCGCCGCCCGCGAAGATCTTTTCATTGCTGGTCTGGAATTGGAACTCTTGCTTCGCTGGGGCTTTGATACGACCCCACTGATCCAAATCGACATCAAACGGTGCTAACCAGTCCATTTTGTGCGGCTGGAAACCAAACGCCATGATAACAACGTCTGCTGGTAGAACGTGCTCGCTGCCTTCAACGGGCTCTGGGCGTCGGCGACCCGCTTCATCAGGTTCACCAAGTGCGGTTTTCACCACTTTGACCCCCGAGACTTTGCCTGACGCATCCACTTCAACTCCCAAAGGCTGAAGGTTGAACATGAACTTCACGCCTTCTTCCTTTGCGTTTTTTACCTCGCGACGAGAGCCTGGCATGTTGGCCTCATCACGACGATAAGCACAAACTACGTTGGAGGCACCTTGGCGAATTGAGGTACGAACGCAGTCCATTGCGGTATCACCACCACCCAGTACGACGACTTTCTTTCCTGCCATATCGATAAAGGGTTGGTTACTCTCAAGACCCATGACTTTGTAGGTGTTCGAAACTAAAAATGGCAGCGCGTCATACACACCCGGCGCATCTTCATTATCTAGACCAGCACGCATGTATTTATAGGTGCCAACGCCCAAGAAAACAGCATCGTATTCATCAAGTAGCTCTTGCATTTGGACATCTTTGCCTACTTCCATGTTCATGCGGAACTCGACGCCCATTTCAGTGAACACACGGCGGCGGTTTTCCATCACGCCTTTTTCAAGCTTGAAGGAAGGAATACCGAAGGTCAGAAGGCCTCCAATTTCAGGGTAGCGGTCAAACACGACTGGCTTAACGCCATTGCGCACTAGGATATCCGCGGCAGCCAAGCCAGCTGGGCCTGCTCCAATGATTGCGACCTTTTTATCGGTCCACTCCACCTTGGACATATCTGGCTTCCAGCCCATTTCAAACGCTTTGTCGGTAATGTACTTTTCTATGTTACCGATGGTGACGGCACCAAAGTCATCATTAAGCGTGCATGAACCTTCACATAGGCGGTCTTGAGGACAAACGCGCCCACATACTTCCGGTAGGCTGTTGGTTTGATGCGATAGTTCAACCGCTTCAAGAATACGACCTTCATTGGCAAGTTTTAACCATTGAGGGATGTAGTTGTGGACTGGGCATTTCCATTCACAATATGGGTTGCCACAATCTAAGCAGCGATCCGCTTGTGCAGTCGCCTGTTGTTTAGTGAACGGTTCATAGATTTCAACGAACTCGATCTTACGAACTTTGATAGGCTTTTTCGCAGGATCTACACGCTGCACATCGATAAATTGATAAACGTTCTGGCTCATGATTCAAACATCCTCCATGATTACTGTGCTTGAACACGCAGCTCTGCGGCACTGCGGCTCTGGTGACCAAGTAGCGTGCGAAGATCTGCCGCTTGTGGTTTCACCAAATAGAACTTTGGAATCCATTCATCAAAGTTCGCCAAAATATTTTCAGCATGACTCGACCCTGTTTCTTCAAGGTGTTCCGCAATTAGGCCACGCAAATGTTCTTGGTGGATGTAAAGATCGGACAATGAGATGGCTTCGACAGACTCAGTATTAACTCGACCTTCAAAGCTTTGGTTCTCATCCAGAACATAGGCAAAGCCTCCAGTCATACCCGCGCCAAAGTTCACACCTGTCGCACCAAGAATGGCAACAATACCGCCAGTCATGTACTCACAAGCGTTATCGCCAGCACCTTCAATGACGGCTATCGTACCTGAGTTTCGTACGCCGAAACGCTCACCGGCTTTACCGGCTGCAAATAGTTTACCGCCGGTCGCGCCGTACAGACAGGTGTTACCAATGATGGTTGCTTCATTACACTTAAATGCAGTGCCAAGGTGAGGTTTGATAACCACTTTACCACCCGCCATACCTTTGCCCACGTAGTCGTTCGCATCGCCCGTGAGGTAAAGCTCTACACCACCTGCGTTCCAAACACCAAAGGACTGGCCTGCGGTGCCGTCAAGATAGATTTTGATAGGGGAAGCCGCCAACCCTTGGTTGCCATAGCGTTTTGCTATTTCGCCAGATAAGCGTGCACCAACAGAACGATCAGTGTTGATGACATTGTAGAAGAAACTTGCCGATTGACTGTTTTCGACCGCATGCATGGCATCATCAACGATCTTTTGGTTGAGCTCAGCTTTATCAAACGGTTTGTTTGGCTCTGTCCAAAATAGCGGATGGCCCTCAGGTGATACTGGAGCTTCTAGAATATTGGATAGATCCAGCTTGGTCTGTTTCGCTGTAAATCCCTCTACTGCCTCAAGTAAATCGGTACGACCAATCAAGTCCGTCAGCTTTTCAACGCCAAGTTCGGCGAGTAATCCGCGCACTTCGTCTGCCAGGCCGATGAAGTAATTCATCACCATTTCTGGTAGACCTTTGAAGTATTCTTTACGCAGTGTCTCGTCTTGAGTCGCAACCCCAGTTGCACAGTTGTTGAGGTGACAAATTCGTAGGAACTTACAACCCATAGCGACCATTGGCGCAGTACCAAAACCGAAGCTTTCTGCACCTAAAATTGCGGCTTTAACTACGTCTAAACCAGTCTTTAGACCACCGTCTACCTGTAGGCGGATCTTATGACGCAGACCATTAGCAACCAGAGCTTGTTGTGTCTCTGCCAACCCCAACTCCCAAGGGCTACCAGCGTATTTTACCGAAGTTAATGGGCTTGCTGCGGTACCACCGTCGTAACCCGAAATGGTAATAAGATCAGCGTAAGCCTTGGCTACACCCGTTGCGATGGTGCCGACACCTGGCTCGGAGACGAGTTTTACCGAAACCAGCGCATTCGGGTTGACTTGTTTAAGGTCGAAGATCAGCTGGGCCAAATCTTCAATCGAATAGATATCGTGATGCGGAGGAGGGGAGATCAGAGTCACGCCTTGTACCGAATAACGCAGTTTTGCGATTTCTGCGGTGACTTTGTGTCCTGGTAGCTGTCCACCTTCACCCGGTTTCGCACCTTGTGCCACCTTGATTTGCAGTACATCCGCATTAGTCAGGTAATGCGGCGTTACACCAAATCGGCCAGAAGCAATCTGTTTGATACGTGAGTTACGCTCAGTACCGAAACGGCGAGGATCTTCACCGCCTTCACCCGAGTTAGAGTAACCACCAAGACGGTTCATCGCCGTTGCAAGTGCTTCATGCGCTTCTGGGCTAAGTGCGCCAATGGACATTGCCGCTGAGTCAAAGCGTTTGAACAGTTCAGTGCGTGGTTCTATTTGCTCAAGTGGCAGCGGTGAGTCTGATTTTTTCAGCGACATTAAGTCACGCAGCATGGCAACAGGGCGTTGGTTTACCTGCTTAGCAAAGCTCTGATAGTCGTTACTTTCGCCAGATTTAACGGCCTGTTGCAGCGTGCCGACGACATCCGGGTTGTAAGCATGATATTCACCTCCATGGACGTACTTTAACAAGCCGCCATGATCAATCGATTTGCGTTTCGCCCATGCTTTACGAGATAAGTTTGTAAGATCTTGCTGGAAGTCGTCAAAATTCGCGCCTTCAATTCGAGTTGTGACGCCTTTAAAACACAGATCGACCACATCTTGGCTCAAGCCAACTGCTTCAA
Organism: Vibrio sp. 1727; assembly: GCF_033344415.1. NCBI lineage: Bacteria > Pseudomonadati > Pseudomonadota > Gammaproteobacteria > Vibrionales > Vibrionaceae > Vibrio > Vibrio sp. 1727. The sequence continues at coordinate 482,663 of NZ_JAWPOT010000001.1, forward strand.
ACAGTTGTGAGCAGCGGTAAGAGGCGATGGTTGAGATCCCCATTTTCGACATGATCTTGTACAGGCCTTTGTTGATGCCGTATTGGTAGTTTTGCATCACATCGCGGTAGTCTTTCTCTAGTGCTTTATCATCAATCAGTTTACCTAAAGCTTCATAAGCAAGGTATGGGTAAACCGCAGTAGCACCAAAGCCAAGCAAGACAGCAAATTGGTGTGGGTCACGAGCTGTTGCGGTCTCAACAACAATGTTGGCATCGCAACGTAAGTTCGCGTCAATCAGACGAGTTTGAACGGCGCCGACTGCCATTGCTGCCGGAATTGGTAACTTACCTTTGACCAAGGCTCTGTCCGAAAGAACCACTAAAACCGTGCCTTCACGAACGACTTGCTCTGCTTGCTCACACAGATCATTAATGGCTTGTTTAAGATCTTTTTGTTGTGGGTCGTAGTTGATATCGAGAATGGTATTACGGTAATGATCGTCACTCAGCTCTAGTAGTTGCTGCATGTCTGAATAGAGCAGTACTGGAGAATCAAAGGTTACACGATGCGCGTGGCCATCGGTTTCACAGAAGACGTTCATCTCCTGGCCGATGCTGGTCGCTAGCGACATGACGTGTTTCTCACGCAGCGGATCGATTGGTGGGTTGGTGACCTGCGCGAACTTCTGACGGAAGTAATCAGTCACCAAGCGCTCTTTCGAAGAAAGAACCGCCATCGGGGTGTCATCACCCATCGAACCGACGGCTTCTTGCCCCATATCACCGAGGACACGCAATACTTGATCGACTTCTTCATTGCTCATGGCAAACTGCTTTTGATAAGTCTTAAGCAAGTCTTCATCAAAGCTGCGCTCACCTACTTGATCTTCAGGCAGCTGAGAGAACGGTGTTAGTTTGCGAACGTTGTTCTCCATCCATTCGCGATAAGGGTGACGAGATTTCAGGTCATTATCGATCTCGCTAGACTGCCAAAGCTTACCTTTACGAGTGTCGATGACGAGCAATTCCCCCGGACCTACACGACCTTTTTTGGCAACTTCATCTGGGGCGTAATTCCAAATCCCTACCTCAGATGCCAGAGTGATCAGCTTGTCTTTGGTAATTACATAACGCGCAGGACGTAGACCGTTTCGGTCTAGGTTACAAGCAGCATAACGACCATCGGACAGTACGATACCTGCTGGGCCATCCCATGGTTCCATGTGTTTGGAGTTGAAATCGTAAAACGCACGCAAATCCGGATCCATATCCGGGTGGTTTTGCCATGCTGGCGGTACGAGCATACGCATGGCACGGAAGATATCCATGCCGCCAGCTAAAAAGAGATCTAGCATATTATCTAAGCTAGACGAGTCTGAGCCTGTCTCGTTCACAAACGGTGCTGCAGTTTGTAGGTCAGGCAGCAGTGGTGACGAGAACTTATAAGCACGAGCGCGTGCCCATTGTCGGTTACCTTCAATGGTATTGATCTCACCATTATGAGCAAGGTAGCGGAACGGTTGAGCTAATGGCCAACGCGGTTGAGTGTTGGTAGAAAAACGCTGGTGGAACAGACAGATAGCAGATTCCATACGTAGATCGGCAAGATCAAGATAAAAGCGCGGTAAGTCCGCAGGCATGCATAGGCCTTTGTACACCAAAACTTGAGTCGACAAGCTACAGATGTAGAAATCCGGATCTTCGGTGATTTGTTTCTCGATGCGACGGCGTGCGATGTAGAGGCGACGTTCAATGTCACGCTCGCGCCAACCTGCCGGTGCAGAGATAAAGACTTGCTGAATATTTGGAAGCGAGTTGGCCGCAATTGGACCGAGTACTTCTGAATTAGTTGGTACTTCACGCCAACCAGCCACAGTTAGCGTCTCTTGCGCCAGTTCTTTGTTGACGATGTCTTTAGCGAGTTGAGCTTTGACTGGATCTTGGTTGAAGAAAATCATCCCTACGGCGTATTGCTTGCCAAGGTTGAAACCATTTTCTTCGGCAATAAGACGTAAATAGGAATCGGGCTTTTGTAATAGAAGACCACAACCATCACCAGTTTTACCATCGGCGGCGATACCACCACGGTGAGTCATGCGGTCAAGTGCAGAAATTGCTGTACGTACCAGCTTGTGGCTTTGTTCGCCTTCCATATGCGCGATCAAGCCAAATCCACAGTTGTCTTTCTCAAGACTTGGATCATAAAGAGCCATTGCAATTCTCCCTTTGCTTATCCGTCATCCCGACAGATATATCAACACTGCTTACGTTGATATCGATGACTAACTATGCGTCACCTTTATAGCTTTATGTATAATTATTCAGTAAAAGTTGTGAAATATCTAACATTTTTTGAGTGTTTTATTTTCATCAACTTCACAAGCTATAGCTTATTGTAAAAAAGGTCAAGTTATTAGTGGATCATCACGTGAATATACGATTTACCATTTAATAAGCTAAAATAGTTTAATAATTTCAAATAGATAGAAAATTGATTGTTACAAAAAAGTAACATTTGATTCTGTGGGAGATAAAAAAGACCAGCATAAAATGCTGGTCAAAATAGAAAGATTGGAAGGAATTGTTTTCTTTCTTCACCGATAGCCATCGATATTGCTGATGGCTATTAGGCAATTGAAAGAGAGAAGCGTGACTGCTTCGTTAAGCAGAAAGCATCAGTGAATCTGCTTTTGCTTCTAGGTTTGTGCCACCCATTAGATAATCATCGATAGCACGGGCACATTCGCGGCCTTCATTGATACAACGAACCACCAAAGATTGGCCTGTTCGCATATCACCAGCAGCAAATACGCCTTCTTGGTTAGTAGCAAAATCTTGAGTTGCTACGTTACCGCGATCGTCTAGTGCGATATCCAGTTGAGCAAGTACGCCTGTTGGTTCAGGGTGTAGGAAGCCCATCGCTAGAAATGCCATATCACATGGAATCACACGCTCGCTGCCTTCTACTTCTTTGAAGCTTGGACGCTCGCCAGGTTTTGCATCTTGCCAAACGATATCAGCTAGACGAAGACCGGTAACTTCACCTTTGTCATTGCCGATGAACTCTTTGGTTAAGATGTTCCAGTGACGATCAACACCTTCTTCATGAGAGGTCGAAGTACGTAGGATCATTGGGTATTGAGGCCAAGGCATATTGGCTGGGCGCTTCTCTGGTGGAGTCGGCATGATTTCCACTTGAGTTACGCTTGCTGCGCCGTGACGGTTTGACGTACCTACACAGTCTGAACCGGTATCACCACCACCAATGACAACCACATGTTTACCTTTTGCGTGAATCTCTTCCGTTTTCAGGTCCATGTTATTTGCACGGCGGTTGTTTTGACCTAGGAATTCCATTGCGAAGTGAACGCCTTTTAGTTCACGACCCGGAACGGGCAAATCACGAGGAACGGTTGAACCACCCGTTAGTAGAACCACATCGAACTCTTGACGCAACTGCTGAGCATTCACATCAACACCAACGTGTTGGTTTACTTTAAACTCAATGCCAGCTTCTGCCATTAGATTGATCTTGCGATCAATGACTTCCATGCTCAGTTTAAAGTCTGGGATACCAAAACGTAGCAGACCGCCCACTTTCTCGTCTCGCTCGAATACTGTCACGGTATGGCCTGCGCTGTTTAGCTGCTCAGCAGCCGCAAGACCAGCAGGTCCAGAACCAATGATCGCCACCGTTTTACCAGTGCGAGAACGTGGCGTTTTTGGCTTGGCGTACCCTTCACGATACGCCGTTTCTACGATGGTTTTCTCGATATTACAGATAGTGATTGGGTCTTGGTTGATGCCAAGTACACAAGCACTTTCACATGGAGCAGGGCAAACACGACCAGTGAACTCTGGGAAGTTATTGGTTGAGCTTAGAATGTTCCATGCTTCTTCCCAGCTATCACGATAAACCGCGTCGTTAAATTCTGGGATGATGTTACCGATAGGGCAGCCGTTATGACAAAACGGCACACCACAATCCATACAACGAGAAGCCTGAGTATTGATCTTGTCACCAAACTCCTCGTTCAGAACGAACTCTTTGTTGTTCTTGATGCGTTCAGCTGGGTCAATCTTCTGTGGTAGTTCACGACCATGCTCTAAAAATCCAGTAGGCTTACCCATTATACGGCCTCCACTTGAGTTTCGTTTCCTTGAGACAGTGCTTCAGCTTTGCGTTTTTGAAGAACCGCTTTGTAGTCACGCGGCATTACCTTAGCCATAGAGGCTAGGCTAGCTTCAAAATTGTCTAGGAAAGACTGAGCGACTTCACTTCCTGTGAATTGAACATGCTTAGTTAGCATGTCGAGTAATAGATCTCTGTCTTCTTGCTCGATTGGATCTAGGTCTACTAGCTCTGGGTTCAGTTTCGACTCAAAGTCACCTGATTTATCCCATACGTATGCCACGCCGCCACTCATACCTGCGGCAAAGTTACGACCTGTTGAACCTAGGATAATTGCTGCACCGCCCGTCATGTATTCACAACCGTGGTCACCGACGCCTTCTACTACTACTTTCGCGCCTGAGTTACGAACACAGAAACGTTCACCAGCCATACCGCGAATGAAAGACTCACCCGAAGTTGCACCGTAGAAACACACGTTACCAACCACGATGTTGTCTTCCGCGACAATACTTGATTTTGCATCTGGGTAAAGTACTAACGTACCGCCAGATAAGCCTTTACCCCAGTAGTCGTTCGCGTCGCCTTCTACTTCGAACTTCACGCCCTTAGCTAGGAATGCGCCGAATGACTGACCCGCAGAACCTTTGAACTTCACGTTCATTGGCTGAGGTAGACCGGCATCTTTGTACACTTTCGAGATTTCGTTCGACAACATGGTACCTGCAGAGCGGTCCGTGTTAACGATAGGGAACTCGGCATTCACCGCTTCGCCTTTCTCGAGTGCAGGAATCGCTGCTTGAATCAGCTTACGGTCTAGCACTTCTTCTAAGTTGTGGTTCTGCTGAGCTTGGTTGAATACACCATCAGCTTCACGTGGTTGCTCAACGTGAAGAACAGGAGACAGATCTAGGTTCTTGTATTTCCAGTGAGAAACGTCTTGGCGAATCTTCAGCTTCTGACCTTGACCGACCATCTCATCGATAGTGCGGAAGCCAAGTTCAGCCATGATTTCACGTAGACCTTGTGCCATGTATTGGAAGAAGGTTACGACGTCTTCTACGCGGCCATCAAAGCGCTCGCGAAGTGTCTTATTTTGAGTTGCGATACCAACAGGACAGGTGTTCTTATGACACTTACGCATCATAATACAACCTTCAACCACCAATGCTGCGGTTGCCACGCCCCATTCTTCTGCACCGAGTAGTGTTGCCACTGCAAGGTCGCGAGGTGTCTTCATCTGACCATCCGCTTGAACCACGATACGGTTACGTAGACCGTTCTTCAGTAGCGTTTGGTGCGTTTCTGCCAAACCAAGTTCCCAAGGAAGACCTGTATGACGGATTGAAGACATTGGGGATGCACCAGTGCCGCCGTCGAAACCTGCGATAAGTACAACGTCCGCTTTCGCTTTAGCAACACCAGAAGCGATCGTACCTACGCCTGCTTCTGATACCAGCTTAACGTTTACACGGCCCGTGCGGTTCGCGTTCTTCAAGTCGTAGATAAGCTGAGCCAAATCTTCGATTGAGTAGATATCGTGGTGTGGCGGTGGCGAGATAAGACCGACGCCTGGAGTCGAGTGACGCGTTGCACCGATCCAGTCATCTACTTTATCGCCTGGTAGCTGACCACCTTCACCTGGCTTCGCACCTTGAGCCATTTTGATTTGCAGCTCATCAGCGTTAGTTAGGTAGTAAGAGGTTACGCCGAAACGACCAGAAGCCACCTGCTTGATTGCAGAGCGTTCCCAATCGCCGTTCTCTTTGCGCTCGAAACGCATTGGGTCTTCACCACCTTCACCAGAGTTCGATTTCGCGCCAAGACGGTTCATCGCAACAGCTAGTGTGGAGTGTGCTTCGTAAGAAATAGAACCGAATGACATAGCACCCGTAGCGAAGCGTTTCACGATGCTTTCAATTGGCTCGACTTCGTCGATAGAGATAGAACCGGCTGGGTTCTTAATGAACTCAAGTTGGCTACGCAGGGTTACCGCGTTGTCGCCCTGCTTATCTACTGCTGTTGCGTACTGCTTGAACTGATCGTAGTTTTTGTTGCGCGTAGACTCTTGCAGTAGAGAAATAGTCTCTGGGTTGAATAGGTGCTTCTCACCACGCTGTTTCCATTGGTAAACACCACCAACATCCAGCATTTGAATTGGGATTTCGCGTTGTGGGTAACCGATGCGGTGACGGATCAGCACTTCTTTGGCGATATCATCAAGGGTTAGACCTTGGATACGAGAAACCGTACCTGTGAAGTATTTGTCGACCACTGATTTGTGGATACCCAACGCTTCGAAGATTTGTGCGCCGTGGTAAGACTGTAGCGTCGAGATACCCATCTTCGAGAAGATCTTCAGAAGACCGCCATTAATCGCTTTACGGTAGTTGTTGAACAGATCACGAGGGTTCGCTTCTGGATCCAACTTCTTCGTACGTTGAAGTTCAATGATGGTTTCAATCACTAGGTAAGGGTTAACCGCATTCGCACCGTAACCAAGTAGTGTTGCAAAGTGGTGCGTTTCACGCGCGTCACCAGTTTCAACCACGATGTCACACTTCGCACGTAGACCTTTACGGATCAAGTGGTGGTGCACTGCGCCAACTGCCAGCATTGCTGGGATCGCAGCGTGGTTTGAATTCACTGCGCGGTCAGTGAGTAGGATGATTGAGTAACCATCGATAACCGCGTCTTCTGCGTATTGGCAGATACGTTTTAATGCACGCTCAAGTTTGCCTTGATCTTCACTAGCTTGGAATACGATATCCAACGTTTTCGCTTGTAGGTGCTCGTTATCGATCGCACGCAGTTTTTCAAGCTCTGAGTTCGCCAGAACCGGCGATTCTAATTCGACTTTCTGACAGTGAAGTGGTGTTTCAGTCAGAAGGTTTTGGTCTTTACCCAAGTAAGTGTTCAGCGACATAACCATACGCTCACGGATCGGGTCAATCGGTGGGTTAGTTACCTGTGCGAACAGCTGCTTGAAGTAGTTTGAAAGATGTTGAGACTGATGAGAGAGAACCGCAAGAGGCCAGTCGGCACCCATTGCTGATAATGGCTCTTTCGCGTCATTCGCCATTGGAACGATGATTTCGTTCACTTCTTCAGTGCTTACGCCAAACGCTTGTTGGCGGTGTAGAAGGTGTTCTGGCTTAGGTTGGCTGAACTGGTTGCTCGCATCTGGCAGCTTCTTCAAGCTCAGTAGGTTTTCTTCTACCCACTTCTCGTAAGGCTGTGCCGTTGCGATGGTGTCTTTCACTTCTTCATCAGAGATGATTCGACCTTGCTCTAGGTCTGCAACGAAGATACGACCTGGTTGTAGGCGACCACGGAACTCAACGTTTTCTGGTTCTATATCCACAACACCAGATTCAGATGCCATCACTAGGAAGTTATCTTTGGTCACCGTGTAGCGAGAAGGGCGCAGACCGTTACGGTCTAGTGTCGCACCAACTTGGACACCATCAGTAAAACATACTGATGCAGGACCATCCCATGGTTCCATGATGTTCGCGTGGTACTGATAGAACGCGCGACGCTTAGGATCCATGTTTTTGTTTTCTTGCCATGCTTCCGGGATCATCATCATTAATGCGTGTGGCAGGCTGCGACCAGACAGAACTAGGAGCTCCAGTGCCATGTCAAAGTTAGATGAATCCGAGCTGCCTTCCTGACAAATTGGAAGAAGCATGTCGATCTCAGCCTGAGTAAACAGGTCTGATTCTAGAATTGCTTCACGGGCTTTCATCCAGTTCAAGTTACCGCGAACTGTATTGATTTCACCGTTGTGGGCAATGTAACGGAAAGGCTGTGCAAGACGCCATTTCGGGAAGGTATTGGTAGAGAAGCGAGAGTGTACCAGTGCTAGTGCAGTCACCATGGTCGGGTTTTGCAGATCAAGGAAGTACTGAGGTACTTGCTCGGTCGTTAACTGACCTTTGTACACCAATGTCTTGTAAGACATTGAGTTAATGTAGAAGTCGTCACCAATGTTCGAAACGCTTTCTAGGCAAACACGTACAGTGTAGTTACGAAGTACGTACAGTTTGCGCTCTAGCTCTTCAGGTGTGATGCCAGGGCCACCAGAGATAAACACATGCTCAAACTGAGGTTCTGTGCTTAGTGGGTCTGCACCGATCATTGAGTTATCGGTTGGCAATACGCGGTAGCCGATAACTTCAAGGTCTAGACGTTGTGCATTACGTTCTAGAATGTCACGGCATTGCTCGCGTTTGTATTCGTCTTTCGGGAAAAGAACGACACCAACACCATACTTTTCAAACGAAGGCAGTTTAATGCCTAGCTTAACGGCTTCTTCTAATAGGAATTCATGAGGTTTTTGTAGCAAGATACCCGCACCGTCACCGCTGCATGGGTCACAACCTTGACCACCACGGTGTTCCATGCGAGCCAGCATATCCAATGCTTGAGTCACTACTTCATGAGATTTACGGTTTTTAAGGTGAGCAACAAAACCGATACCACAAGCGTCATGCTCCAGTTCCGGAGTGTACAGACCCTGTGGATTTTGCTCTCTATCTACCATAGATACATCCTTCCAGTTCAATGTCGACGCAAAAGTACCGGGCAGCAAATACTACCTAGACTATTGATTACGTCTTGTCCTTTATATTTATTATCGCCACCGATCTAGGTTGACCGGTCTTGATTCCTTTCCGTATCTCGCAGGAAAAGTTTTGCGAGAAAAACAATCCTTGGTGGTATCCCTTTATTTATTATCACTATTCAGTGATTTATATAGGTAGGAGTGGGATAACACCGACAAATCCCGCAGTGTGCTTTGTAATAAAAGTCACAAAAATAACGGGGTTGTGTAAGTATCCTACAATTTTGTCACTTCAGAATGCAATGAAAAAGTCGGCGTTGTGACCCAATTTTTTCGTTTAATTATGCATTTTTAGTTTAACATTTACGCAACATGAACGATTTTTGTCTTTAATTATGCAAGTTTATTGATTTTGACCCGCATGATGGGTGTTTGAATTGATTAATATTGTGTGTTTTTTCTTGCAGGGATGTAATTTATTTACACAGATCGTAGTGAGATTGATTACGATTTATTGTTGGTGAGAATTTATGCAGTTACATGAGTTGGTCAATACAATCGGCCAAGATCTTCAGCGTCGATACGGTGAAAAGGTTCATAAGTTAACATTGCACGGTGGATTTAGTTGCCCTAACCGCGATGGCACGATTGGGCGGGGAGGATGTACATTTTGCAATGTGGCTTCGTTTGCAGATGAAGAAGTCCAGATAAAAAGCATTCACGAACAGTTAAAAGATCGCGCAGGTGAAATTCACAGAGCGAAGAAGTATCTCGCTTATTTTCAGGCCTACACCAGTACCTATGCAGAAGTACAAGTTCTCAAAAACATGTATGAGGAAGCACTAAAGGCTGCAGACATGGTTGGTCTTTGTGTGGGGACGCGTCCTGATTGCGTCCCTGATGCGGTATTGGATTTACTGTCGGGCTATGTACAGCAAGGTTATGAAATTTGGCTAGAACTAGGTCTTCAAACCGCCAACAATGACACCCTAAAACGTATCAATCGTGGTCATGACTTTGAGTGTTATGCCGAAATCACTAAGCGTGCACGAACACTCGGAATCAAGGTTTGTACCCACTTAATTGTGGGTTTACCCAAAGAAACCCGCGCTGAAAATATTGAAACGCTGCAAAAAGTGTTAGCCGTGGGAACGGATGGCATCAAGTTACATGGCTTGCATATTGTCGAAGGTAGCACCATGGCGAAAGCTTGGCGTGCTAGAAAGCTAGAAGCCCCTGAATTAGAAGAATATGTTGCGATCGCCAGTGAAATGATTCGTATGACACCACCAGATGTGATTTATCATCGCGTTTCATCAGCAGCCAGGAGGCCCACGTTATTATCGCCTCTGTGGTGTGAAAACCGTTGGCTATCGATGACGGAAATTGGTCGAGATCTCAGTGCTCATGGTGCTCAAGGGAGTCTTACGGGGAATACCTTTATCTATACTAAACCGGAATTAATAGCAGATCGCTCAATAAATAACTGATATATTTTAACCAGTGTTCTTTGAAGGTTTAAACGATGGATCAGTTACTCAATTGGCTTTGGGGTGGTCAAGGCGGTTATGGCTATGTCGTCTTGTTGTTAATCGCAGGCGTGTGCGCGTTAGCACTGATCTATTTGCACTTTCAGACGTCACTTAAGCAACTAGTAACGGATTCTCCCTATCCAGTCATAGTGGTGGACACTAGCCATGCTCAGCTCTTGCTATCTAACCAGGCTGCGATGCAGTTATTAGGCATTCGCTCTTTGGGAACGGGGTATTTGTATCCTGCTTTATTCGATATTCATGAGCTTGAGCAGTTTCTCGATCGCTTCTCTAGTCGTCATTTTCGTCAGCAGGCTTTTGACTGGCGACTATCTGATAGTGAATCTATTAAAGTGGAGCTGTCAGGCAGAAAGAGTTTATTGCGCAATCATCGAGTTTGGATTCTTTATGCTCAGCCATATCAAGCCACTCACCAAGAGCAGCAACAAGAACTTGCACAATTAATCATCGCACGTTCGGCATTAGACTCACTTTCAGAGCTGATTTGTACCCAAGACCGCCAAGGCAATCTGTTAACGACCAATCGAGCATTTGATCAATTCTGGCAAGGGCGAAGGGAAGAAGCTTGCGCATCCAAGACCTTGGGTGAGATGACCAGAAAAAGCGAACGTAAATGGACAACGGATCCACAAGGTCGAAGTTGCTTACTGGAAGTCAATCAAAACTCTCTTGTTTCGCCGAGTGGTGAGCTTATCGGTACGCTGTCTATTAGTCATGACGTGACTGAATGGCACAAGATGCAACAGAATCTGCGAGATGAAATGGAGCGTCGCAAAGATACAGAGGTGGCGCTAGCGCAAAGAGATACTATCTTACAAACGATTCTGGATGCCAGTCCGGACTCTATTGGTATTTTCAATGAGAACATGGTCTATCAAGCGTGTAATCAGCCTTTTGTTAAGGCGTTAGGAATTTCAAAAATTTCTGATTTGATAGGTAAGCGCCTCCAAGACGTGATTCCTAAAGAGATGTACGCGCGCTTAGCAGACAGTGACTTAGAAGCATTACGCCAGTTAGAGCCAGTTCGATACATAGATAAAGTCGTGAGTAGTGATGGTAAAAGTACGTGGTTTGATGTGGTGAAATCGCCTTTTAAAGATAAAGCATCAGGAACGAATGGTGTGCTGATCATGGCGCGTGATATTTCTGAGCGTTATCTTGCAGAACAAAAGTTGGAAAAAGCCAACCTAGAGTTAGAAAAATTGAGCTTTATGGATAGCTTAACTCAAGTATCGAACCGACGCCGTTTCGATGAACAACTGCAGGTATTGTGGTACCACCATGCTAGAGAAAAGCTGCCGCTCACCATCATGTTATGTGACATCGACTTTTTCAAAGATTACAACGACTGTTACGGTCACCAACAAGGTGATGAAGCGTTAGTCAGTGTTGCTACCGTGTTTACACAAGTCATCAATCGTTCTTCGGATTGTGTTGCGCGTTATGGTGGCGAGGAGTTTGGTTTTATCTTGCCGAATACCACCACGGAAGGTGCGCGCAACGTAGCACAGCGTATTCATGAGAAAATTCTACAGCTTGATATGGAACACGACAGTTCAGAAGCATCTGAACGCCTTACCGTCAGTATCGGTCTGGTCTCTTACATTCCTCAGCATGGTGATGAACCCGAAATGGGCATCGCTATGGCTGACAGTGCGTTATATCAAGCTAAAGCTGATGGACGTAATCGCACTTGTATTCACCCCAGTTCTTGCTAACGCTTTGTGACCGCTTGCTCTAAGTTGATAGCTGATTGTTTAAATCACCGTATTAAACACGTTAAACTTACACAAGCCTGTGCGCTCGTTGGTTTATCTTTTTATCTCGTATCACAAGAGCAGATCGCACCGTGTGTTTTTCACTAATCAAACAGACCTAAATTGCGTTAGGTCGAGTGCATTTACCTGTTTTTCATCATCGAATGGCGCTATCTAGCCACCACCATGGAGTAGTTAATGAAACCCATGAAAAATCTCGCCCAGTATTATGTCGACTTGCTAGTCAAACTGGGGATTGTTCGCTTCTCTATTTTGCTAGCCCTTGCGCTGGTGGCATTAGCTGTTGTGGTGCAGGTAGGGATTACTTTAGCTCTCAAAGGGCGAGTAGATGATATCGACATTGTCCGTTCGGTGTTTTTTGGTCTATTGATCACCCCTTGGGCGGTTTACTTCCTCTCTGTGGTTGTCGATCAACTAGAAGAGTCTCGCCAGCGTTTAACTAAGCTGGTGTCCAAACTGAAGGACATGCGTTCGCGAGATCAAGAGCTGAATTACCAACTTCAACAAAACATTGAAAAGCTTAACCAAGAAATTGAAGAGCGTATTAAAGCGGAAGAAGCACGTGAAGAGGCGATGCAAGACCTCGAAAATGAGGTGTTCCAACGCGAACGTACTCAATTAGAGTTGGCAGAACGTACCGCATTACTGCGTTCATTTATTGATGCCTCACCAGACTTAATTTACTACCGCAATGCGGATGGTGTTTTCTCTGGCTGTAACCGCGCGATGGAAGAGCTAACGGGCAAGAAAGAGCACCAGTTAGTCGGATTAAGCCCTTGGGATGTGTATAGCAAAGAAATCGCCGAGCATATCGTTGATACTGACCAAAAGGTTTTTGCCGATAATCAAGCAATTACTTACGAGCAATGGCTCGAATACCCAGATGGTCGCAAGCATTACTTTGAGCTGCGTAAAGTGCCATTTTACAGCAAAGATGGCCGCCACCTTGGTCTCGTTGGGTTCGGTCGTGATATCACTGAACGTAAGCGCCATGAAGAGTCGTTAGAGAAAGCAAGCCGCGACAAAACTACCTTCATCTCAACCATCAGTCATGAGCTGCGAACGCCGCTGAATGGCATTGTAGGCTTAAGTCGTATGCTTCTAGATAGTCCGTTGACAGAAGAGCAGCGTAAACACATGCAGACCATCAATGTGAGTGCGATTACTCTAGGTAACATCTTCAACGATATTATCGATATGGATAAATTTGATCGCCGTAAGTTAGAACTATTACCTGCGCCACTTAACTTCGAAGACTTCGTCGCAGAGATTGAGAGTATCTCAGCTCTGATGGCGGAACAAAAAGGGTTACGCTTTGACTTAGAACGTTTAAGCGACTTGCCAAAAGCAATTGAAGTGGATGCAACCCGTCTACGTCAGGTGATTTGGAACTTGGTCAGCAACGCAATGAAGTTCACCAAGGAAGGTGGCGTTGTGATGACAGTGAGCGCGGATGTCGAAGACGATTTTGCGACCATTATTATGGAAGTGGAAGACACAGGTATTGGTATCCCAGACGAAGAGCTAGATAAGATCTTTGCGATGTACTACCAAGTGAAATCAGGCAAGGACAACCTGCATGCGGTCGGTACAGGTATTGGTTTGGCGGTATCTAAGCAACTGATCAATATGATGGATGGTGACATTACGGTTACCAGTGAGGAAGGCTTTGGTAGCACTTTTACTGTATCGATCCACGTTCCGATTGTTGAACTAGCTGAGCCAGTCATTGATGCGAAACGCGACAATGTGCGCCTCAACATATTTATGGTCGAAGACATCGAGCTTAACGTAACTGTGGCTAAATCGTTACTAGAGAGCCTAGGGCACTCTGTCACCGTGGCAATGACGGGCCAAGAAGCGTTAGTGAACTTTGTGCCAGAAAAATACGACTTAGCGTTGTTGGATATCCAACTGCCTGATATGACGGGCTTTGATGTCGCCAATTATTACCGCAAGCATTATAACAATCTTCCTCCATTGGTCGCCTTAACTGCTAATGTAATGAAAGATCGTCGTGAATACTTAGATAACGGCATGGATGATGCTATCAGTAAGCCGCTGGCAGTGAATGCTATTCAGTCAGTGATTGATAAATTCTTCGCTCACCAGTTAGAACAACCTAAGGAAGTGGTGAGCGGTCCCGAAACAGTGGAAGAGCCAGTGCCTTCTCCTGTGATTGAGACACATTTGCTCGATATGGATATGTTAGAGTCTTACGTCGACATTGTTGGTGCAAAACCTGTCTACGACAGCATAAAAATGTTTGAAGATATGATGCCAGACTATATCGATGTCTTAGATTCGAACATGACAGCGAAAGATCAAGATGGGATTGTTTCTGAAGCGCATAAAATCAAAGGTGCTGCAGGTTCAATTGGCCTGAAACGTATCCAAAGTGTGGCGCAAAAAGCGCAATCGCCCGATATGCCAGCATGGTGGGAAAACATTTCAGACTGGGTTGAAGAGATCAAAAATGAATACCAAAACGATATTCAAGTCCTCAAAAGTTGGTTGGAACAAAGGAAATAACATGAAAAGAATCGCACCATTGGCATTAGCCATGGCATTGATGGCAGGCTGTAGTTCCGTTCCAAATGTGAATTGGCAACAAAACAGTCAGATTACGATTAATGAGGTTAATGTTGAGCTCAAAAGTAATTTATGGGTGAACCTCATGCCGAATATTGGGGACGTGGAAGAGCAAAGTATTCAAGGTGCACTTTACCTCGAAGGAGATCAGTTACTTCCTGCAAATCTAACGGCAGAAGCTCTTATTATTAAACAGGGGCAAAAAGAGTGGTTGGTGGACAGTGCGTCTTTAGATACTCGAACGCACAGTGAAAGCCGATGGGAGGTGGCGTTCTCGTCTCACATTGATGTGAACACAGAAAAATCGGTTGATATCGCAGTGCTTCTAGACGATGCGGGTAAACAGCGTTGGTTAGTCGAAAAGTACGTGAAGATTAACAAGGTTTATTAACCGCAATGATGTTGCATTAGTCGTTAGACCTAAAACAAAAAGGGCTTGCTCAATGAGCAAGCCCTTTGCATATTAGCGGTTAAATCTAGTCTTCTAGATCGCCACAGAAGCGGTAACCTTCGCCGTGGATAGTGGCGATGATTTCTGGCGTACCTGAAACAGACTCAAAGTGCTTACGGATACGACGAATCGTTACGTCTACAGTACGGTCGTGTGGCTTAAGTTCACGACCAGTCATCTTCTTAAGAAGATCTGCACGAGTTTGAATCTTACCCGGGTTCTCACAGAAGTGCAGTAATGCGCGGAACTCAGAGCGAGGTAGCTTGTAGCTATCACCAGCAGGGCTTACTAGAGAGCGGCTGTTGATGTCTAGTACCCAACCGTTGAATTCATACTTTTCTACCGAGCGCTTCTCTTCTTGCACCGCGTTAGAGCTCATTGAGCGACTAAGTAGGTTACGTGCACGAATAGTTAGTTCACGTGGGTTGAATGGTTTAGTGATGTAGTCATCTGCACCAATCTCAAGACCTAGGATCTTGTCTACTTCATTGTCACGGCCTGTCAGGAACATTAAAGCAATGTTCGCTTGCTCGCGTAATTCACGCGCTAGTAGAAGGCCATTCTTGCCTGGAAGATTAATGTCCATAATAACCAAGTTGACTGAGTTATCAGACAACACTTGGTGCATCTCTTCACCGTCACTGGCTTCAAAAACAGCGTATCCCTCTGCTTCAAAAATACTCTTAAGAGTGTTACGAGTTACTTGCTCATCTTCAACGATAAGAATCTGCGGGGTTTGCATTGGCGGTACCTAAATTTGTGACAAAATTGTGCTAATAGAATAAATTCTAGGCAAAAATATAACATACAGGTAATGTGATTTTGATAATAAATCAAGTTGATCAAAAAAACACTTCTTTCAGTTATCCGCCCTCCATGGAATTTTGCCAACTCACCAGTATCCAATGGCGACGTTTATTCTAAAGGGCTTGTTTACCTTTCATTTCCTGCTTTCAGTGGGGCCTGAAACGTAAACACCCTAAGATATTGAGCGGATTTTATATTGTTAACAGCATGCTAACAATGCTCAAATGTTAATTCCATTCAGTTTGTTGATTTATATCAATTGATGAAATGTAACTGTTATTAATCGTTTAAGACTTATGATAGAAAAAAGTAATAAGAACATAGACGCATCGTTATGGAATGCTTATTCAGAATCTTTTTTCAGATTCGAAGCCGAGTGGCGTGTTTCAAACTATGCTGTGATAACCGCTTGGAACCCATACAGTAACTTGAGGTCCAAAGAAGAGAACAGCATAAACAATCACGCGTTAGAAAAACAGCTACAGCACGTTAATTACGCGCCTGTCACGGTAGGTGATAGCGCTTTTACATGGTATGAGGAAAGCTTTGCCGTCGAGTTGTCGCCAGAGGTAGCCGTTGAATTGGCGAGTGACTTTCAACAAAACGCGATTTATTACGTCATTAATGACCAACTTTATCTTATTGCGTGCTCGCAGCCGAAAGTTTTTCATACGTTAGGCTCCATTAAACCTCGGCTCGTATAGAAGGTATAGAAAAGGATACTGCTCACTGAAGCACCGCTTGGGTGAGAAAATTCACGGAGGAAATATGAGAGACATTACACCCGATATTTGTGACCAATTTGAAGACCAAGTGAGCTTGCTTACTTTACCATTGCAGAACTTTGGTCAACGTAGCGCTTTTTACGGTGAAATCGTTACGGTGCGCTGCTATCACGATAACTCGAAAGTGCGTGAAGTACTGGGCGAAGATGGAACGGGTAAAGTATTGATTGTTGACGGGCATGGATCGTGTCAGAGAGCATTACTCGGCGATCAATTAGCGATACTCGGAATAGAAAATGGGTGGGAAGGCATCATTGTCTATGGTGCAATACGCGACGTAGCACAAATATCTCAAATGGACATTGGCGTTCAAGCTCTTGGAACTAACCCGTTTAAAACAGAGAAACGCGGGATAGGAGAGGTAAACGTAACCTTAACGATGCAAAACCAAATCGTTCAACCTAAGCACTACGTTTACGCGGACTGGAACGGTGTATTGATTTCTAAGCAAAAGCTGGACTTCTAAAAACGAAAGCCTAAACCAACCTCAAAGCCTTGTTGCCAATCTTGGTAATCAAGAGTCGCGTGAAGATCCAGTTTATCGGTAATTTTTACGCGACTTGATACTTCAGCCGCGAGGCTGCTGTCGTCTTGGCGAATACCTTCCGCTGTTTCGTTCTTGTAAGAGCGAACTGTACTTTTCAGCGTGACACGATCATTAAAGTGATAGCTGATCCCACTCAAAAAACCACTTTGATTTTGGGTAGGAGAGTTATTGACTCGCGCACCGACATAAACATCTACCGAATCAAAAAGTTCGTAGGCGTAACCCGTATCGATATTCCAAACATCAAAACTGTCAGACTGGTAACTGTCGCTGGAAATGAATAGTTTATGAGGAGAAGGGGATGTTTTACCTGGAAGCGGCGGAAGCTCGTTTGCTAGACAAACACCAGGCACAAAAAACAGCAACAGAAAAAGCCATCTTTTCATGTTCACCACTCCTTGTGTCAACTTTTTTATTAGTATGCGCCCAAAGCTTCTCACTATTAAAGCATAGAATATGAAAGCTAGCTCACCTATTTTCTAAATAATTCGATCCTATGAACATAAGTCACAGTTAAGTTGTTGTTATGTGTCACAACCCTCTCGAATTATTTGATCGTACGTTTTATGGCAAAGATCAGACTAGTTATTAGATAAAAAACCGAACTGGTGATGATGGTTAAGTCCTTTAAAAAATTAACTGTAGATTTTCAAATGATCAATAATGTGTAATTAACTATAAATATCAATGACATTGCTTAGCAGAAATCTCTGAAAGATGGAAAAACAAACAATTTTTTGTTGACTATGTATCAGAAACTCGGTAAACGTAGAGTTAAGCAAACACAATTAACGTTGAATATTTATTTATGCCATCTAACAGCCTAGTAGTAATGACCACGACCATTATTATTACCGACACGACACATGTTGGGGCAGGCTGCTGAGCGAAAGAAATTCACAAAAAAGGCCTGTATCCAACAAGATACAGGCCTTTTTTTATGCTTTTTTATCCAGAATTTAGACAAATTTAAGAAGATATACCGGAGGAAGGGATGCGAGTATTGAAGTTTGGCGGATCATCACTAGCTGATGCAGATCGCTTTTTGAGAGCGGCAGACATTATTGCCAATAACGCTCAACAAGAAGAAGTGGCGGTTGTTCTTTCCGCTCCTGGTAAAACAACAAACAAATTGGTTTCGGTCATTGAAGGCGCATTGCGCAATGGTGAAGCAGAACTACAAATCAAAGAATTGGAGGAGTCGTTTAAAACGCTCTTCACTCAAGTCCAAGCAGTACTACCCAATATCGATGGTTCAGCTTTCGATAACCAAGTGAAAACTTCTCTCTCTCAATTACGCCAATTCGTTCATGGCATCAATCTTCTTGGCATGTGCCCAAACAATGTTAATGCACGTATTATTAGCAAAGGCGAACGCGTTTCGATTCAATTGATGAAAGCAGTGTTAGAAGCCAAAGGCCAGCCTGCACATCTTATCGACCCAGTTGAATACCTATACGCAAAAGGTGATCACCTTGAAGCCATGGTTGATGTAGACGTTTCAACGCAAAACTTCCGCCAAAACCCTCTTCCTCTGGGCCATGTGAACATCATGCCAGGCTTTACCGCAGGTAACGAGAAAGGTGAATTGGTAACACTTGGTCGCAATGGCTCTGATTATTCAGCGGCGGTTCTTGCAGCGTGTCTGCGCGCAGATTGTTGTGAGATCTGGACTGACGTAGATGGTGTATACAACTGTGACCCTCGTTTAGTAGAAGATGCTCGCCTGCTTAAATCTCTTAGCTACCAAGAAGCAATGGAGCTTTCTTACTTCGGTGCTTCCGTTTTGCATCCGAAAACCATTGCTCCTATCGCGCAGTTCCACATCCCATGTCTGATCAAAAACAGCTTTAACCCACAAGGTGCAGGTACCCTGATTGGGCAAGACACTGGTGAAGACAATCTGGCGATCAAAGGTATCACGACGCTAAACGACCTAACCATGGTTAACGTCTCCGGCCCAGGTATGAAGGGTATGGTTGGCATGGCAAGCCGCGTATTTGGCGCAATGTCTTCCGCTGGTGTGTCTATTGTTCTTATTACTCAGTCTTCTTCTGAGTACAGCATTAGCTTCTGTATTGAGGCAGAAGATAAAGCAAAAGCGCAACAAGTACTGGCCGATGCGTTTGAGTTGGAACTGAAAGATAGCTTATTAGAGCCGGTCGAGTTTATTGATAATGTTTCAATCATAACGTTGGTTGGTGACGGCATGCGTACATCGCGCGGTGTTGCATCTCGCTTCTTCTCATCTCTTGCTGAAGTGAACGTAAACATTGTAGCCATCGCACAGGGCTCATCTGAGCGTGCTATCTCAGCCGTGATTCCTGAAGATAAAATCTCTGAAGCGATCAAAGCGTGTCACGAGAACCTATTCAACTCTAAGCACTTCTTAGACGTATTCGTGGTTGGTATTGGCGGCGTTGGTGGTGAGCTGGTGGATCAGATCGAGCGTCAACAGGCGAAGCTTGCGGAAAAAGGCATCGTTATTCGCGTGTGTGGCTTGGCAAACAGCAAAGGTCTTCTGCTTGATAGTGAAGGTCTGCCACTCGATCATTGGCGTGATCGTATGTCGGCAGCGACAGAAGAGTTCAGCCTAGCGCGTTTGATTTCTTTGGTTCAACGTAACCACATCATCAACCCAGTATTGGTTGACTGTACATCAAGTGAAGATATCGCGAATCAATACGCTGATTTCTTAGCTGCTGGTTTCCATGTCGTTACACCAAATAAAAAAGCAAACACAGCAAGCATGGCTTACTACCATCAGCTTCGCGATGTTGCGCGCAGCTCTCGTCGCAAGCTGATGTACGAAACAACTGTGGGGGCGGGTCTACCGGTAATCGAAAACCTGCAAAACCTAATCTCAGCGGGTGATGAGCTAGAGCGCTTTAGCGGTATTCTTTCTGGCTCTCTGTCATACATCTTCGGTAAGTTAGATGAAGGTATGAGCCTAAGTGAAGCAACTAATATCGCAAAAGAAAATGGTTTTACTGAACCGGATCCTCGTGATGATCTTTCTGGTATGGATGTCGCGCGTAAGCTTCTGATCCTAGCTCGTGAAGCAGGCATGTCTCTAGAACTAGAAGACGTTGTGGTTGATCAAGCACTGCCACCAGGTTTTGATGATTCTGGTAGCGTTGATGAATTTATGGCGCGTTTACCTGAAGCAGACGCCTACTTTAAAGAATTATCTGCAAAGGCAGCGGAAGAGGGCAAAGTACTGCGCTACGTTGGTGAAATTAATGAGGGCAAGTGCACAGTAAGCATCGCAGCGGTGGATGAAAACGATCCAATGTATAAAATCAAGGACGGTGAAAACGCACTGGCATTTTACAGCCGTTACTATCAGCCAATCCCACTAGTGTTACGTGGCTATGGTGCAGGCACCGAAGTAACGGCTGCGGGTGTATTTTCTGACGTGATGCGTACTTTAGGTTGGAAACTAGGGGTATAACAATAATGAGTTCAAGTGATATGGATGTAGTGGTTTATGCCCCAGCATCAATTGGTAATGTAAGCGTTGGCTTTGATGTGCTGGGGGCTGCCGTGTCTCCAGTGGATGGCACACTATTGGGTGACCGTGTATTGGTGAAATCTGGGGCTGATCCGTTCAGCCTTAAAACGGCGGGTGATTTTGTTGAGAAATTGCCAACTGAACCAAAAGAGAACATCGTCTACGACTGTTGGCTCGTGTTTGCTTGTGAGTTAGACAAAAAAGGCGTTGAGCTAAAACCACTTGAGATGACGCTAGAAAAGAACATGCCAATTGGCTCTGGTTTAGGCTCAAGTGCATGTTCTATCGTTGCTGCATTAGATGCATTGAACCGATTCCATGGACAGCCACTTAACGAGACAGAATTAC
Source organism: Vibrio sp. 1727 (assembly GCF_033344415.1). Lineage (NCBI taxonomy): Bacteria > Pseudomonadati > Pseudomonadota > Gammaproteobacteria > Vibrionales > Vibrionaceae > Vibrio > Vibrio sp. 1727. Next base: position 503,721 of record NZ_JAWPOT010000001.1, read on the forward strand.
TAGCGCTGATGGGAGAGATGGAAGGCAAGATCTCTGGTGGTATTCACTACGACAACGTTGCGCCATGTTACCTTGGTGGTGTGCAACTGATGCTTGAAGAGTTGGGTATCATCAGTCAAGAAGTGCCTTGCTTTGATGATTGGTACTGGGTGATGGCGTATCCGGGTATCAAGGTATCAACGGCGGAAGCGCGTGAGATCCTACCATCTCAATACCGCCGACAAGATATCATCGCTCATGGTCGCCACCTTGCGGGCTTTATTCATGCGTGTCATTCTGGTCAGCCAGAACTTGCTGCAAAAATGATCAAAGACGTGATCGCAGAACCGTATCGTGAGAAACTGCTTCCAGGTTTTGCGAATGCACGTCAATACGCAGCGTCTGCGGGTGCATTGGCAACCGGTATTTCTGGCAGTGGTCCGACACTGTTCAGTATTTGCAAAGAGAAAGATGTCGCTGAGCGAGTTGCTCGCTGGTTAGAACAAAACTACGTACAAAACGAAGAAGGATTCGTCCACGTTTGTCGTCTAGATAAGCAGGGTTCGAAAGTAACAGGAAGTGAGCTATGAAGCTTTACAATATAAAAGAAAATGATGAACAAGTTTCCTTTGGCCAAGCCGTTCGCCAAGGGTTAGGCCGTAACCAAGGTCTATTTTTTCCATCGGAATTACCAAAATTTGAAGATATCGATGCGCTGCTTGCAGAAGACTTTGTCTCTCGTAGCACTAAGATTCTATCGGCGTTAATTGGAGATGAACTTACAGAGGAGCAAGTGAATGCCCTTGTTGATGCTGCGTTTCAATTCCCTGCGCCTATCAACCAAGTAAAAGACGGTGTTTATGCACTGGAACTGTTCCATGGTCCAACGCTTGCGTTTAAAGACTTTGGTGGTCGCTTTATGGCGCAATCTCTTGCTGCGGTTTCGGACGGCGGCAAGATCACCATTCTGACGGCAACGTCTGGCGATACTGGCGCAGCCGTTGCGCATGCTTTCTACGGTATGGAAGACATCAATGTTGTGATTCTTTACCCGAAAGGAAAAATCAGCCCACTGCAAGAGAAGTTATTCTGTACGCTTGGTAAAAACATTCACACTGTCGCGATCGATGGCGACTTCGATGCGTGTCAGGCACTGGTTAAGCAAGCTTTTGATGATTCAGCACTGCGTGAAGAGATCGGTCTGAACTCTGCAAACTCAATCAACATCAGCCGTTTGATGGCGCAAATCTGTTACTACTTTGAAGCAGCTGCGCAAATGAGCAAGCAAGAGCGTGAAAACCTAGTGGTATCAGTACCAAGTGGTAACTTTGGTAACCTAACTGCTGGTCTACTGGCAAAAGCGCTGGGCTTGCCTATCAAACGCTTTATCGCGGCAACTAATGCCAATGACACTGTTCCTCGCTACCTAGAAACAGGTAAGTGGGAGCCAAAACCAACAGTCGCAACAACATCGAACGCGATGGACGTGAGCCAACCAAACAACTGGCCTCGTATTGAAGAGCTGTGCCGCGTGAAAGAGTGGGGCTTGGAGACGTTAGGTAAAGGCGCAGTATCTGATGAGCAAAGCGCACAGTCAGTGAAAGATTTACATGCTCTAGGCTACCTATGCGAACCGCATGGTGCGATTGCTTACCGAGTGCTTGAAGAACAATTGCAAGACGGTGAAACCGGTCTGTTCCTATGTACTGCTCACCCTGCGAAGTTCAAAGAAGTCGTGGATGATATTCTAGAATCCGATATCGAGCTTCCTGCGCCACTAGCGAAGCACGCTGCGATGGAGCTGCTATCGGAAGAGCTCGACGCAGACTTTGACGCATTGAAACAAGTACTGCGCCGCGTGCAGTAAGCTTTAAAGTATAGTAAGTATCAAAAACAGAAATAACGAGAGGTGAATGAGTAATCATTCACCTTTTTTATTGTCGGTAAGTTTTGACTCTCTTTATGATTGAGAAACGAACTTAACTAAATGAGATGGAAAGAGAAGCATGCATTTTTTGATTTTTCTTGGCTCAGTGAGAGACAGCACGCCACCACGACCAGCCCGTTTAGGAATGCGAGTCAGTAAAGCGTGTGAAAAACTCATCGCGAGTCAACATTCGCAACATACGGTCGAAATCATCGACCCTTTGAATTACGACTTTGGTGATGTGTTTAAGCCCGAGTTTGCTTATCACCGCTCTAAAGTTCCGCAGAACCTAAGTGAGCTGGCAGACAAAATCAAACATGCGGATGGGTATGTGATGGTTAGCCCGGAATATAACCATTCGATGAGTCCTGCTCTGGCGAACACGCTTAACCATTTCGGCAGTTCGCTGTTTTCTTACAAGCCGAGTGCTATCGTGACCTATTCTGCCGGACAATGGGGTGGTGTTAGAGCTGCCGTTTCTATGCGTACCTTCTTATCTGAACTTGGATGTCTACCTGTCTCTGCGATGATCCACATTCCGAAAGCGCAAGAAGTGTTTGATGAGCAGGGCGTTGCTGCGGATGAGTCGGAGCAGACGCAGTGGGACAACTATATGAATCGCACTATGCATCAATTGATTTGGTGGGCAGAAGGGGCGTCACTGCAAAGAGATAGGCTTGATCCAACCTCTTTAGCGCAAGCGTTTCAGAAAGATCCTTCGCAAAGAAATGCACCTTAGAGGCGAGTTGCTTTCCATTATAGAAAGGGTTTAGAAGGATTCTGAAACAAAAAAAGCTTGGTCATTGCTGACCAAGCTTTTTAAATTCTAGCGAGCTAGTTTACTGAGAGATTATAGAGTCTCAGTAAAAGTACGAGCGATTACATCACGTTGTTGCTCTGGAGTTAGCGAGTTAAAACGTACTGCGTAACCAGAAACACGAATAGTTAGTTGTGGGTATTTCTCTGGGTGTGCAACTGCATCTTCTAGTGTTTCGCGTTTAAGCACGTTCACGTTTAGGTGTTGGCCGCCTTCGATACGAGGAGCAGTTTCGATTGCAACTTCACGGCTTTCGTATTCACCTAGGTCGCTGATTGCGATAACTTGGTCTGCTTCGTAGCCAGCAGTTGCAGCAACACAACGAGCTTCATTTTTTTCGCTATCTAATAGCCAGATAGAGTTTAGTAGGTCGTCGTTTGCCGCTTTTGTAATTTGGATACCTTGGATCATCACTATCTCCTAGACCACTTACGTGGTGATTATTGGTGTTAATTTTCGAATTTTCGTTGAGCTGAGTATTATATAGCTAATATCCACTATTTTAATATTGATTTAAGTCAAAAAACAACCAAAAACATTATTTTTATTAAGGTGATTTTATTGAGTTAAATCAATAAAACCTTTGAAAACAAACTAATTACAATTTATTTGATAATATAAAAAATATTTAATAACTAGTTTTGTTGTAAATTTACTACAAATTGAGATTAAAGTTTAAACTGGTTAACGCAACTATCTGTATTTAGGTAGCAATACTGAAAGTCTAAAGTGATTAAATGACAAACATGAAAAACAAGCTTGGGAATAAACTCATTGGTGCACATGTCTCTGCTGCTGGTGGGGTCGATCAAGCTCCGTTGAGAGCTCGTGAAATTGGCGCGAATGCCTTCGCACTATTTACAAAAAACCAACGCCAGTGGGTGGCGAAGCCTTTAGAAGCAAAAACCATCAGTGCGTTTAAAGCGAACTGTAAAATGCTGGGTTTCGGAGCAGGGCATATTCTTCCCCATGATTCTTATCTGATTAACTTGGGTGCGCCGGAAGAAGAAAAGCTGAATAAATCCCGCGCGGCATTTATTGATGAAATGGAGCGTTGTAATCAGTTGGGGCTGACTTTGCTTAACTTCCATCCGGGTAGTCACCTAAAGAAAGTCTCTGAACAGGAGTGCCTCGCAACGATCGCCGAGTCGATCAACCTTGCGCATAAAGCGGTGCCGAATGTGATCGCTGTTATCGAGAATACGGCAGGTCAAGGCACTAACTTAGGCTGGAAGTTTGAGCACCTTGCTGAAATCATCGAGCAAGTGGAAGATAAAGATCGTGTCGGCGTTTGTATTGATACCTGCCATACCTTTACGGCTGGTTATGACTTACGTACAAAAGAAGATTGCGAGCGCACCTTTGCAGAGTTCGACCGTATCGTAGGTATGCACTATTTAAGAGCAATGCATCTAAATGATTCAAAAGTAGAGTTTGCCAGCAAAGTAGATCGCCACCATTCGCTAGGTAAAGGAGAGATCGGGTGGGATTGCTTTGAGTACATCGCGAAAGACCCTCGTTTTGATGGTATCCCTCTGATTTTGGAAACAATTGATCCAGATATTTGGCAGCAAGAGATCAACACGTTGCGTCAATTCCATTTAGCGGCCATTGCCAGTTAATGGCGTAACCACAAAGTTGGCACCTTTCTTTCTTAGTCATTGAACATCAATCTCTGAATTAGCAAAGAAGGATGCCAACATGTCTCGACCACTCTCTTTTACTCCTTATGCTTTCACTCGTCGCGTGCTTCGCTTACCGATGCCTAATCGTCACATTACCGGACAGGGGCATTTTCGAACGCCACAGAAGCATTAGTCTTTTATTACTTGTCTCAAGTTCGTGGTAAGTTTTTGTTTGTTTGAGTTTCGCTCGTTAGAATAGAAGCAAAATTTAGGACAGGAACTTTCCATGAATCAGTCACCCACTTGGCACGATGTGATCGGCGAAGAGAAAAAGCAGAGCTACTTTGTAGACACCTTGAATTTTGTTGAAGCCGAACGCGCCGCAGGCAAAGCTATTTTTCCTCCCGCAAAAGATGTCTTTAACGCGTTTCGTTTTACCGAGTTCAAAGACGTTAAGGTCGTGATTCTAGGACAAGACCCATACCACGGCCCAAATCAGGCGCATGGCCTGTGTTTCTCTGTACTTCCTGGCATTAAAACGCCACCGTCACTGGTTAATATGTATAAAGAGCTGGCGCAAGATATTGAAGGTTTCCAAATCCCTCAGCATGGTTTTTTGCAAAGCTGGGCTGAACAAGGCGTATTGTTACTCAATACGGTATTAACGGTGGAGCAAGGTAAAGCGCATTCACATTCAAAGACAGGTTGGGAAACGTTTACTGATCGAGTGATTGAAGCCATTAATCAGCATCAAGAAGGTGTAGTGTTCTTGCTGTGGGGTTCACATGCACAGAAGAAAGGTCGTTTTATCGATCGCAATAAGCACCATGTGTTAGCTGCCCCACACCCATCGCCACTTTCTGCACATCGAGGCTTTTTCGGTTGTAAGCATTTCTCTCAAGCAAACCAGTTGCTTACATCACAAGAAAAAGCACCAATTAACTGGCATTTGCCATTAACGGTATAAATGAAGAGACAGCGATCATGGATGGTATGATCGCTGTTTTTTTGAGCACGCTCGAGGCTGATAGTAAATTTCTCATGTACACTTACTAAAAGTAGGTGTTAAGGAGAGACGCTATGATGATCGAAAGAATTCGACGCGAACATGGTTATATGGTTCGTCTGTTGGCGATACTGCGCCATAAGCTTAATGAGATAAAAAAAGAACGTGTAATCAACTATGCGTTAGTAAGCGAGATTGTTGATTACCTCTCTAATCATTCGGAGAAAGTACACCACCCGAAAGAAGATATCCTCTATCACCACTTTCTTGAACACTATGGTAAGCAACAAACCATGGAAAATTTAGAGAAAGAACATCTAGAGTTAGCGAGTAAAACCAAAGAGTTTTCATCCGTGATAGAGATGATCCTTCAGGATGCTGTTGTGCCACAAGACATGTTTGTCGCTCACCTAGAAGATTTCATAGAATCGCAAAGGCACCACTTGGAGCTAGAAGAGCGAAAAATTTTGCCTCTCATTGAAGAGTTATTTACCACAGAAGATTGGCAGCATGTCGAGAGCTTATGGAGCGTCAGTGAGGATGATCCTGTGTTTGGTGACACGATTGCTGATCGTTATAAGCAGTTGGCCGAACGTGTTCGTCAAAGTGATACTGAATATGTTTAAGACTGAATGATGAAACCTGAGCGAGCGAAAGCCGTCTCTCGGGTTTGTGAGATACATTTCTTATTTATTGGGAATCAACCGAAAATTTAGTGTGCATATTTCTCGGCAAAAAGTACGGAAGATTCTCATTGAGTAATAATGGTATTCATACTTAAACCTTGGTACATAAACTCACGGTGTTTACGGTCACTGTAAACAAAAAACAAAAAACAAAAGGCACCTGTAAGGTGCCTTTTGTTTGAATTAGAGTTTAATGTCTTCCAAGTTATAATCGGTACAGACATCAAGTTCGCGCAGCTCTTTAAGCAAATTGCGTCTGTCGTTCATCTCTTCTATTTCACGCCACTTTCGCTTTACTGGTTTGGCACGAGATTTGGTTGTTGAGGTAGTATCCAGATTAAAAATGTCATCTAGTTGAAAGCCTTCCATAAGCCACCTTTACCTTTCTTAAGCTAAACTGTTGTAACCAGTCCTTGTGGAGTTTTTTTAGTACCACAATAGCCGTGAGAATAACCATGATATATTTCGCATTTGTGTCGGTAGCATGACATTTTCGTGCAAAAATATTCTCAAAATCACACTTTTTATTGCAACGATGTGGATAAAAAATGCACAAACGATCTCAAGAAAACGATTAAATAGAGAGATTTTCTATGTTAATTCGATTTGATGAATGGGTGCACTGCGCAAAGGTTAAAGTTGCATAAAATCAGTTTGATGAAATAGTGTTCAATTAGATGGTAAGTCACTAGCGTAAATTTATGTAACACCTTGTGAATACTAGCTTGTTCTTGTTTATACGGTTTGCCATTCCATTTAATGAAGAATAATTATTTATGTTGGTGTTTGGTAATTGAAATGTTGCGCAGTTTGAGTGTTAAGTCTTCTATTTATGTTATTTTTTGGTGACTTTATAGTGAAAAATAACAATGTTATTCTTATTGTTGCATATTGATTTTTGCGCTCCTAGGTTGCATTATCCGCCCGTCAAAAAATACGCTGGTACGTAAAATGGATGCATGAAGCGACGTTTACGATTCTAGATTGCCCATAAACATTACTTAAAAAGCTAAGCACACTTTGACACTTAGCAGGCAATTTGGTGGATGGCTAGGACGCATAGACTGGCGCAACTCACTTTGAGGTACACATGACAGACTTAATCAATTTGATGAACGATCTCCTCTGGGGCTCGATTCTGGTTTATCTTCTTGTTGGTGTTGGTATTTACTTCACCGTTCGATTAGGGTTCATTCAGTTCCGCCATTTCGGCCACATGTTCTCTGTTCTTAAGAACAGCCGTAAAGCAGACAAAGCTGGTATTTCCTCTTTCCAAGCGCTTTGTACTAGTCTTGCTGCACGTGTTGGTACAGGTAACATGGCGGGCGTTGCAGTTGCATTGACTGCGGGTGGTCCTGGTGCGATCTTCTGGATGTGGCTGATTGCAATGCTTGGTATGGCAACATCGTTTGCTGAGAGCACACTGGCGCAGCTATACAAAACCAAAGATGATGATGGCAACTACCGTGGTGGCCCTGCCTACTACATGGAAAAAGGCCTGGGCATGCGTTGGATGGGCGTGTTGTTCTCAGTTTTCCTAATCATCGCTTTTGGTTTGGTATTCAACGCCGTACAAGCTAACTCAATTGCCAATGCAATGAGCAACGCATTTGGTTGGAATAACCTGTATGTCGGTATTGCCGTTGTTTTACTGTCTGCAATTGTTATTTTCGGTGGCATCAAGCGTATCGCAAGAGTTGCTGAGATGATCGTTCCGATCATGGCACTACTTTATCTAGCCCTAGCGCTGTTCATCATGTTCTCTAACCTAGAGAAATTACCTGATGTATTGATGCTTATCTTTAAGAGTGCATTTGGTCTGCAAGAAGCAGCAGCAGGTGGTCTTGGCTACGCAATTGCACAGGCAATGATTAACGGTATCAAGCGCGGTCTATTCTCGAATGAAGCAGGTATGGGTTCTGCACCTAACGCGGCAGCTTCAGCAACACCTTACCCACCACACCCAGCGTCTCAAGGTTACGTACAGATGCTAGGCGTGTTCATGGATACGATCGTTATCTGTTCTGCAACAGTGGCTATCATCCTGATGTCTGGTGAGTATGTCGGTCAAGCAACAGAAGTGACGGGTATCGAGCTAACTCAGCGTGCATTGAGCTCACAAGTTGGCGATTGGGGCGGCATCTTTGTTGCTGTGGCAATCTTCTTCTTTGCGTTTACTTCAATCATTGCAAACTACTCGTATGCTGAAACGAACTTAATCTTCCTAGAGCACAATCATAAAGCGGGCTTAAGCATTTTCCGCGTTATTGTTCTTGGTATGGTGATGTTTGGTGCACTAGCTTCGTTACCAGTCGTATGGTCGCTTGCTGACGTCTCTATGGGTCTGATGGCGATAGTCAACTTGGTGGCGATCATCTTGCTATCTGGCATCGTGATTAAACTGGCCAAAGATTACAATCGCCAGCTTGGTGAAGGCAAAGTGCCAACATTTGATGCGAATGATTTCCCAGAGCTGAAATCTCAGCTTGAAGAAGGCATTTGGTACAACGATAAAAAAGACTAAGTGAGCTATCACTCATAGTTGAAAGCTATTAGTACGATGTAAAAAGCCATGCAGACAATGCATGGCTTTTTTTGTACCCTATTAAAAACAAAATTAGAGAAGGGAAAGTCATGCTTATCGTAGTTTCTCCAGCGAAGACTCTTGATTACGAGTCTCCGTTAGCGACAGAAAAATTTACTCAACCTGAGTTGGTCGAATACTCAAAAGAGCTTATCGATGTTTGCCGCAAACTGACTCCTGCTGATGTTGCCTCTTTAATGAAAGTGAGCGACAAGATTGCCGATTTAAATGTGGGCCGATTCCAAGAGTGGAGTGAAACGTTTACCACGGAAAACTCTCGACAAGCTATTCTTGCATTTAAAGGTGACGTTTACACAGGGCTAGACGCCGAAAGTTTATCTGAAGCGGACTTCGAATATGCTCAAGATCATCTGCGTATGCTATCGGGTCTTTATGGTTTACTAAAACCACTTGATTTGATGCAGCCATACCGTCTTGAAATGGGTACCAAGCTTGCAAACGACAAAGGTACGAACTTGTACCAGTTTTGGGGCAATGTTATTACGGACAAGCTTAACGAAGCGATTTCTGCTCAAGGTGATAATGTCCTTATCAACCTTGCATCAAATGAATACTTTAAAGCGGTTAAGCCAAAGAATTTAGATGCGCAAGTGATCACGCCAGTATTCAAAGATTGTAAGAATGGTCAATACAAGGTCATCAGTTTTTACGCGAAGAAAGCGCGCGGTATGATGGCGCGTTACATCATTGAAAACCGTGTTGAGAGCGTGGCAGACCTGACTAAGTTTGATACGGCGGGTTACTACTTTGTGGAAGATGAATCGACGCCAACAGAGTTAGTATTTAAACGCGAAGAGCAAAAATAAAGCTGATTGAGACGTAATCGACGTTAATCTCTTTCAGCACAAACGAAAAAAGGGTTGGCATTGCCAACCCTTTGTTATTTTCTAGCTTGAGCTACTTGGCCCCAACAAGATTACTTCTTCTTAGCGGTTTTCTTTTTCGCTACTTTTTTCTTGTCGTCTTTTTTCTTTTTCTTCTTAAACACGGGCTTTTTGTGTTTAGGACGCATCTCTTTCACGAAACGCTCTTTGATGTCTTCTTTCACGTAACGTGCAACGCGATCCATCATTGGTTGGTCGTGTGCTTCTACGATTGAGATAGCGTTACCTTTCTTACCTGCGCGAGCAGTTCGGCCGATACGATGAAGGTAAACATCAGCCGTGCGTGGCATGTCGTAGTTGATAACGTGTGATACATCCGGAAGATCGATACCGCGCGCAGCAACGTCCGTCGCGAGCAGCACGTTCACAGTACCATCGCGGAAGCGAGAAATCGCATTATTACGACGATCTTGAGGCATTTCACCTTGAATCCAAGAACATGGAATCTGTGCGCTTTCAAGCTGCGCTCGTAGCTCAGCCAAACGCTCACGAGTCTTTAAAAAGACGATGGTGCGTTCAGCCTGCTGAGTAATAATGTGTTTTAGTAATTCCAGTTTGTGTTCTGCATCATCAGCTCGGTGGTACCACTGAGCAATTTTCTTACGCTCACGCAGCGGCGATTTTGCATCAATCTCTGCTGGGTCATTCAACAGATCTGCGGTAAAGCCTTCTACGCCTTTCCCTTCTAACGTTGCTGAGAACAGAAGGGTTTGCTTACGCCAGCGACATTCGTTCGATAGGCGATCGACAGTAGGAGCAAAACCCATATCTAGCATACGGTCTGCTTCATCAAGGATTAACCATTCGATTGCACGACAATCAAAACGTTCTGCATCAATGTATTCTTTTAAACGGCCAGGTGTCGCAACCACAATGTCTTGCGTTGTTGCAAGGATGTCGGCGTGCTCTTGGTACTGAACACCACCAGTGATGGTGAAAATGTTGAGTTTGGTATTTTTTGCCAAAGCACGTGCTTGATCGGCAATTTGCATCGCCAGTTCGCGAGTAGGCGTTAGGATCAAAATACGCGCAGGCCCAGGCTTACGACGAGGGAAGTCTTGCAAGTATTGCAATGCTGGCAGGACGAAGGCGGCCGTTTTACCAGTTCCTGTTGGCGCTGACGCTAGAATGTCACGACCGTCCAACGCTTGTGGAATCGCTTCTGCCTGAATTTTTGTTGGGCGTTCGTAACCCATCTCTTCAATGGCTTCAAGTAGGTTTTGGTCTAGATCAAGTTCAGCAAAGGTTCTGATCACAATGAGTTCTCCACAAGCAAAGCTTGGTTAATGGTTCGCCACAACAGCATAGAATACAAAAAGGTCGCACATTATAAAGTGATTGGTGATAAGGATCACATGTTATTTCACATCTTAAGATAAAACTCGCGGGTTAACTGGATGAAATCATCACTATAGCCGTCATTTGAACGGATAATTAAATGTGACGTCTGCAAATCGCAAGGTCGTTTTGACAGTTCAAATAACAGTCGGTGTACTGGTTTCTTTTCTGATGGTTGCACACGACAGATCCTCGATAGATACCAACCTTGGTTTAATGCTAGCTCAATGAACTGCTCGCCTTCGGTGATTGGCAACACAAAACTAGCTCTCCCTTCGTCATCAAGCAAATGATAGCAACGCTGTAGCAATGCGTTATGGCCTAGCGTATCAGTGTGCCTCGCGGTTGCACGTTGACTGTGTTTCGATTGCTCGCCGTTGTTGAAGTAGGGCGGGTTACAAATGATGCGTTGGAATGGATGTGTCGGCGTAAAGTGCAGTATGTCGGTGTGATGCACACTTACACGATCTGACCAAGGAGACTGGGCCATATTTTTTTGCGCGGCAGCAACGGCTGTTAATTCGATATCGACCGCGGTTATTTGAGCTTCCGTAAAGCGTTGAGCACACATCAGGGCAAGCAGGCCAGTGCCAGTCCCAATATCGAGAATTTTAGCGTCGTTAGGGCTTTGAATCCAAGCACCAAGCATTACCCCATCTGTGCTGACTGGCATACCACTCTCGCCGCCCTCAATACAAAATTGCTTAAAATTGAAGCCTTTAGTTTTCAGTTTTTTGTTCTTCATGATTGTTTTATATTTGCTCAATAATTAAGTAGATTGCTCTATTGTTTATTAATTGTATAGATTGTTGTTTTGTTGGTTATTAAATTGTATTGTTAATTGATCGAGATAAAGAACTGGTCTGTTATTTGGATCTGGTTATATCCACTGCTTTTAAGTTTGAAAACTAAATTAATATGGTGTTTTTTTCTTAAAGGTTGCCAAATGATGAGTCTTTCGTCATTATGCGGCGAAAATTTTATAGATTGAACCACGTGTACTTATTGACTTTAGGTATACAAAAAGTGGTCTAAGCATACACAACATTCATTAATTAAAAGACAAGGGTTATCTGTGAAGCAGACGTTAAAACTAACAGATATTATCGCAGTAGGCTTTATGCTATTTGCGTTCTTTTTAGGTGCGGGCAATATTATCTTTCCACCTCTAGCGGGTCAGTTAGCGGGTGAAAACTTAATGCCAGCTATGTTTGGTTTCTTGCTAACAGCGGTAGGTCTACCTCTTATTACTATCGTTGCTATTGCTGTTGCTGGTGGTTCTTGGGATCACTTGACGCAAGATCTTCCGAAAAAAGCGGCAGTTCTTATGGCTGCACTGATTTTCATCATCATTGGTCCTGCGTTTGCAGCGCCTCGTACTGGCCTAGTGGCTTACGAGATGGCGGTGAAACCTTTCTTCCTTGAGGCGTCACAAACGCATCTGACAGCGTTCTCAGTGATCTTCTTTATCGCAGCGATGATGTTCTCATGGTTCCAAGGCCGTTTGATCGATCTTATCGGTAAAGTACTGACACCAGCATTGTTCGTTGGTTTGATCATTCTTGCTGTCGCTGTCTTCCTTGATCCTCAGGGCGATATGATTGGCGCGCACGGTGAATACCTAACGCAGCCTCTGACCAAAGGCTTCTTAGAAGGCTACAACACAATGGATACGTTCGCGTCATTGATGTTTGGTATGCTGATGGTTGATGCACTGCGCGGCAAAGGCATTACTGAGCGCTCTGCTACTACTAAATATCTGATCTATGCAGGTTGTATTGCTGCTGCTGGTCTTGCGTTTGTTTACATCTCACTATTTTACTTAGGTGCGACGAGTGCAACTGTTGCTGCTGGTGCTGATAATGGCGGCCTAGTGCTTAGCCAATACGTTCAAGCGTTGTTTGGTCCATACGGTCAAATCGTTCTGTCTGTCATCGTATTGCTAGCGTGTCTGACAACCGCGATTGGCTTGATTTCTGCGTGTTCAGATTTCTTCAGCTCGAAAACACCACTGTCATACAAGCAATGGGTACTGATTAATGGTTCTGTTTGTGCATTGGTTGCAAACGTTGGTCTTGCGCAGCTGATTTCTCTGTCAGTGCCAGTATTGTTTGCGCTGTACCCTGTGGCGATTGCGTTGGTTGCACTAACATTTGTGCGCAGCAAACTGCCGAATCCACGCTTTGCTTACCGTGCAGTACTGCTTGTATCTCTACTGTTTGCGTTGGTTGATGCGGCAAAAGTATCGGGTATTGATGTTTCTGCGTTTAACATGTTGCCACTATTCGAAGTCGGCATGGGTTGGGTGCTTCCAACATTTGCGGCTATCGTGTGCATGTTCTTCATCGCGAAACCTCGCCCAGAGCTAGCACAAGAAACCGCGTAATCACTTCGCGTTATCAAGATAATAAAAAGCCCGATGAATTACTTCATCGGGCTTTTTACTTTTTTAATGATTACGTGTTTGCGCTATCAAAGCGTGTCGTGGAATTCCACAAGAACTTGTTCACACCATTTTTCGATGCGTTCATCACTCAGTTCGTACTGTGAGTCTTCATCTAACGCAAGTCCAACAAACTTGCTGCCATCTTCGATCAATGCTTTCGATGCTTCAAATTCGTAGCCTTCATTTGGCCAGTAACCGATAAAGGTTGCGCCTGTGGCTTGTAATTCATCGTGAAGTAAGCCCATCGCATCTAAATACCACTCTCCGTAACCTTCTTGGTCACCCAGACCAAACAGCGCTACAACTTTGCCTTTCAGTGGCGTGGTCGCGATGTCTTGCCAAATCGCGTTCCAATCTTCTTGAATTTCACCAAAATCCCAAGTTGAGATGCCAAGGAGTAATAAGTCGTAGTCCGCCATTAGTGATAACGGTGTCTCTTTCACATTGTGAATGTCGACAAGGTCTTCACCAATAAGGGTACGAATTTTCTCTGCTGCCATTTCGGTGTAGCAGGTCGTTGAGCCGTAAAAGAGTCCGATTTTCATTATATTCGTCGTTATTTGTGTTGCTGTTGTGGAAGATTCTAACCATAAATTGAGGAAGATTGCAGCGAATATCCTATGTGGGATGATTTTTTATGGTATTGGATTGGCAGGTGCTTTAATCTAAATACTGTAAATATAAACAGATAAGGAAGCATTCATGACGGCACAACAGCCTGTCAATCAACAAGATTTTTCGCTTGTTGAGCAATTCTTAGATGCGATGTGGATGGAGCGTGGCCTATCAGAGAACACGTTGGCTTCCTACCGAAACGATTTAATGAAGCTGCTCGTGTGGATGGAAAAACATCGATACCGTCTTGATTTTATCAGTTTGTCTGGCTTGCAAGAATATCAAAGCCACCTTGTAGACTTAGATTACAAACAGACGTCCCGTGCGCGTATGTTGTCGGCTATTCGTCGTTTATTTCAATACCTGCATCGTGAGAAGGTGCGTGCTGATGACCCGAGTGCGCTTTTGGTTAGTCCTAAACTGCCACAACGTTTACCCAAAGATATTAGTGAAGAGCAAGTGGACGCGTTGCTCGAAGCGCCAGACCCGAATGACCCTATAGAATTGCGCGATAAAGCGATGCTAGAGCTACTCTACGCGACAGGGTTGCGTGTGACAGAGCTCGTCAGTTTGACCATGGAAAATGTTAGCTTGCGCCAAGGGGTGGTGCGCGTGACTGGTAAAGGTGGTAAAGAACGCCTGGTTCCTATGGGGGAAAACGCGGTCGATTGGATCGAGACGTTCATTCAACAAGGGCGTCCTGCGTTACTTGGTGATACATCATCTGATATTGTTTTTCCTAGTAAACGCGCAAGACAGATGACTCGTCAGACGTTTTGGCACCGTATTAAGTACTATGCTTTGATAGCAGGGATTGATACTGATCAGCTGTCGCCGCACGTACTGCGTCATGCCTTTGCCACGCATTTATTGAACTATGGCGCAGATCTCAGGGTCGTACAGATGCTTTTAGGACATAGTGACTTATCGACCACGCAAATTTATACTCACGTGGCGACTGAACGATTGAAGCAGATCCACAGTCAACACCACCCAAGAGCATAACAATGGTTAGATTCATCCATGTCTTCTTGGAAAAACGATTTTACATTAAGGTGAATTTCATGAGCGTATTACGCCGACTAACTCTGCTGACTTTACCATTTTTTGTTACCGCTTGTGGTGCAGAAGAAAGTCAGGCTCAAACGGAGACTCCTGCGCAACAAGTGGCGCCAGCTGCACAAAGCGGCTTTGATGAAGCAGCATTAAAAACTAAGTTCTCAAAGCTTGGTTTATCTATCGTTGATATTCAACCATCAGACGTCGCTGGCTTATTGGAAATTCAAACCAATGGCGGGATCCTGTTTGCTTCAAATGATGGTAGCCATTTTATCGCCGGTACGCTTTATGCCATTAATGATGATGGCAGTTACAAAGATGTCATAGCAGAGCGTCAAGCGCCGCTTAACGCCGAGAAAATTGCTCAGTTCTCCGATAGCATGATCGAATACAAAGCCGACGATGAAAAGTATGTTGTGACCGTATTCACTGATATCACCTGTGGTTACTGTGTGCGTCTGCATAGCCAAATGCAAGGCTATAATGATCTAGGTATTACAGTGCGTTACATGGCTTACCCTCGCCAAGGTGCAACTGGCCCTGTGGCAGAGCAAATGGCAACGATTTGGTGTGCTGAAGATCCGGCGTCGGCAATGCACAACGCGAAAGTGAATCGTACATTTGATAACCCTGCGAAAGACTTGAAACAGTGTAACGAAACCATCCAGGCGCATTACAATCTAGGTCGCCAATTGGGTATTTCTGGTACGCCAGCAATCTTCTTACCGAATGGCGAAATGGTTGGTGGCTACCTACCACCTGCAGAGCTATTGAAACGTTTAAAGCAACTATAATCCTTTAGGAGCAGAGCCGGCAAAGTTGTCGGCTCTTTCAAGCATGATAGAAATTCAACGACGTCCTGAACCAGATCTTTCCCTTCTTCCTGATTCCATTCCTCCGATTCTTAAACGTATCTACATCAACCGTGGGATAACGGATCTTTCACAATTAGAAACGTCGGCCCGTGGGTTGCATTCATATCAAAAACTCGGGGGGATTGAGCAAGCTGTCGATCTTTTGTTTCAGGCGATAAAAGAACAAAAACGCATCATCGTTGTCGGTGATTTTGACGCTGATGGCGCGACAAGCTCAGCATTATCAGTGCTCGCGCTGCGTATGCTTGGTAGTCACAATGTGGATTACCTAGTGCCAAATCGTTTTGAAGACGGTTATGGGTTAAGCCCAGAAGTCGTTGACCAAGCCCTAGAGCTTGGCGCTGAGATGATCATGACGGTGGATAACGGCGTCTCATCAATCGAAGGCGTGCGTTACGCAAAAGAAAATGGCATTACTGTGCTTGTTACCGATCACCACTTGCCAGGACAAGTGTTGCCTGATGTGGATGCAATGGTGAACCCAAACCTTGAGAGCTGTAGCTTTCCATCTAAAGCGCTTGCGGGTGTAGGGGTCGCGTTTTATCTCATGATGGCACTATGCGTTCATATGCGAAAACACAATTGGTTTGCAGAACAGGGGATGCAAGAGCCCAAATTGATGGAACTGATTGACCTTGTTGCACTGGGTACCGTCGCCGACGTCGTTCCATTGGATGAAAACAACCGCATTCTTGTACACCAAGGCTTGCAACGTATTCGTGCGGGCAAAGCGCGTCCCGGCATCCAAGCATTAATTGAGGTCGCGAAGCGCGATGCGCGTCGTTTAGTTGCGTCTGACTTTGGCTTTGCTTTAGGTCCACGTATTAACGCAGCAGGCCGTCTTGATGACATGTCTTTCGGTGTTGAACTGCTGATGTGTAACAACATCCACGCTGCTCGTCGCATGGCAAGTGAATTGGATGGCTTGAACCAAACTCGTAAAGAGATTGAAGAAGGCATGAAGCAAGAAGCGATGGCTTTCTGTGAGCGCCTTCAGTTTGGTGAATGCAATGAGCTTCCTTATGGCTTAGCCTTATTCCAACGTGATTGGCACCAAGGTGTGATTGGTATTTTGGCTTCGCGCATTAAAGAGAAGTTTCACCGTCCAGTCATTGCATTTGCTGATGGCGGAGAAGGGACGATTAAAGGCTCGTGTCGTTCTATTCCGGGGCTACACATGCGCGATGCGTTGGATTTCATCGACACACAAAACCCGGGTTTGATCATCAAGTTTGGTGGACACGCTATGGCAGCAGGCTTAACTATTAAAGAGCAGGATTTTGAGCGTTTCAGTCGTTTGTTTGATGAAGTGGTAAAAAAGGAACTCGATGAAGCGGCGCTAAAAGGCGTGATCATGTCAGATGGTGAACTTAAGCCGGAAGAGTTCTCTATGCATGTTGCTGAACAGCTGCGATCGGGTGGCCCTTTTGGACAAGCTTTCCCAGAGCCAATCTTTGATGGTGAGTTTAAAGTACTGCATCAAAAGCTGGTGGGTGAGAAGCATCTTAAATTGATGTTAGAGCCGCTTTATAAAGGTCACCCTACCAATGTGATGATCGACGGTATTGCATTCAATGTTGATCTACGTCGATGGCCAGATGCATCGGTTAAAACAGTACGTCTCGCGTATAAGCTGGATGTGAATGAATTTCGTGGTAATCAATCATTGCAATTGATGATCGACCATATCGAAGCTAAGTAATACCTAGATTAACCTTTCTTATAGAGTACGGTTGCCCCTAAGTGGGTGTAAAATTTTATGACCGTGCTCTCTCTCACCGCAATCTGATTTCTCATCCGAAATTTTCCTGTATCTCGGTCACATTTTTCAGTAGAATTTCTCGGTTAAATTCTATTCTAAAATGTTGAGTAAACATGTTTGAAATCAATCCAATTAAAAACCGTCTGCAGGACGTGTCTCAGCGCACAAATGTCCTGAGGGGGTATCTTTGACTATGACGCTAAGAAAGAGCGTTTAGAAGAAGTCAACGCAGAACTTGAACAGCCGGATGTATGGAACGAGCCAGAACGTGCACAAGCACTGGGCAAAGAGCGTGCATCACTAGAAGCGGTTGTTGAAACCATTGATCTACTAGAGCAAGGTGTGGAAGATGTAGAAGGTCTTCTTGAGCTGGCTGTAGAAGAAGAAGATCAAGAAACATTTGACGAAATTGAACCAGAACTTGCTGAGTTGGAAGAGAAGCTAGAAAAGCTTGAATTCCGTCGTATGTTCTCTGGCGAGCACGATAGCTCTGATTGTTACATCGATTTGCAAGCTGGCTCTGGTGGTACAGAAGCACAAGACTGGACTAACATGCTGCTGCGTATGTACCTACGTTGGGCAGAAGCGAAGGGCTTCAAAGCTGAAGTGATTGAAGTCTCTGAAGGTGAAGTCGCGGGTCTTAAGTCGGCAACAGTTCGCATCTCTGGTGAATATGCGTACGGTTGGTTACGTACTGAAACGGGCGTTCATCGTCTTGTTCGTAAATCTCCGTTCGATTCAGGCGGTCGTCGCCATACGTCATTTGCTTCTGCGTTCATCTATCCAGAGATTGATGAAAACATCGACATCGACATTAATCCTTCCGACCTACGTATTGACGTTTACCGTGCGTCAGGCGCAGGTGGTCAGCACGTAAACACCACAGAATCTGCGGTACGTATTACGCACGTACCTACGAACACAGTGGTTCAGTGTCAGAATGACCGTTCTCAACATAAGAACAAAGATCAGGCAATGAAACAGCTTCGAGCGAAGCTATTTGAGCTTGAATTGCAAAAGCAAAATGCGGAAAAACAAGCTAATGAAGACGCTAAGTCTGACATTGGCTGGGGTAGCCAGATCCGTTCTTACGTATTGGATGACTCACGTATTAAGGACCTCCGTACGGGCATTGAAAACCGTAATACTCAAGCGGTTCTTGATGGCGATCTGGACAAATTTATTGAAGCTAGCCTGAAATCAGGTCTATAAAGCTTTTCACCGACAAAAACAGGATACATCGAAAATGACTGATGCTGTTCAAAACGAAACTGTACTAGAAGAAAATAAGCTGATTGCTGAACGCCGCGCTAAACTGGATGCAATCCGAAAGAGCTGCAAAGCGAACGGCCATCCAAACGACTTCCGTCGTGACGCACTAGCGGGCGACCTTCAGAAAGAGTTCGGTGAAAAGACGAAGGAAGAGCTAGAAGAGCTTAACCACGTAGTAGCAATCGCTGGCCGTATCATGGCTAAACGTGGTCCATTCTTGGTAATTCAAGAAACTTCTGGCCGTATCCAAGCTTACGCTGACAAAGCGGTTCAAAAAGTACTTAAAGAAAAATACCAAGGTCTAGATATCGGTGACATCATCGGTGTTAAAGGTGCACTTCATAAGTCTGGTAAAGGTGACCTATACGTGAACATGGAAGAGTACGAGTTGCTAACCAAAGCACTACGTCCACTTCCAGAAAAGTTCCACGGTCTAACTGACCAAGAGATGCGTTACCGCCAACGTTACGTTGATCTGATCGTTAACGAAGACTCTCGTCAAGCGTTCGTAGTACGTTCTAAAGTAATGTCTGCAATCCGCAACTTCATGATCTCTAAGCAGTTCATGGAAGTTGAAACGCCAATGATGCACGTTATCCCTGGCGGTGCGAGTGCGCGTCCATTCATCACGCACCACAACGCACTAGACATGCCAATGTACCTACGTATCGCGCCAGAGCTATACCTGAAGCGTCTAGTTGTTGGTGGTTTTGATCGCGTATTCGAAATCAACCGTAACTTCCGTAACGAAGGCCTTTCTCCACGCCACAACCCAGAATTCACAATGATGGAATTCTACATGGCGTACGCAGACTACAAAGATCTGATGGACCTAACTGAAGAACTACTAAGCTCAGTGGCGCAAGAAGTTCTAGGTTCAACGTCAATGCCTTACGGTGATGAAACGGTTGAGTTTGGTGGTACTTACACTCGTATGAGCATGTTCGAAGCAATCAAGCACTACAACCCAGACCACGCGCAAATCCAAGCGCTAACAGAAGAAGACCTACAAAACCGTGATCTAATGGTTTCTATCGCGAAATCTGTTCACGTTGAAGTAGAACCTTTCTGGACATGTGGTCAGCTTCTTGAAGAGATCTTTGGTGAAACAGCAGAACCTAAGCTAATGCAGCCTACGTTCATCACTGGCTACCCAGCAGATATCTCTCCACTAGCTCGTCGTAGCGATGACAACCCGTTCTTTACAGACCGCTTTGAGTTCTTTATCGGTGGCCGTGAAGTAGCGAACGGTTTCTCAGAGCTTAACGATGCTGAAGACCAAGATGCACGCTTTAAAGCACAGGTTGAAGCGAAAGAGTCTGGTGACGACGAAGCAATGTTCTACGATGCAGACTACATCACTGCTCTAGAGCACGGCCTACCGCCAACAGCAGGCCAAGGTATCGGTATCGACCGTTTGGTTATGCTACTGACTAACACGCACACTATCCGTGACGTAATCTTATTCCCTGCAATGCGCCCGCAAGCGTAATTCGATAGGATGAGTAAAAAACCACCTTCGGGTGGTTTTTTTTGCCTTTTAGTTAAGCTGATTCAAGTTGTTGCATTTGCCTTTTAATGGGATATGCAAATAAACATTCGCCAAATCTCAATCTATTGCATAGTCTTAATACTGAGACAGACGTGAGGGGGCGGAGTCTCGATAATGTTACCCGCTCGCAAAGATAAGTTTGTGGCACAAAATTTCTATTAACAATGAAAAAGGGTTAGAGAATGGCTGGGCAGTTTAAGATGGATTCCATCCCGGGATCGCTTGTGGTAGTTGGCGGTACTTATGAGCCTTGGTTATCGGTACTGGAGCAAGTGGGCTGGAAGTGTCACCAAGTAGGTGACTTACGCAAAGCTAATACGCTGTTAGAAGATATTGGTCCATGTATCGGTATTGTTGATCTCAGCCATGACGAGTTCAGCTTGAATGGTTTGGCGAACTTAGTCAGCTCTCACAAACACGTACGTTGGTTAGCGTTTATTCGTGAATCTCAGCTTGGCACTGACACCATATGCCAGTTCATTGTTAACTTTTGTATCGATTTTTTCACAGCGCCGATCCCAGATGCACAGTTATTAAGCACAATAGGTCACCAGCTTGGCATGCTTAAGTTGGAGAAAAAAGTTTGGCCTAGTTTTGGTAGCAGTTTAGATATGGGTTTGATCGGTGAATCTATCCCGATGAAACGTTTACGCGATCAAGTGAAGCGCATTGGTCCAACGGACGTCAGTATTCTGATTTCTGGGGAAAGTGGGACTGGTAAAGAGGCGGTTGCTAGGGCCATCCATAAAGTCTCTTCACGCTCTCATAAACCGTTTATGGCAATTAACTGTCGCGCACTCAATGAACAACGTTTCCAAGCTGAAGTATTTGGTATTAACGCCGATGAAGATATGGAAGCATGCCTGCTTGAACAAGCAGATGGCGGCACCGTGTTGTTTAACGACATTCTTACCATTTCAAAAGAGCAGCAAATGAATCTGCTGAGATTCTTGCAAGAAGGCACCATTGATACCAAAGATGGCGTAAAAGCGGTTAACGTGCGTATTCTTGCTGCTAACTCGTCAGATGTTGAAAAAGCTTTGATTGACGGTGACTTCAATGAAGAGCTTTACCATTACATCAACGTTTTGCGCATCAATGTCCCTAGCTTGAAAGAACGTGCGAGTGACATCGCATTGCTGGCTCGTTTCTACTTACAAGAGTTCTCAAAAGAGTACAACTCGCAAGCAAAAAGCTTTTCTGAGGATGCATTCAAGGCACTGACACGTTATTTCTGGCCTGGAAATGTGCGTGAGCTGATGAACCAAGTGAAGCGAGCGGTATTAATGTCCGACAGCGTAATGATTGAAGAGCATCACTTAGATTTACCTCAACGTAATGACTCAAAGCGCAGCTTGAAATCAATCCGTGAGAAGAGTGAACGTGATGCGTTGCTGGTTGTTTTGGAATCTCATTCTGGTCAAGTTTCAAATGCGGCGAAAGAGCTCGGAGTTTCGCGTGCAACCATGTATCGACTACTTAATAAACATAACTTGATTTCCGAACAAGCCATGTAGTTGGCCTTTCCCTGTGTCAAATAGGCGAATATGACCCGTCCTGATATGGGTTGACACTTTTTAACTAAAACGCTCGATGTACTTCATCGGGCGTTTTGTATTTTAAAGCCGTATGAGGCCTCATTTGATTATAGATATCTACGGACTCTGCTACCATCGTCCTTGCTTCTTTCAGATCTTTCGGTTTCTTCAGCAAGAGCTCCATTTTGAGTATCCCATTTACACGCTCAGCTAAAGCATTCTGATAACAGTCATACCCGTCAGTCATTGAGCAAGTCACTCTATGTTTCTTATGGATATCTTGATATTCCTTCGAACAGTATTGTGAGCCTCTATCTGAGTGGTGTATTAGCTTTTCTTCACTCTGCCGTTGCCTGAGAGCTGAGATAAATGCCCGCTTAACTGATTGAGTTTTCATGTTGTCATCCACATAAAAACCAACAATCTTCCTTGAATAAGCGTCTGTAACCAAGCTGAGATAACTCTCTCCATTTTGAGTTGGCAAGTAAGTAATATCAGCAACCCACAGTTGTTCTGGCTTCGTTGGTGTCAGCCCATCTTTC